>WFOE01000237.1 GCA_015488215.1 Planctomycetales bacterium
CCCCGGGGGAAATCGAAGGCCAGCACGATGGTGTTCAGAATGAACACGGTCAGGAAGACGAAGCCCAGCGTCACGTGCAGCGTGCTTTCCGGCGAAGGGTCGTGCCCGCCGGTGAACGTGGAAACCAGCGCCGCCACCACGGCGGCAATCCACGTGGGATAGAGAAACACAAACTTGGGCAGCGGGTACAGCTTGACCGAGTTTTCCCGTTTTTTCTTCTTCTCCGAGGGCTTGGACTCCTCGATGGCTTGTTCCTTGGTTTCGGTTTCCGCTTTGGTTTCTTCGCTGCTCATGGTTCGACCCTACGCTGGAGGAACAGCAGGCAAAACCCCATCCCGACACAGGCTGTTCGCCGCCGGAACCGAAACCTTGAACCACCGGTCCCGGCGGCGGCTATCAAGGTACCCCAAAACCCCGACTTCGGGTAGCGGAAACGCCGCCGGGGAGCAGAGCGATGGGTAAAAGACGGGCCGGTTTTCGGTTCCACCGGTTCCCGTGGCGCGCAGGTGGCTGCTTCCGCGGTCGGCTATTTCTTGCCGCCGCGTCCCGGCAGCGGAGCACGCCTGCGGGCCTGGGGGTTTTCCGGATTGGTTTGAATATCGCTGGGATTGACCCAATTGGCCTTGACGTCTTCCCCGCGCAGGAACCGCTCGTAGAAGAACCGGCCGCGGGGGTTGGCATGCGGGTAGTTGTCGAACACCTCGCCCCGGCCGAACATCCGCGGATCCCCCTGGCGGCGCAGGCGCTGTTCCATTTCACTGCGCAGCTTGCGCAGCAGCACTTGATGTTCGGGGCTGGTGGCCAGGTTGTTCAGGCAGTCGGGGTCTTCTTCCACGTTGTAAAGTTCCACCGGGGGGCGCTTGCCGAAGCAAATCTGCCAGAACCGGTGGCCGGCTTTTGTGTCGCGCCCTTGGAGGATGACGGTTTTGGTCGGGCTGCCGTCGCAGTTCAGGTAGCCGGTTTCCGGGTTACCTACCGGCCAGCGCGACGGTTCGTAATTGACCACCAGCAGCCAGGGGCCCCGGCGGATGCCGCGAACCGGGTAGCCCTGGTCGTGCGGCCGGCCCAGGTCGTGCCGTTCCTTGCCCAGCAGCAGGTGATCGCGGGCTGGGTCGATTTGCCCTTGCCGGCCGGATTTGAGCAGCGGCACCAGGCTCCGGCCGGTGATGGGCGCCATGCCGCTTTCTTTCCAGGAGACGCCAGCCAGCTCCAGCACCGTGGGAGCGATGTTAGTAAAGTCCACGAAATCGGTGACTTTGCGGCCCGGGTGCTTGATCCCCGCGGGCCACATCACCGCCAGCGGCACGTGGATGCCCGGTTCGTAGCACTGCCCTTTGACCCGCGGAAACGGCATCCCGTGGTCCGAGGTGACGATGACCACCGTGTTTTCCAGCAGGTTGCGTCGTTCCAGTTCTTCGAGCATCCGCCCCAGGTGGCGGTCGAAGTGTTCCACTTCCACGGCGTAGTCGAGCATGTCGTTGCGCACCGTGGGCACATCGGGCCAGTAGCCGGGCACGCGGCGGATCTGCTCGGGCCGTTTGCCCGCCTTGGCCCCCGAGCCGTACTCGTAGCGCCGGTGGGGCTCCAGCCCGCCGTACCAGAAGCACCAGGGACGACCCTCGGGCAGCGAGTCGAGAAACTCGCGGAAATTGGCCGCGTAGTCGATACGGCTGATTCCCTGGGCCGGGGGCTTTAGAAAGTGTTTGTGGAACCGCTTGCCGGTCATCTGCCGGCGTTTGCCGTCGGCGGTCTTGGCCACGCCGGGGCCCCACCCCTTGCCCGTGTAGCCCACCACGTAGCCGTGTTCGGCCAGCACTTCGCTCCACACCTTGAACTTGGCCGGAAAATAAGGCCAGTGGTTCGCCGCCGCTTCCAGTTGCCAACTATGGCGGCCGGTGAGGATGATGCTACGGGCCGGAGCACACTTGGGATTGGGCGTATAGGCCCGAGTGAACAACACCCCCTGCTCCACCACGCGGTCAAACGCGGGCGTGCGCACCCACGGGCAACCCAACGACGTGGCGTGCCCGTAGGACCAGTCGTCGGCGATGGCAAACAGGATGTTGGGCCTCTGCGGGGCTTCGGCCCCAACGGCCGCAGCGTCGCCCAACCACAGCCCGAACAGAACGAACAACGTAATTGCACCGTATCTCATCGCTTCTCCTCATTAGCCAAGTGGGAGGACCTTTTCACTTTAGGCCCTGTTTCGCGGAAACACAAACCGCCGGACGTTTGAAGGCGTGGGGGCTTGGAGGCGTGGGGTTGTAAACGGCGCGAGCCCCGCACGTCAGTACGGGGAAAAAAGTCGGCAATCGGCTTGCGGCTTGCGCATGGAGCTTCCGCTCCGATGCAAGAATAAGCGCCGATTCTTGCAGTCGGCGAGCCGGTAGCGCTAGCTCCCGGAGGGCGCCGGGCCGGAGCAGCCTTTGCCGAAAAGTGGCACAGCCACCGGCCCTGTTCAGCACGGCCCGGGCGGTTTAGAATCGCCACAGCCGTGTTTCCTGCCTACTGGCCTGCCATGAAACCTCCCGCCCGAACATCATCCCGCCATAAATGCGATTTGCCGTCCCCGGCTCAGGGATTCTGCGCTTCCGGCTCCCCGGATGAGCTGGCCGGAGTCTATGGCCGGGCGTTCTGGTTTGCGTATCTTTCCAACACCTCGATGATGGTGGCCATCAGTCTGCTGTTCCGCTATGCGGACTTTGTCAAAGTGCGCGGCGGCAGCGAAGGGGACCTGGGCTGGATCGTGGCCGCCGGCATGGTCGGCTCGCTGCTGATGCGTTGGGCCCAGGCCGTGGGCATCGATTCCCTGGGGCCGCGGAGCGTGTGGTTCTGGTCGGCCCTGGGTTTTGCCGCCAGCAGCGCGGCGCATCTGTGGATCGACACGGCCCGAGGCCCGGCCGTGTACGCCGCGCAGGTGGCACTGCGTACCAGCATCGCCGGGGTGTTCGGGGCTTCCATTACTTTCATCTCCAGCCGGGTGCCGGTGGTTCGCGTGGCCGAGGTGATTGGCATGTTGGGCACTTCCGGCTTCGTAGGGATGATGGGCGGCACGCTGCTGGGGGACTGGGTCTTCGGCCCGGAACCTTCCACCCCGGCCGAAGTGAACCGCATGTTCCTCATCGCCGCCGGGCTGGGGCTAGTGACCTGTGTGGCTTCGTGGCTGGCCACTTCCGGCGTCCAGGGGGTGCCGCGCCGCCGCGTGCCGCCGGTGTGGCCGCTGATTCGGCGCTATCGGCCCGGCTTGGCGCTGCTGGGCGTGGCCCTGGGCGTAGGAATTGGCGTGGGACTGCCGCACAACTACCTGCGCCCCTACACGCAAACGCTGGGCATCTCGGGCATCATGGTGTTTTTCTGGGTCTATGCTCCCGTGGCCCTGGTCACCCGGCTGCTGACACGGCGCTGGCCTTCACAGTTCGGGCTGCGGCGGATGATCGTCCTGGGCTTTAGCTGTCTGGTGGCCAGCACGCTGCTTTATCTGGTGGTGAGCACCCCGGGCACGCTGGTCGTTCCGGCGGTGTTTACCGGGATGGGCCATGCGTTTCTGTTTCCTTCGGTCACGGCGGCCGGAGCCACCTGTTTTCCGCAGCGGTTCCGGGGCCTGGGGGTGACGATGATGCTTTCGATGTACGACCTGGGCAACCTGATCGGGGCGCCGCTGGCCGGCATGCTGGTGGAGCTGGGCCGCTGGGCCGGCTGGCCCCCTTATCCGGTGGCTTTCGTGGTAATCGCATCGCTGTTGACGGTGCTGGCAGCGTTGTTTGTCTTTTCCGATGTGCCGAACCATCCCAGCCCCCGCCCTCGGCGCCGCCGGAGCAAACGGCCGCCCAGGCCGCGCGGCACGCGAACTGCCCGGCCCGTTGAAAGCCCCATGCCTGCACTGGCCGACCCGGAGCGGCAATAGCCCGGAAATCGACGCGCCCAGTGCCGTGATCCGGGCGAACGGAGAAACGCCGGTTGGATCGAGGTGCCGGTCTGAAGTGCTTGAGCACACACCAATTGGAAAGAGTGACGAACTTCGGTCCGGGGTCGTAGAAAGCAGAAAAGGAGCAAAGCTCACCGCCGAGGTGCTCAAAGACCGGGCGCTGAGGTGCTGCGCCGGTGGGAAGCGCCCCGGCGGATGGGTAGAATGGAAAAGGGCGCTTCTCGTCCAAAAGCTCCACGTCCTGCAACAAGGGGGTGCCTACAATGGACACGTCGTTGGATTCGCCGTCGGCCACCCGGGGCTGGCCCCCGCCGCGCTGGAGTCGGCGTTCGGGCTGGGCTCGCAATCAGCCCATCAGTCAACTGATGGCCCAGGCGCTTCAGTACCCGGAGCTTATCTCGCTGGCCGCCGGGTTCGTGGACAACGAGACGCTGCCGGTGGAAAAGACCCGACAGGCACTTGCTGAGCTGATGGACGACCCCCGCCTGGCCCGGGCCGCTTTGCAGTACGGCTCCACGGCGGGCAATCCCGAGCTGCGCGACCGGCTTCGCGCCCGGTTGGCCCACATGGACCAAAAGCCCGAGTTGGAACAAGCCATCGAGCTGGACCAGGTCATTGTTACCGCCGGCAGCAATCAACTGCTGCATCTGGTGGCCGAGGCGCTGTTCGATCCCGGCGACGTGTGCCTGTGCGCGGCACCCAGCTATTTCGTGTTCCTGGGCACGCTGGCCAACCTGGGCGTGCATAGCGTGCCGGTGGAAACCGACCAGGACGGCCTGGTGCCCGAGGCCCTGGAACACCAATTGGCCCACTTCCAGCGCAGCGGCCAACTGGAGCGGGTCAAGGCCGTGTATCTGGTATCGTACTTCGACAATCCGGCCGGAATCACCCTGCCGCTGAAGCGGCGCGAGCAGGTGCTGGAAATTCTGCGGCGGTGGAATCGCCATCAGCGCATCTACCTGATCGAAGACGGTGCGTACCGGCTGCTGCGGTACTACGGGGAAGACGTGCCCAGCCTCCGCTCGCTGGACGAGTCGGGCCAGTTGGTCGTGTGGACCGATACGTTTTCCAAGTGTTTCTCTCCGGGGGTGCGCGTCGGCTGGGGCGTGCTTCCGCCGGAGCTGGCCCAGGTGGTGCTGGATCTGAAGGGCAACGTCGATTTCGGCTCACCGCACTTTGCCCAGTGCGTGATCAACCAGGTGCTTGCCCGCGGACTGCTGGAACCGCACGTGGAAGTGCTCCGCCGGGCCTACCGCACCAAGCTGGAAGCGATGCTCCAGGCGTTGGAAGAACACCTGGGCCCGCTGCCCGGCTGCCGCTGGATCCGCCCCCAGGGTGGGCTGTACGTCTGGCTGACCCTGCCCCCGGAAGTGGACACTCGACCCGAAGGCCCCCTGTTCCACGCGGCGGTGGAGCGGGGCGTGTTGTACGTGCCGGGGCATTACTGCTATCCGACGCACGGCGGGCCGGTGCCGCACAACACGATCCGCCTCAGCTTCGGCGTGCAGCCGCCGGAGCGGATTGCCCAGGGCGTGCGCCTGCTGGCCGAAGCGATTACCGAAGTGCTGTGAATCGGCCCTTCGGGCGTCAGGAACGCCCTCGACGCGTGTCGCACTGCCTCCCGGATGCAAGACTTCCGGCCCCCAGGTTGCCGCCCTCCTGGAGGTAGTTCCGACGGGCCGGTTCCCGGCGGAAAGAGGGGCTTGAGTGGGCAGATGTTCCTCTTGCATGGTCGCGGCGACGCGCTATAATTTACAGCGAAAAGCCGGTGGAAGCCGGCTCGGAAGTAAGCGGGTGTAGCTCAGTTGGTAGAGCACAACGTTGCCAACGTTGTTGTCGAGGGTTCGAGTCCCTTCACCCGCTCTTTTTTTGTTTGGTAGTCGGTGCCCGTTCCCCAAGCCATGCAGGCGCGGCGTCTGCCCCCGGAACTCTCAGGGGTTCGGGGATTGTTTTTTATAGGTGAGTAAGAATGAGTGCCCAACGTCCCGACTCGGATCTGCTGGCCCAGGACCCAACCACCGGAGAAGAGCAGCCGAAGCTCCATCTGGAAGTCCAGGTCGAAAAGCCGGAGGCATGCCGTCGCCACGTGGTCGTAACCCTCCCTCCGGAGGATATTCAGCGGTACATCGATCAGGTAATCGACGAACTGAGCCCCAAGGCCGACGTGCCGGGTTTTCGGCCGGGGCGGGCTCCGCGAAAACTCATCGCCGCCCGATTTCGTAAAGAAATCCGCCAGCAGGCCAAAGCCCAACTGCTGTTGGACGCCATCCAGCAGGCAATCGAGCAGGAAGAGCTGGTTCCTATCAGCGAGCCGGACTTCGACCCCGAGGCGGTGGAACTGCCCGAACAGGGGAGCCTCACTTTCGAGTTCGATCTGGAAGTCCGTCCTGAGTTCGAGCTGCCCGACTGGAAGGGACTCAAGCTGCGTCGCGTGGTCCGCGAAGTGACCGACCAGGACATCGAGGGGATGCTCGACCGCCTGCTGGCCGACGAAGCGGAGCTGGTGCCCACCGACGAGCCGGCAGCCCCGGGCGATTACGTGACAGTGGACATCACCTTCTATGACGGAGAGCGCCAGATTGCCAAGACCGAGGAAGAGACGGTGCAACTGGTGCCGGTGCTCACCTTCGGGGACGCCACGCTGGAAGGGTTCGACAAGCTGATGGAAGGCGTGCGGCCCGGCGACCGCCGTGAGGCCACGCTGACCATCTCCGAGGAAGCTCCGGCGGCCGAATATCGCGGCAAGCAGATCAAGGCGGTGTTCGAGGTGGTGGACGTGCGGCGAGCCAAACGTCCCGAGCTGACTCCCGAACTGCTGGCCAGCCGCTTCGGCGAGGATATCCAAAGCGAAGAAGAGCTGCGGGAAGTCATCCGCAGGAACCTGGCCAGCCGCTTCGAGTACGAACAGCGCCGCCAGATCCGCGAAGAGCTGACCAACGCCCTGCTCAAGGACGCCGACTGGGAACTGCCCCAGGACCTGCTCCGCCGCCAGAGCCAGCGCGAGCTGGAACGCATGGCGCTGGAACTGCGCCGTAGCGGATTTACCGACGCGGAGATCCGCGTGTACGAAAACCGCCTGCGGCAAAACGTCCTGCAAGAGACGGCCCGGGCGCTGAAAGAACACTTCATCCTGGAACGCATCGCCGAAGAGGAAGGGATCGACGCCGAGCCGGAGGATTTCGACACGGAAATCCTGATGATTGCCTCCTCCAGCGGCGAGTCGCCCCGGCGGGTGCGGGCGCGCTTGGAAAAGAGCGGGCAAATGGACGTGCTGCGCAACCAGATTGTCGAACGCAAGGTGATTGACCGCATTCTGGAACACGCCCAGTTCGAAGACGTGCCCTACGACGGGCCGCCTCTGGGAGCCGTTCAGGAAACGGGTATCGACTTCACCATCACCGCCCAGGTGGCAGAAGCGGAACAAGCCGAAAAATCCTCCGCCGGCGAGGACCAGGCCGAGTCTTCCTAAGCGCTTGCCGCGGCGCGGTCCGCAACCGGCATGCTACTCTTGGGGCAACCGGAGTAGCCGTGCGCTTGCCACGATTCCGGGTTGCGGTGTAAACTCCGCTGCGTTCCCATCGGCTCTCGGTTCCGGCGCGTTCGGTGCAGCGGTCCCCCGGAGCGGCGCGAAACGAGGCAATCCGGAAAACCAGCGCGGATGAACGTCCACTCCATTGCCACGGAGGCCAATATGTCCGACTTTCCCCTCTCGGCGCTTCCCCATCCGGTGGCTCAATATACCTACCGCGATTACCAGCGACATCGCCAGTTGACCCTGGGCGACTTGCTGCTGGAAAACCGCATCATCTTCTTGCAGGGCGAAATCTGGGACGGCAACGCCAACGAACTGATTATGAAGTTGCTGTACCTGCAGAGCGAAAACCGCCGCAAAGACATCCATTTCTACATCAACTCGCCCGGCGGGAGCGTCACCGCCACCTTGGCCATCTACGACACGATGCAGATGCTCTCCTGCCCGGTGGCCACCTACTGTGTGGGCCTGGCCGCCAGCGGAGCGGCGGTGCTGCTGGCCGGGGGGGCCAAAGGCAAACGGTACGCGCTGCCTCATTCCAAGGTGATGATCCACCAGCCGTACGCCCGGGTGGGAGGACAAGTTTCCGACATCGAAATCCAGGCCCAGGAAATCCTGCGAGAGCGCGACCGGATTAACCGCATCCTGGCCGAACACACGGGTCAGCCCGTGGAGCGGATTGCCAAGGACACGGATCGCGACTTCTACATGGACGCCCAGGAAGCCCTGGAATACGGCGTGGTGGACGAGGTGCTCCGCAAACAGACCGCGCCCGAAGACGAAGAAGACTAACTGCGGCCCTTGGTGCAGCAGCCGGCTCGTGCAGTGAGCCAGGTCCGGAATCCATCTGTTCCCCAAAAGGAGTGCCCCCGATGCCTCTGGTTCCCTATGTCATCGAACGCAGCGGCCGCGAAGAGCGGGCCATGGACATCTACAGCCGCCTGCTGGCCGACCGCATCGTGTTCCTCGGCTCGGCCATCAACGACGAGGTGGCCAATCTGGTGGTGGCCCAACTGTTGTTCCTCCAGGCCGAAGACCCCAAGGCGGACATCCACCTGTATCTGAACTCCCCGGGGGGAAGCGTTACGGCCGGGCTGGCCATCTACGACACGATGCAGTTCATCTCCTGCGACGTGGCGACGTATTGCATCGGGCAGTGCGCTTCGATGGGCGCGGTGCTGCTGACGGCCGGAGCCAAGGGAAAGCGGTTCGCGCTGCCCAATGCCCGCATCATGATTCACCAGCCGCTGGCCGGACTGGAAGGGACGGCCGAAGAGATCGAAATCCACGTCAAAGAGCTGCGGCGAATCAAGGAGCGAATCAACAACATCCTCATCCGCCACACCGGACACCCGCTGGAAAAGATTGAAGCGGACACGGATAGGGACAAATTCATGTCGGCCGACGAGGCCCAGGAATACGGGCTAATCGACCGGGTGATCGAACGCATGCCCGGCCAACCCGAAGAAGAAACCGCTTAGCGGCCTGACAAATGCTCCGTTGGGCATGAAGAACCGCTACCGGTGCGTTGCACCTCTCCGGGAGCTGACGCCTCCGGCTTTCCGGTAGAGTGTGTTCAGTTCATTCTCGCGTCGGTTCTCCCCGGACTTCAGTCCGGGGAGAGCCGATTGTAAGAAAAAACGCTTATTCTTGCGGTGGTGCGGAAGCACCCAATCGACGACGACCCTGCCGCCCTCTGCCGATTGCCGATTCCGAGTACGAGCACGAGCGCCTGTATTTCTGCCGGAGCAGAAGCTCTCCTCCCATTCCCCCACGTCCCCATTCGCTCGCGCCTTCGGCTCTTTCTGCAGGCAGTGCTGGCATGCCAGCGGGCCGGGGGACGCTCTCCTTTTGGCGATAAAGTTTTTCCTTTCCGAACAGTCCGCATAATCGTTCAACTTTACCAGCCCCGGCTTCCGAAATGGGAAAACGGCGCCGGGTCCTTCATCACCGCACCGGTTTGCCGGATTCCAAAATGGGCGTTGTTCCACGAGGAGCCGCGTTCCCGTGGGAACATGCCGTGCAGGATGCATTTCTCGCGGAAAAGCAGAGTAGGACAAGTGCGGGATGAAGAAGCAGACGCTCTGTCGCGGATGGCTTGGGTACCTGCTGCTACCGGTGCTGCTGGTGACAGGATGCACTCGGGCGTTTTACCGGGAACAGGCCGACGCGGAAGCCTACCAGCTCATCGCCGAAAAGGCCCAGCATCCGCATTGGTCGCTGCCGCCGTTTTCGGTGGATCCGGACCCGCGTAGCCGCTTCTATCAGCCCGGGCCGAAAGACTTCCCGCCCATGCCCCCGGACGACCCGGAAGCCCACAAGCTGATGCACCGCGTGGACGGCAAGAACGGTTTCCGGTACTGGCACGCCTACGGGGACACACCGTTTGTGGAGAACCCGCTCTGGGAAGCTTATCTGCCGGTGGACGAAAACGGCGAAGTGGTCATGCGGCTGGACACGGCCATGGAGCTGGCCCAGTTGCATTCGCGGAACTATCAGACGCAGTTGGAAGAACTCTATCTGTCGGCGTTGGACGTGGCGTTTGAGCGGTTCCGGTTCGACGTGCAGTATTTTGCCGACACTTCGACCACGTACACGGCACGCGGCTCGGCCCTGGGCGGAGGGCGCTCCAGCAGCCAGCTCCAGGTGGACAACAACGCCCAGCTCCGGCGGCTGCTGGCAAGCGGCGGACAGCTTCTGGTGGGCTTTGCCAACACGTTCGTGTGGCAGTTTTCCGGCTCGAACACCTACACGACCAACTCGCTGCTGGACTTTTCGCTGGTGCAGCCGTTGCTGCGCGGAGGCGCGCGGGCCCGCGTGATGGAACGCCTGACCCTGGCCGAACGCACGCTGCTGGCGAACATTCGGGCAATGGAACGGTTCCGCCGCGAGTTTTTCGTGCAAGTGGCCATCGGGGCCAACGCCGGAGCCGGGCCGAACCGCCGCGGGGGCTTCTTCGGCGGAGCGGGGCTGGAAGGGTTCGCCGGGGTGGGCGGCGGCGGGTTTGGCCGCGTGGGAGCGTTCGGCGGCGGAGCCGGCGGAGCCGGCGGGTTTGCCGGCGGGGCCGGCGCGGCCCAGGCCGGCGGCTATCTGGGACTGCTGCAAGACCTGCAGGAGATCGAAAACCAGCGGGCCAACGTGGCCGCCCTGGCCGACAGCCTGCGATTGCTCGAAGCCTTCCATCAGGCCAACCGCATCGACCGACTCCAGGTCGATATGGCCCGGCAAGCCCTGTTCAACGCCCAAAGCCGGCTGCTTACCGCCCAGGCCCAGTTCCAGGCCACGCTGGACGGGTTCAAGATGACCCTGGGTCTGCCGCCGGACTTGCGCGTGCGGCTTCAGGACGACCGGCTGGAGCCGTTCGACCTGCTGGGTGAATCGATGCTCCAGTTGCAAAGCGAAGCCACGGACGTGCTGGCCTCCATGTGGTCCGGCCCGCGCGACGCCCAGGGTAACTCCCAACCCGTTCCCGAGCCGCTCCAGCAGGCCAAGGAAACGCTGCGGCAGGACATGCGCACCTTGCAACGCGTGGCCGACCTGCTGGACCGCTACCGCTACCTGGCCGACCCGCAGCAACAGCAAGTGGATCGGGCCAAGCTGGGCCAGCAAATCCGCCTGATGCAAGAGCTGGTGGAATATCACCGCCGGCTCATCAACGCCATGGACCCGCTGGTTTATTATCCCCAGGGACTCAAAGGGGCCGTGAACATCCACCGTCAGGCTCGCCGGCAGTTGGACGACGTCCAGCAGGCCATCCAGCGGATGTTGCAGCAGCAATCGCGGCGCGAAGCAATCCTACGCGACCTGGCCCAACGCGAGGAAGTCCGCCAGGGCCAGGTGGAGCGCGAGGCGTTCGACGTGGAGGCTTACCGCCGTCTGGTGGCCGAACAGCAACAGATTTTCCAAGCCATCCGCCAGCGGCTCCAGCGCCCCGAACAATTCTGGAACGAACACGTGCTGCAACTGGAACGGTTGCAACAGCCCATGCAACAGACCTTGCAGCGACTCCATAACCAGGTGGAACAACTCGTCCCGGTGGTCCAGCAGGTTTCCAAGCAGACCGGGCGTCTGACCGTGGGCCAGGACGGCCGGCCCATCCAGGAACAACTGCAACAACTGGTCCAGGGCCTGAGCCAGGTGGTCCAGGCCGTGGATCGGGTTACTCCCGCTCTGGAACAAGAGCGTCGCCGGCTGGCGGCCTTTGTTCCCCAACTGGAACGCACCCAGCGGCGGGCGCTGGAGGAAGTTTCGCAGTTGGTGCAGGACGTGGGCGACCTGGGCCTGGTCCGCGCCCGGGCCCGGCTGGAATCCGTGGTGCTGACCAAGGTGGATATGGACGAGCTGACGGCCATGCGGTTGGCCCAACAGTTCCGCCGCGACTGGATGAACGCCCGCGCTTCGCTGGTCGATAGCTGGCGGCTGATCGAGTTCAACGCCAACGATCTGCTGAGCCAGTTGGACGTGGAGTTCAGCGGTTCGCTGGGCACGCTGGCGGACAATCCGTTCCGGTTCCGCGACGACGCGGGTCAACTGCGGGTGGGCATCCAGTTCGACGCCCCGCTGACCCGAATCAACGAACGCAACATCTACCGCCAGGCGCTAATCGAGTTCAACCAGGCCCGACGCGCCTACATCGGTTTTGTGGACGGAATCCATGCCGGGTTGCGAAACATTTTGCGAACCATGCGGTTAAATGAAATAAACTTCGAGCTGCGCCGCCGGGCGGTGCATATCGCCTTGGACCAGGTGGAAGTGGCCCGACTGCGGCTCTTCGCCCCCCCCAAGCCGGGGGAACAGGGCACGTTCGGCGCCACCACCGCCCGCGACCTGGTTTCGGCCCTGTCCGACCTGCTTTCGGTGCAGAACGACTACCTGAGCGTCTGGGTCAACTATGAAATGCAGCGGCTGGTTCTGGACCGCGACCTGGGCACCATGCGCCTGGACGATCGGGGCATGTGGGTCGACCCGGGGCCGTATGTGGGCCAGGTTCCCCTGGAAGACGAAGCCAGGGACGACCAACCGGAGCCGGAATCCGTGCCCGAGCCGGAAGATGCCCCGGCCGGAAAGCCGGCTTCGTTGCCTGCCGGGGAACAAGACAAATCGGCCCGGGACGCCGCCGACCCGGCAGCTCAAGCAAACGCCAACTCAGTCCAGCTCTCCTTCAAAACCGGGTCCAGCGCCGCAGGACCGTAACGCCGCCGGTGACCCGGGCAGGTTCTGGCGGGGCTTTCCTGCGGCGGCAGTGCGGCGGGGTTGGATGACAATTCCTGCCGTTGCATCTATAATGTTGGATGACTTGGTGGCCGTGCATCTCAACCTCCCTGTGTCTCGCTGCCGCGGTTTTCGTCCTTCCTTGCCGTTTCCTCCCCCGTTGAGGGTGGTTCCATGAGTCGCTCTGCTCGTTCGGCCGTCGTGGCGCGCACGCGTCGCGGGATCAGTTGGCTTTGGGTGTTGGTGGTGCTGGTACTAGCCGGCGGGGGCACCTGGTATTTCTTCCTTCGGGGCGAGGAAAAGGTGCCCGAAGTGCAAAGCGAGTTCGAGTACGTGGTACGCCGCTCGGACTTCATCCACGAAGTGACCGAGTTGGGAGAGCTCCGCAGCTCGCAGAACGTTGAAATCCGGTGCGAAGTGGAAAGCCGCGGCGGACAGGGCGTGGCCATCCTGGAACTGATTCCCGAAGGAACCTATGTGCAGCCGGGCACCGTGCTGGCCAAGCTGGACTCCTCGGCCCTGGAAGAAGAATACCAGCAGCAGCAGATTGTCGTCTCGGCCAGCGAAGCCCGTGTGACCCAGGCCCGGAATGAATACGAAACCGCCCTCATCGCCAAGCAGGAATACTTGGAAGGGACCTACAAGCAGGAAGAACAACAAATCCGCAGCGAAATCCTGGTGGCCGAGGAGAACCTGCGTCGGGCCGAAGAGTACCTGAAGTACAGCCAGCGCCTGGCCGCCCGAGGCTACATCACCCCCGCTCAGTTGGAAGCCGACCGCTTTGCGGTGGAAAAAGCCCGCACCGAGCTGGAAACCGCCCGGGTCAAGCTGTTCGTGCTGCAAAACTACACCAAAGCCAAAATGCTCAAGCAACTGGAAGCCGAAATCCAGTCGGCCCAGGCCCGGCTCAAAAGCGAAACCCGCACGTACCAACTGGACCTGGAACGTCTCAAGCACATCGAACAGCAGATTAAGAACTGCACCATCGTGGCTCCCACGGCTGGCGAGGTCGTTTACGCCAACGATCGCAATCCCCGCGGCAGCGAGGAGGTGGCCATCATCGAAGGGGCCTTTGTGCGCGAACGCCAGGTGATGTTTCACCTGCCGGATCCGAAGAACATGGAAGTGCGTGCCCGAATCAACGAAACCCGCATCGCTTTGGTTCGGGAAGGGATGCCGGCCACCATTCGCCTGGACGCCCGGCGGAATCGCCCGCTGCGAGGGACGGTTTCCCGGGTGGAACGCTACCCCATCCCCAACCGATGGTCCTCCATCAAGAACTACTACTGCTATGTCAAGATCGAGGAAACCGTCCCGGGCCTGCGCCCCGGCATGAGTGCCGAGGTGCGCATCCGCGTGCGCGAAGAACCCGACGTGCTGCAAATCCCCCTGTACGCCGTGGTGGCCCACGGCAAAAAGCATCTGTGCGTGGTCAAAACCACCAAAGGGGGCCGGGTTACTTACACGCCTCGGGAGATTGAGCTGGGACCGAACAACGAGCGCTTCGTCATCGTCCGTTCCGGGCTGAAAGAAGGCGAGGTGGTCATGCTCAATCCCCGGCAATATCTCGACCTGCCCAAAACCGTGGAAGACCCCAAGCAATACGCCCAGAAGCGCCGCGGGCGGGGCGGCCCGGGACGCGGCGGCCCAGGCGGCAAGGCTTCGCGCGGTCGGCCGGGGCATGGGCCCGAACAGGCTCGTCCCGGCGCGGGGGGCCGGCCCCCGGCAGGGCCGGGACGCCCCAAGCGTCCGGCTGGCCAGCGTCCAGGCGGACCGCGGCCCAAGCGTCCCGCAGGACCTTCGGCCGGATAAGCCTTCCACACACGCTTTGCTTCCCTGCCCGGTGATTATCGGCCCCGTTGCTTCTCCTGCCATGAGCACGACCACGACAACCGGCTACGCCGCCCGAATCATCGAGCTGAAAAAGGACTACTACCTGGGCGAAGAGCCGGTCCGCGCGCTGCGCGGGGTGAGCTTCGACATTCCGCTGGGCGATTTTGTGGCCATCATGGGGCCTTCCGGCTCGGGCAAATCCACGCTGTTGAACCTGTTGGGCTGCCTGGACCGGCCCACCGGAGGCAAGTACTTCCTGGGCGACGTGGACGTTTCCCAGTTGAACGACGACGAGTTGTCCGAGATTCGGGCTTCGCGGATCGGGTTCGTTTTTCAGTCGTATAACCTGATTCCGCAATTGACCGTGCTGGAAAACATCGAAGTGCCGCTGTACTACCGAGGGCGGATCACCGCCGCGGACCGGCGCCGCTGCCGGGAGCTGGCCGAGCGGGTCGGCTTGGGCGACCGGCTCGACCACCGTCCCACTCAGCTCTCCGGTGGCCAGCAGCAACGGGCAGCCATTGCCCGCAGCCTGGCCAACGATCCCTACTTCATCCTGGCCGACGAGCCGACCGGCAATCTCGATTCGGTCACCACCGAAAGCATTCTCGACCTGCTGGAAGAACTCAACCGCGAAGGCAAGACGATTGTCATGGTCACGCACGAAGAGGACGTGGCCGCCCGAAGCAAACGCATCATCCGCCTTCGCGACGGACTCGTGCAATCGGACCAGAGGCGATGCGATTCCTGAGCTGGCGCACCTGGGCCCTGGGCATCAAGAGCGTGATGCTTCACCCCTTGCGCTCGGCCCTGACCGTGCTGGGTATTTTCATCGGAGTTTCCAGCGTCATCTGGCTGCTGGCTATCGGCGAAGGGATTAGCCGCAAGGCCCAGGAGCAGATTGCCAGCCTGGGGGCCGAGAACATCATCATCCGTTCAGTCAAACCGCCGATAGAGCAGCTTGTGGGCGTGCGAGGGCCGATTCCCTACGGCATCACCCGCGACGACTACCACCGGCTGCTGGCCCTGCCGGCCGTGGAGCAGGTGGTCCGCGTGCGCGAAATCCGCCGCACGTTCATCGCCGGTCCGTACAAGATGGACGGGCGTCTGGTCGGCTGCGAGCCGGAATACATGGAGCTGGCTCACTTGGAAGTGCAACAGGGACGGTTCCTCACCCACCTGGACGTGGCTACCTACGAAAACGTCTGCGTGTTGGCGGCCGAATCGGCCCGGCAGCTCTTTCCCGGCCAAAACCCCATCGGCCAGACCGTGCGTTGCGACGACAAGTACTACGTGGTGGTGGGCGTGATGAAGCCGCGCGCCCCTTCGGCCGGAATCGGCGGCTCCCTGGCGGCCGAAGATTACAACTACGACGTCTATATCCCCATCACCACGCTCTGGAAACGGGTGGGCGACCTGATTGTCCGCGCCCAGCCCGGCAGCATCGAAGGAGAGATTGTCGAGCTGTCCCAAGTGACCATCCGCGTCCGCGACCTGGACGTGGTGGAACAAGTGGCCGCCATCGCCACGGACGTGATGGCCCAACACCACAAGTGGACCGACCACACCGTGGTGGTGCCCAAGGAGCTGCTGCGGCAGGCCCAGAATACTAAAATGCTGTTTATGATTTTCATGGGCCTGATTGCCGCCATTTCGCTGGTGGTGGGCGGCATCGGCATCATGAACATCATGCTGGCCACGGTGACCGAACGCACCCGGGAAATCGGCATCCGCCGCGCCTTGGGGGCCAAGCGAATCGACATCATCTTCCAGTTTCTAGTGGAAACAATCGTGCTCTCCGTGGCCGGCGGTCTAACCGGCGTGCTGGGCGGGCTGACCTGCCGCCCGCTGATGGCCCTGATCCGCTCCGGCGTGGAAAGCTGGATGGGCGAGTCGTTCGCCGCTTTGCCGGAAGTGATTCGCACGGTGGAACCAATCGTCGTGCCCGCTTCGATCCCGCTGGCTTTCGGCATCAGCGTGGCCGTGGGGGTAATTTTCGGGCTGTATCCGGCCTATCGGGCCGCCGGCATGGACCCGGTGGAAGCCCTGCGGCACGAGTAGTTCCTCTATTTCACCCGGCTGCCTGCCTGGTTTCCGCCACCCGCAGTTGCGCTCCGGAAGTGTCGGTTGCGGCTAGGAGGGTTTCCAGCGGTTCGGGCCATTGGGCTTCCAGACGCTTTTGCAAGCGGCAGGCGGTGGCTTCCTCTGGCAGCAGGACGAACACCGTCGGGCCCCAGGAGCTTTGCCCACAGCCCGGATAGCCCCAGTCCCACAGCGTTTCGACCAGGCGTTGCACCCCCGGATGAGCAAACGGCCCCCCCTGCACCGGGACAAACGGCTCGCCGGCCAGGCGGCTGTAACGGCCCAGGGCTTCGGCCGTCGCGGGGAAGTCGCCGCGGGCCAGCCCGGGCAGCAGCTCTTGGTACAGAATGTGGCGTAGCCGGCGCGTCACGTCTGGCCGGGGCGGGAGTGATTGGAACGCCTGTTCTTCCTGGGGGCCGGATCGCCCGGGCGGCAGCTTGGGCCGCAGGAGCAACCACCGCCAGGCGGGAGGGTTTTCCACCCGCTGTTGCAGCGGGGCAAGCCCTTCCGGGCCGGGCTTGCCCGATTCGGCAATCCACCCTCCGAGGGAAAAACCATACACGCCCACAGCCGATCTCCGCCCGCGGCCGCTAAGGCGGGCCAACCGCTGGACCGAAGCGGCTACCGGCTCTTGCTGCCGCCAGCAGAGCAAGGCCCAGGCGGCGGCCATGGCCAACTGGGTGCCGGCTCCCAATCCCATGTGGAAAGGAAACCCTTCTTCTAAAACAAACCGCACCGGCGGCGGCTGCCCGAGCCTCCACTGGGCGCAAAAGCGACGCACCACAGAGTCGATTCGCCGGGCGGCTTCGTCCTGCGGGGGGAGCTGATACCGGGCGGCTGGCACCAGCCGGAGACGCATCCGCGGCGGGCGGACCATCACGCCCAACCCGCCGAACCGGAGCGGCTCGCCCGGACCCGGCGCCAGAAGGCCGAAGTGCAACCGGGCCGGAGCTGTGATTTCAACGCCGCGCTCGGCAACCGGAAAGGATTCGCTGGGCATGATCGGTTTGCAACAGGGGACGCCCTAGCTCGCGCTCCATGTACTCCACCAGCAGAGCAAAGGCACGGTGTTCCGCTTCGTCGCCCGTCTTGTAAACCAGCGGGGCCAGAAAATCCAGCGTCTGGGCTATCTGGTCCGCCGGCAGCCGGTGCACGCGGGTGGCCAGAATCGCCGCCTCCAGCACGGCGTGCCGGGCGCGGTTCCAGCCCACAAAATCGCGCAAGTGCCCGCTGGCCGTGACCCGAGCTTGCAGTTCCAGCCGGGGGGGAGAACCGCCCCAGCGTTCCACCTGCAACGCGTACCAGCGGCAAGCCTGGTCCAGTACCCAACCTCGGGCTTCCTTGGAGTAGTGCATGGGTGGAGGAGGCTCGCGGCACCCGATGGCGCAGCGGGCCAGCAGCTCGACATCGTCCACCACGTGAAATACCGCCCGGGACGTGCCCCGCAGGTTTGCCAGCGTCTGCGAACCTTCAAAGGGCCGAAGCACCATCTGGGCCCAGTTCTGCCGGACCACGGGCCCCATCGGGGCCACGTTGACCCGACCTTCTGCATCCACGGTGGTCAGCAACCCTTCGACGATCATCGCTCTCTCCGCCCGGAAGCCCTGGGGCCGGTTCAGCTTCCCTGGGGCAGCGGCACGCCGGGGCTTTGCCAGGGAGTACATTCTTCCGCCAGCCGCGGCAGTCGCCGCACGGCCAGGCCGCAGCGGTGCAGAAAGTTGGCCAGAATCCGGTACCCGGCCGGGGTGAGCACCGATTCGGGATGAAACTGCACACCCACGGTTAGATGGTCCCGATGGGCTACAGCCATCGGCGTGCCGTCTTCCAGCCAGGCGATGCACTCCAGTTCCGGCGGCAGCACCTGGTCCAGCACCAGCGAGTGATACCGCCCTGCCTGAAAGGGGCTTTCCACCCCGGCAAAGAGCCAGTGCCCGGCGTGTTCCACCCAGGAAGCCCGGCCGTGGGTGGGTTGTGGGGAGCGAAGCACCCGGGCCCCGAAGGCGGCTCCCACGCACTGGTGACCCAGGCACACGCCCAAAAGCGGCACCTGCCCGCTAAGGCGACGAACCACCTCCAGCGAGCACCCGGCTTGCTCTGGTCCGCACGGCCCGGGAGAAAGCACCACCGCCCGGGGACGCCGTTGCCGAACCTGTTCGACGGTGATGACGTCGTTGCGCACCACCTGGGCCGACTGGCCCAAGCGGCGGAAGTACCGGGCCAGGTTGTGAACGAAACTGTCGTAGTTGTCGATCAGCAGGATCACAGCCGCGCGTGGTTCGAACCGAATGTGGAACCAGCAGCTTTTCCTTTTTCTGGTTCTTCACCTGGGGAAGGCGGAAGCAACCCCGGCCAACAGTCTTTGAGCAGACCGGCAGGCAATTCTCCTCACCGCTTCGGACAGCTTCGCACTTTTGAAACGGCTTGCAACTTGCACCGTGCGTCTTACGCAAAGAGCTGTCGCCGCAGTGCAAGTATAAGTGCAAGTATAGACGTGGAATCTCGTAAACGGCAAACGCTAGGCGGCCAAGCCCAGACGCCAGATATCCAGATATTCCGAGAAGGTAAAAGGGAACGCTTCTCTGTGTCATTTCTCTTCCGGGAGCTGGGGCTTCCGGCTCGCCGCTGTCGTTCCGGGGCAAGGCTCCGTTTTCGCTTGGCTTGCAAGTCGGACTGTTGGGCGCTTCCGACAGGCCTTGGCCGAACGATTGCACGGCGGTTGCGGAATCGTAAACTGAGGAGGGTTGCCCGGCCCACCTGCCAGACCCGCCCGGGGAGAATGTGCACCATGCGAAGCGTTGCCCAGGCCATTCTGGAGCTGCTGGCCGGCTACCAGGTCCGTTTTCTGTTCGGCAATCCCGGCACCACCGAGCTGCCTCTGGTCGACGCCCTGAACCGGCAGGACCAGATTCGCTACATCCTCGGCCTGCACGAAGTGCCGGTGATGTCGATGGCCGACGGGCTGGCGCAGGCTTCCCGGGGACTGGGGTTTGTGAACCTGCACATCAGTTGCGGCTTGGGCAACGCGATGGGCATGCTCTACAACGCCCACTGCGCCGGCACGCCGTTGCTGGTGACCGCCGGGCAACAGGATCGCCGGTTGCTGATGGAAGAGCCCCTGCTGTGGTCGCACATGGACCGCGTCGTCCGGCCCTGGACCAAATGGGCCGCGGAAATCCATCGTGCGGAGGACGTCATTCCCACCTTACGCCGCGCGGTGCAGTGTGCGCTAACGCCGCCGACTGGTCCGGTGTTTCTCTCCTGGCCGATGGACGTTCAGGCCGAGTTGACCGACCAGGCAGCCGAAGCAGTACCGGTAATCGATCCCCGGGTTCGGGCCCCCGAGGCCGCGTTGGATCAGGCCGCCCGGCTGCTGGCCCAGGCTCAGAACCCCGTCATTCTGGCCGGCAGCCGCGTTACCGAAGCCGGAGCCATCGACGCTCTGGTGCAGGTGGCCGAAACGCTCGGTGCCCCGGTGATGGCCGAGCCGGGCACCACACACGGGCGGATGCCGTTTCCCTGCACGCACCCGCTCAGCGCGCCGGGGCTGCCGCTCTGGTCGCCGGAAATCCGCCAGCGGCTGGAACCCTTCGACGTGGCGCTGGTGGCCGGCATGGACCTGTTCCGCCAGTACGTGTACCACGAACCTCAGTGCCCCGTCCCGGAACACTTGCGGCTGATCCATGCGGATCAGGACCCCTGGCAACTGGGCAAAAACCATCCACTGGCCGTGGGGCTTTGGGGACACTTGCAGCCCACGCTGGAAGAGCTGGCCCGGCGAATCGCTCAGCACATGACCCCGCCGCAGCGACAGCAAGCCCAAGCGCGCATGGAGCAACTTGCGGCCCAACAGCGGCAACAGCGGCAACAATTGGAGCAACAAGCCCGCGACCAGGCGGACCATCGCCCCCTGGCTCCGCTGGTGCTGATGCACGCCCTGGCCCGCGTGCTGCCGGAAAACGTGGCTGTGGTGGAAGAAGCCGTAACCACCACCGGCACCACGCTGGAACGACTCGGGGCCATCCGGCAACCCGACGGCTACTTCGGCCATCGGGGCTGGGCGTTGGGCTGGGGATTGGGCTGCGCCCTGGGCGTGAAACTCGCCTGGCCGGATCGGCCCGTCCTAGCCATCGTAGGCGAAGGGGCCGCCATGTTCGGCATCCAGGCCCTGTGGACCGCCGCCCATTACCGCATCCCGGTTACGTTCGTCATCGCCAACAACGCCGCTTACCAGATTCTCAAAGTGGGCGCCCTGGGACTTCGGCTTCCCGGGGCCACCAAGGGGCAGTTCGTTGGCTGTGATCTACGCGACCCGGAAATCGACTTTGTGGGCCTGGCCCAAGCCCTGGGCGTGAAAGCCGTCACGGCCCGCGAGCCCGACGAGGTGAGCGATCTGGTGGGCCGGTCACTCCGCGAGGGAGAAGAACCGCTGCTGGTCAACGTCCCCATCGCCCGCCAACTGCCCGGCAAGCTGGGCTACGGGTAGCGGACTCGCGGCTTCGGGCGCTTTGAAAAACCTCCGTCGGGGGCCCCTTGGCCGGCACCGCCCCCTTGGTGTTCAGGGAATGCCCTGGCGTAGAAGACATTTGTGGCACTGCACACCCCCCGTTGCTACTAGTAACCCTGGGGGGGGAAAGTGGCCCAAAATGTGTATTCTGGCAGGAGAAAGGCATAATTTTGGCAACAGATTGTGCAAAAACTGCTACATTGGGCCGAGCATGGCAATGGGCGGTCTTCCACTCCGGTATGGGTTCCGCTGCCCCAGCCCGTACCACCGTGAAGACCGCCCACCTTTTTGTCCACTTGGGCAGGCAAAACCAGCCAGGCCCATTACTCTACTCTACGTCAAGAA
>WFOE01000238.1 GCA_015488215.1 Planctomycetales bacterium
AGCTGGGCTGCGACGCCAGCCGGATGACGGGCAACTGCGATTCCGGCTACAGTTGTGCCTATGTGTCGAACATCTCCTGGAAATCCCCTACGCAGCCTGCGGCCAAAGAGGTCAACCCGCGGGCGGTGTTCGAGCGGCTGTTCGGTTCTCCGGCCAAGGGGGCCCAGGCCCGCCGCCGATTGGAGTACCGGCTGAGCGTGTTGGACTTCGTAGCTGAACAGGCCCGGGACCTACGCCGCCGCGTAGGCAGCAAGGACCGGCAGAAGCTGGACGAATACTTCACCAGCATCCGCGAAATTGAACAACGCCTGGCCCGGAGCGAAAAGCAAAAGCTGGAACAATTCGGCCCCAAGCCGCCGATGGACCTGCCCCCGGGTGTGCCGCCGGATTACGCCGAGCACATCCGGCTGATGAGCGATCTGTTGGTGCTTGCCTTCCAGACCGATAGCACCCGGATCGCCACGCTGATGCTGGCCCGAGCAGGTTCCAACCGCACGTTCCCTATGGTCGGTGTGAAGGAAGGCCACCACTGGCTTTCCCATCACCAGAACAACAAGGAAAAAATCGAAAAGCTGGCCCGAATCGACCGTTTCTACATCGAGCAGTGGGCCTACATGCTCCAGCGGATGAAGCAGATTCGCGAAGGCAACGGCACACTGCTGGACCATGTGATGGTCCTCTACGGCAGCGGGATTAGCGACGGCAATCGGCACTGGCACCACGATCTGCCTGTGCTGCTGGCCGGACGCGGCGGTGGCACTATCGCCACCGGGCGGCATATCAAGTATCCCAAACAGTTGCCGCTTACCAACTTGTTCCTGTGCATGCTGGATCGCATGGGAATCGAAGTGGAACGCTTTGGCGACAGCACCGGGCGGCTCAACGGCCTGGAAGGGTAACCTTCCCTGCAGTCCGCCGCCCTTCATTCAATAGATGCCGACCGCCAATAGAAAAAAGCCGCCGGAAACTGAGCTCCGGCGGCTTTTCGTTTCTGCGGTTCGTCTTGTGCCGCGGCCCATCGGGCGACGAGCCCGTTGCCGCATCCGTAAAAGCAGCCGTCTAGAATTTCGGCGGCGCAGTGCCAGGCAGTTGTTGCGGTCCGCCGGGAACGCCGCCGCCAGCGCCCATGCCAATCAGCGATCCGATGAGCCGGAGCAGGGCTTCGTCCACTTCCAGGCGGACTCGCTCCCTGGTCCTTTCCAAATCGGCCGTAAGGCGAACCTGGGCCTTTTGCCCCTGAATCAAGCCGGCCACGAGCACCAGAGCCGGATTGGGGGCTTGTTGCTGAATCAGCTCAAACAAGGGGCCGACGGAAACGGTGAACTCTTCGTAATGGGCCGCTTGTTTCGGCGGCTGGTTCACGCTGGCCGATACCCGCTGCTGCAACTGTTCCATCGCCCGGGGGCCCAAGGCCACGTAAAGTCCTTGCGGCCCGGTGGCCACTACCAGCGAAGCGTCCTCTCCCAACAGGGCCTGGACCTCGTTGCCGAATCCGGCCAGGGGAATGCGGTGATAGGTCACGCCGTCCTTGGCTGCGGCGTTGAACTGCACGGGAGCCCCTTCCGCCTGGAACAGTTCCAGCAAGCGGTGTACCACCTGGCCGGCCTGATGCCCCTGCGGCAAGCCGATGGCGGCGTTGCAGAACAGCTTGCCCTGCTGGTTTTCGGCCGCCAGGGCCACGTCCAATTTGCCGGAGCGGATCATCGCTTCGTAAACGCCGAACGCTTGCTCCATCAGTTGCTTGGCGGCCTGGCGGCTTTCCTCGTCGGGAAACTCTTCCTCTTCTTCGATGCTGTCCAGCAAGGGTTTTTTGACGGTCGCCAGCGACTTCAGCACATAATCCTGAGCTTCCTTGCCCATCGTGGCCGCCACCGCCATCCGTACCATTGCCTGTTGGGGGACAAAGGGAGTCATCCGGGTCGTTTCGACCTTGAAACTCCGCAGCACGCGGCCCAAGGGGCTCTCGGGCAGGATGCCCACGTCGATATCCAGGGCGACCTGTTTCTTTTCCGGATCGATTTGCAATCCCAGGGTGAACTCGTCAAGCGATTCCAGAATCGCCTGGAATTGCTCCATTTGGGCCTGGACTACCTGCCGCTGGGTTTCGTCGGCTTCTTGCAGTCCGGCCTGGGCGCCGATCTGCATCAGTTGGATAATCTGTTGCCGCGTTTCCTTGGGAAGAGCCCGCATCCGGAACTGGGCGGCCAAATCGTACTGCTTGGCCAGTTGGCCCAGCCACCCGCTGGGATCCTGGGGCAGCTTGTCCAGCCGAGCCGGCTTCGGTGTAATCCAGGTCCAGCCGTTCTGGCTTTTGACGTAGAACTTGTTCTTCGACTGCGGAACGGAGAGCACCAGCACCCCCTGCCGCTGAGGGTCGGGCTGGGCCGGAAATTGGAACATCTGCAACACCTGGCCTGCGTTGGCAAGGGGCACGAATGCTACCAGGTCTGGCTCTTGCAGAAAGCCGCCGGTGGGAAACAGCACCAATCCGATAGGCTTGGTCTTGTCCAGTCCCGGGATGCCGCGGCCCTGGGTCATCAAGGTGAGCATCCCTTCCACCTGTTGTTTCAATTGCGGCTGGCCGAGCACCCGGGCCACGTAATCCAGCTTGGTCATGGCCGTGTTGTAGCTGGGACCTGCGATGACCAGGACCGGCTCGGGACCCTGCGCCCGCGCTGCTGCAGCAGCAAACCAAACCACCAGGGCCGAAACCCAAATGCGACTGGCAACTTTCACGGTTCTAGCTCCTTGCGTTCTGAATCGTCTCAACCGGCCCGGTGCCGACGCCGGGCAGACGTATCTTCGCTCAGTTTTTCCTACCGAGGAACTCTAGCAGGCGTTTCGCTTCTGGGGCGTTATTCTTGCCAAAAAATCGGCAAGCCGTCTCCTTTACAACCTGCCGGTTACTCTGACCTGCCATTCCGGTCTTGGCAAGCTGGATTGGCCAGAGCAGAGGCGATTTTTTCTTCGGGCACACGTCTCCCGTGTGGGGAGCGTACCATCGCTGCCGCGTCCTGCCGGCCGAGAAGAGGGTGGGGCTTGTCCGCGAGAGGACACTCTGCTGCTGCCCAGAAAGCCGGAAAATCCCGCCGAGCCGAAGTGGTTTTCTGCTGGCCTATTATTCCGTCGCCCCTGCGCAGTGCCGGAGGTGGGAGTCGAACCCACACGGGGGGTGAGCCCCACCGGATTTTGAGTCCGGCGCGTCTGCCAATTCCGCCACTCCGGCTCTGTTGCTCATTGTTCTCCCCGGGGGCCGAGTGTCAATCCCTGTGAAAACTCCAGGGTTGCAGCCCCGCGTCAGGCGTCGGCGGTTGGGCCGAAGCGCAGCGCGGCTTTGATCGCATCCTCCACAGCGAAAGCTGACGGCCTGCACGTTGGACGAATCAACGATTCGTTGCGGTGCAGCTCCTGGGCCGAGGGGCGTGCCGTTTTCTGGGGATAGAAGGTTTCGGGTTCACCGATTCCAAGATACGAACGAAGAATACGAAATTGTCACTTGTGCTCTTGGAACAGGGAACCAAACCACCTCCTCGCACAAAGCACCTCGCTTGCAGGGCTCTTCCCAGGTTCAACTCCGGCAAGGGGCCGGGCGTGGCAAACTTCCGCCGGGCTGCTTACAATAGCTTGGGAGGGGTCCCGCCTGAGCCGTCCCCCTGTGAGAAGCCTCCTGCCCCTTTGGAGAAACGTCGTTGAAGCGCCGTTTTGAAATCGGTTTGTTGGCCGTGGTGCTGCTGGTGCTGTTGCGCCTGGCCCTGGGCTGGCACTTCCTGTACGAAGGCTACTGGAAGTGGAAGCACCCGGAATGGTCCGCTGCGGGGTTTTTCCGTCAGGCTCGCGGACCGTTTGCCCATCACTTCCATCGCCTGCTGCCGGATTACGACGGCCGCAACCGGCTGGACAAACAGTGGGTGTTTTCCCGCTGGCAAGCCCAGTTGCAACAGGCGATCGACCATTACGGCTTCGACGAAAAACAGCAGCAGGCCGCCCGGAAGCTGCTCCAGTTGTTCGAAAAGCAGTTGGACGATTTCTTCGCCGAAAACGAAGCGGAGATCAACCAGTACCTGGAAGCCCTGCAAAAATGGCGGCAAGAGGCCGAATCCCCGGCGGGCCGCCAGGTGCCCTACTTGCAGGAGCGGCTGCACCGCCGCTGGCAGGAGCTGCAGCAGCAGGCCGCCCCGTTGCTCGGGCGCGTGGACAAGATGATGGCCGCCTTCGGCCGGGAGCTGGAAGCCCTGGCCACCCCGGAACAGCGAGCCGCCCGCGGCCCGTTGCCCCGTCCCGTGGAAACCATCGACCGCATCGACCAGGCCACGCGGTGGCTGCTGGTGCTGGTGGGCTTGGGATTGATGCTGGGCCTGTTTACCCGACTGGCCGCCCTGGGCGGAGCCGCGTTTCTGCTGCTGGTGGTACTGGCGCAGCCGGCCCTGCCGGGCATTTACCCGCCGCCGCACCCGTCGCAGGGCCACGCCATCGTGGTGAACAAGGATTTCATCGAGATGCTGACCCTGCTGTTTGTGGCCGCCACACCGGTGGGCCGCTGGGCCGGATTGGACTTCGTGCTGTATCATGGACTGTGCGCTCGCTGCTGTCGCGGCGGCAAGGAGAAAACGCAGGAGAAAAAGGACAAGTAATCAACCGTTGCAGGACGAGTCGCGAGTTTTCGCTGATAATAAAGACGACAACGCCGTGTTCTCCCCTGGCTGACGCTGGGGGCTCCCGTTTTCCCGTGAGAACCTGCGCGGAAGTGCGGCGAGGAGCCAACTGCCGACAAAGCCCTCGTACCTCCCCACGACCGACGCGTTTCCCGTTCCCGATTCATCGCGAGGAGAAGTGATGAACCTCTCGCCAGAAGAAAAAGCCATCGGCAAAGAAAACTTCTTCGGTGCCATCGGCAGCCCGCTCACCCGGCGCGAGTTTCTCCAGGGCACGATCACGGCCGGGTTGGTCTCCGGCGGCGGGCTGGGCGCCTACTACTTCGGTTACGGACGCAGCGTGGGCGATCCGCTGCGGGTAGGCATGATTGGCACCGGCGACGAAGGGGGCGTGCTCATCGGTGCCCACAACCCCGAGTATTTGAACATCGTGGCCATCGCCGACATTCGCCCCTACAACATCTGGCGGGCGTTCCACGGCGATCCCTCTTCGCCCAACGCCCAGGCGGCCCGGCCCGGGCTGATGGCCAAATACGGCTGGAAGACCGAAGACCAGGCCCGAAAGCACGTCAAGGTCTATGACCGGGACTATCGCGACCTGCTCAAGGACCCCAACGTCGAAGCGGTCATCATCGCCCTGCCGCTGCATTTGCACGCTCCGGTGGCCATCGAGGCGATGAAGGCCGGCAAGCACGTGCTGACCGAAAAGCTGATGGCCCACAGCATCCGCGAGTGTAAAGAGATGGCCCGCGTGGCCGAACAGACCGGCAAAGTGCTGGCCGTGGGCCACCAGCGGCACTACAGCATCCTGTACGACAACGCGGTGGACACCATCCGCCGCGGACTGATTGGCCGTATCCACCACATCCGCGCCCAGTGGCACCGGGGAAACCTGCCCGGCCGCGACAGTTGGCAGCCCATGCTCCCCCACCAGGCCAAACAGTCGCTGGAAAAAATCAACCGGGAGCTGAAACGGTTGCAGGCCGATCTGCGCCGCGCCCGCGGCTCGCGGATCGAAGCGCTGCTGGCCCGCCGGGCGCTGCTGGAAAAAATCGCCATGGACGAAGTCGTGGACGCGGCCCGGTACGGCTACAAAGAAAAAACGCTCACCATCAACGGCAAGCCCTACCAGCGCACGCCGCTGGAGCACCTGATTCGCTGGCGGCTGTGGAACGACACCGGCGGCGGGCTGATGGCCGAGTTGGGCAGCCACCAGCTCGACGCTGCGGGTATCTTCATCGCCGCCATGAACCCCAAAGGGGAGAAAGCCCTGCCGCTGACGGTGGCGGCTATGGGCGGGCGGCACTTGTTCCCGCCAGACCGCGACATCGAGGACCACGTCTATTGCACGTTCGAGTTCCCCGCTCCCGAATACTACGAGATGGACCCCAATGATCCGGAGCGGGAAAACAAGAAGATTGTCGTTACCTACTCGTCCATCAACGGCAACGGCTTCGGCGGCTACGGCGAGATCGTCATGGGCACCGCCGGCACGATGATCCTGGAGCGGGAACAGGAAGTGATGCTGTTCCCCTCGGGCAGTCCCAAGACCAAAGTGAAGGTGGAAAAGCGGAACGACTCGGTGGTGCTGGATACGACCCAAAGCCCCGGGGCCGACGCCGAAGTGGGTAAAAAAGCCCTCAGCACCGGTCCGGTCAGCCGCGGCTACACCGAAGAGATGGAGCACTGGGCCTGGTGTATTCGCAATCCGGCTCCGGAGAACAAACCCCGCTGCGATGCCAAGGTGGCCCTGGGCGACGCGGTAATCGCCCTGACGGCCAACATCGCCATGCGGGAAGGGAAGATTATCCGCTTCCGCCCCGAGTGGTTCGACCCCCACAGCGACGAGACCCCCGAAGGGGAAAAGCCCGACCTGGCCCGCTATGGCGGATGAAAAAACCACCTGCCACGTGCCCGTGCTGCTGGAGGAAGTGCTCCAGTGGCTTGAGCCTCGTCCCGGGCAAGTGGTGGTCGATGGCACGGTGGGCGGAGCCGGGCACGCCGTGGAGCTGGCTCGCCGCGTGGCTCCCTCGGGGCAACTGGTCGCCCTGGACCGCGACCCGCAGGCGGTTCGGCTTGCCACGAACCGGCTGGCCGAGCTGCCGGCCCGGGTGATTCAGGCCAGCTATGCCGAGCTGCCCGGGGTGCTGCGGCAGTTGGGGCTTTCGGGCGTGGACGCCGTGCTGCTTGACCTGGGGCTTTCCAGCGACCAGTTGGCCGATCCGCAACGGGGATTCAGCTTTCAATCGGCCGGGGAGCTGGACCTGCGCTACGATCCCGCCTCGGGCGAGCCGGCCTGGCGGCTGCTGGAGCATCTTTCGGAACGCAAGCTGGCCGACCTGATCTATCGTTACGGGGAAGAGCGGCACAGCCGGCGGATTGCCCGGGCCATCGTCCAGCGGCGCAGCCGGGCCCCCCTGCGCACGGCCGCCGAGCTTGCCGAGTTGGTGGCCGCCGCGGTTCCCCGTTCCCGGCAGCGGATTCACCCGGCCACTCGCACCTTCCAGGCGTTGCGGATTGCGGTCAACCGGGAACTGGAACATCTGGAGCAGGCCCTGCGCGTGCTGCCGGAGTGCCTTCGCCCCGGGGGGCGATTGGCCATTATCAGCTTCCACTCGCTGGAAGACCGGCTGGTGAAGCACGCTTTTCGGGACGATTCGCGCCTGGAAGTGCTCACCCGGCGGGTGGTCCGTCCCGGCCCGGAGGAGGTGGCCCGAAACCCCCGCGCCCGTTCGGCTCGGCTGCGCGTGGCCCAGCGGCGGACCAACTCGCTGGAACACCGGAACGTGCCGGAGAAAAGTGCCTGAGGGTTGTTCAAACCGGCGGCATGGCAGCCACCAAGCGGCTGCGTGCTTTCTGCCCGAGCGACCGACAAGCCAAGTGCTTAGGTTTCCGAGTCGCTCTGCTCTCCCGCCGAACCCAGGGTAACCAACTGCCCTTGCTGGGCCATGTCGCGAATCTGCTGCGAGATGTTCATCGAGCAGTACCGCGGGCCGCACATGCTGCAGAAATGGGCGCTTTTGAAGTATTCCTGCGGCAGCGTCTCGTCGTGCAGCCGCCGGGCGTGTTCCGGGTCGATGGCCAGACGGAACTGCTCGTTCCAGTCGAAGGCGAACCGGGCCCGGGAAAGCGCATCGTCGCGGTCCTGGGCGCCGGGGCGTTTGCGGGCCACGTCCGCGGCATGGGCGGCAATGCGATAGGCGATCAGCCCTTGCTTCACGTCCTCGGCGTCGGGCAGTCCCAGGTGTTCCTTGGGCGTGATGTAGCAGAGCATGGCCACGCCGTACCATCCGGCCATCGCCGCCCCGATGGCGCTGGCGATGTGGTCGTAGCCCGGGGCGATGTCGGTCACGAGCGGTCCCAGCACGTAGAAGGGGGCTTCGTCGCACAGCTCCTGCTGGCGGCGGACGTTCATTTCGATCTGGTCCATCGGGATGTGTCCCGGGCCTTCCACCATCACCTGGCAGCCGCGCTGGCGGGCTCGCCGGGTCAGTTCGCCCAGCACTTCCAGCTCGGCAAACTGGGCGGCGTCCGAAGCGTCGGCGATCGAGCCGGGCCGCAGCCCGTCGCCCAGGCTCCAGGTTACGTCGTACTGCCGCATGATGTCGCACAGGTCGTCAAAGTGCGTGTAGAGCGGGTTCTGCTTCCGGTGGGCCATCATCCAGGCGGCCATCAGCGACCCGCCCCGGCTGACGATTCCCGTGACCCGATTCACCGTCAGGTGCAGGTGTTCCAGCTTCACGCCGGCGTGGATGGTCATGTAGTCCACGCCCTGGCGGGCCTGATGCTCGACCATGTCGAGGAACTGCTGGGGGGTCATCTCCTCGATGTGGCCGTCGAGTTCCTCGACCACTTGATAGATGGGCACGGTGCCGACCGGCACGGGCGAAGCGTCGATAATCGCTTCGCGGATGCGGTCGATGTCCCGGCCGGTGGAGAGGTCCATCACCGTGTCGGCTCCCCAGCGGATGGCCGTGCGGAGCTTTTCCAGCTCTCCTTCCAGGTCGCTGGTGACGGCCGAATTGCCGATGTTGGCGTTCACCTTACACCGGGCGGCCACGCCGATGCCGATGGGCTGCAATCCCTTTTCCAGATGCACGCGATTGGCCGGAATGACCATCCGCCCCCGAGCCACTTCCTGCCGTACTCGTTCCGGGTCCAGCCGCTCTTGCTGGGCGACGAACTCCATCTCCGGCGTGATTCGACCAGCCTGGGCTTCCAGGATTTGGGTACTCATGGAAAAGCCTCCGTGAACAACAGCAGGAACCGCCGAAGGCGAAACAGCCCCGCAGCGGAACGAAAGCAAAACCAGCTTGAACGCGCTTCGATAAGAACCAACTCGACGCGGTGCAGCGGCCCGACCGGCGACCGCACCTTCCGCCGAGTTTTCAATCTATCGCTCGCCCGGCCCGTTTGCAATTGCCGGAAGCGGCACCCTCCGGGAAGCGATTGCCTAACCGACGTGCACGGCCGGGTGATTGAGGGCTGGCTGGCCTGAGCGACTCCGAGGCGGCAGACGCAAAACGCACGCCCAAGGAAACACGCTCCCCATCGCGGCGAAGGCTCTCCTGGGCAGCTTCCAGGATGCGCACCACGCGCAATGCGGCCAGCCCGTCGGTCAGGGGCGTCTCCCCCTCATCGACGCAGTGCAGGAAATGCTCCACCACCTGCCGGAGCGGTTCCAGCTTGGGCAGATGCGGAGCCCAAACGTCTCCGGTGCGGTAATCCACCAGCACGCGGCGGCGATCCTCGGCCCCGAGCCGCTGCACCGAAAGGCCGCTGTCGTACACTTTGACCTTTTCCACCGGGTCCAGGTCGTTATAGACGATGCTCCGCTCGGTGCCGCCGAAGATGGTGTAGCGAATCTTGACCGGTGAGAGCCAGTTGAGATGAAAGTTGGCCACCACGCCCTGGCCGTAGTCCAGGGTCATGTAGGCCACGTCCTCGATTCCCGGCAGCACGTGCGCCTTGCCGTAAGCGGCCACCGACTCGGGGAAGCGGTCCAGCACGTAGTCCACAATCGACAGGTCGTGCGGGGCCAGGTCCCACAGCACGTTTACGTCGGACTGGACCAGCCCCAGGTTAATCCGCACGCTGTCGATGAATCGCACCTGCCCGAGTTCTCCCCGGGCCACCAGTTGGCGAATTTTCTGCACCGCGGGGCTATAGACGAATACGTGATCGACCATCAGCACCACCGAGCGACGATAGGCCAGGTCGATAAGCTCCTCGGCCTGGGCCGTGGATGGGACCAGCGGCTTTTCCACCAGCACCGACTTGCCGCTCTGGATGGCTGCCCGAGCCAGCTCGAAGTGCGTAGAAACCGGCGTGGCAATCACCACGGCCGCGATGTCGCGGCGGCGGAATACGTCCTGGGGGTCCCGGGTCCGCTCCAGCCACGGATACTGCCGGGCGATTGCTTCCAGACGCCGGGGATCGCGGTCGCAGACCACTCGCAGCCGCGGTCCGGCCACCTGGTGCAGATTGCGGACCAGGTTCGGTCCCCAGTAGCCCAACCCGATGACGGCCACGGCGTTCATCCAGGAGTCCTCCTTGACCGGGGGAATGCCTCCTTGTCCGGCTCGGGGGAGCGGGCACAAGCCCCGCTGCCGCAGGGCCAGCATACCCCATGGCCCCAGGAAGCGTAAACGCGAGTTGTGCCGGGTGCTTCCCCCCAGCCTGACCGAGCCGAAGAGCCGGTTCCCCGTGGACCGGGGCTTGTCCTTGGCGGGCCGTTGGCGTATCAAGCACTCCAGGCGTCCGGAACCTCCCGCCGCCGGGAGCGTTCCGGTCGGGATGCGGCTGCCGCCGAAGCGCTTGCGGAGTGTCGAGCCCCATGGACCAGCTATCCGCCCGATCCCCTTGGCTGTTGCTGCGCCGGTTGCTGGAACTGGTGCGGTTCAGCCACACGGTGTTCGCCCTGCCGTTTGCCTTGGCTGCGCTGGTGATGGCCTGGGCCTGGCGCCAGCAGGGTACCGAGCCTCGCCCGCTGCTTTGGCGCGAGGTGCTGGGCGTGCTGCTTTGCATGGTTACGGCCCGCAACGCCGCCATGGCCTTCAATCGTCTGGCCGACCAGGAGCTGGATGCCCAGAATCCGCGGACCGCCAAACGGCATCTGCCCGCCGGGCTGCTCAGCCGACGCACAGTGGTGGTGTTTTGGGTGCTCAACTGCGTGGGCTTCGTGGCCGCCACGGCGCTTTTTCTGCCGCAGAACCCCTGGCCGCTTTGGCTTTCGGTGCCGGTGCTGGCTTTCATCTGCGGCTACAGCTACACGAAGCGATTCACCTGGCTGGCCCATTTCTGGCTGGGAGCCGCCTTGCTGCTGGCTCCCGTGTGCACCTGGATTGCCCTGGTGGGCCTTGAGCGGCTGGAGGTGCCGTTGGTGCTGGGACTGGCCGTGCTGTTCTGGGTGGCCGGGTTCGACATCATCTACGCCTGCCAGGACGAAGAGGTGGACCGTCGCCTGGGCCTGCGGAGCGTTCCCGCTCGCTGGGGCACCGCCGCTGCGCTGCGCCTGGCCGCCGCCTGCCATGCGGTAATGCTGCTGTGGCTGGCGCTTCTGCCCCAGGTGTTCCCCCTGCTGGGCTGGAAGTACTATACGGGCATTGCCCTGGTGGCCCTGCTGCTTGTGTACGAACACCGTGTGGTGAGCCCCGAGGACCTGAGCCGCGTGAACGTGGCCTTTTTCCAGGTCAACGCCGTGATAAGCTTGGGATTGCTGGGCCTGATTGCGCTGGACGTGCTGACTTGAACGCACGGCCACGGCCCGGCAAAATGACAGTCTCCCTTGTCGAAAAACTCCGCCGCCTGCAAACCGCCCGCGCTTGGTTATGACCTCATCGACTCATCCCGTGGTGGACCGCGTGGCCGAAAAGCTGGCCGCCGGCAAGCGTCTTTCGCAGCAGGACGCCCTGGACCTGTTCGATCCGGCCGTGCCGCTGAACCAGTTGGGCCAATTGGCCCACGAGCAGCGCCGCCGACTCAACGGTCGGGCTGCCTATTACAACATCAACGTCCATCTGAATCCCACCAACGTGTGCGTCTATCGGTGCGTGTTTTGCGCGTTCCGGGCCGACCTGCGGGATCCGCGAGGCTACGTGATGGACGACGAGCAGATTCTGGCCCGGGCCGAGGAAGCCCGACGCATCGGCGCCACGGAGATGCACATCGTCGGCGGGCTGCACCACCAGCGGAAGTACGAGTGGTACGTCCACCTGATTCGCATGCTCCACCAGGCCCATCCCCGACTGCACCTGAAGGCCTGGACCGCCGTGGAAATCCACTGGTTCTGCCACATGACCGGCTATTCCTACCAGCGGGTGCTGGAGGAGATGATCGAAGCGGGCCTGGGCAGCATGCCCGGCGGAGGGGCCGAAATCTTCCATCCCGAAGTGCGGCAAAAAATCTGCGAACACAAGGCCGATGCCCAGTGCTGGCTGGACATCCACCGCACGGCCCATCGGCTTGGCTTGCGCACCACCTGTACCATGCTCTACGGACACATCGAAAAGCCCCACCACCGCGTGGACCACTTGTTCCGGCTGCGGGCGCTGCAGGACGAAACGGGCGGATTTCTTACCTTCATCCCCCTGGCCTTCCACCCGGAGAACACGGGCCTGGCCCATCTGAAAAAACCTTCCGTGCTCGACGATTTGCGCACCATGGCCATCAGCCGCCTGGTGCTGGACAACGTGCCGCACATCAAGGCCTACTGGGTTATGCTGGGGCTAGGCACCGCCCAGGCGGCCCTGAGCTACGGGGCCGACGACTTTGACGGCACGGTGCGCCACGAACGCATCTACCACGACGCCGGAGCCGACACGCCCCAGGCGCTGGACGTGGAGACGATCCGCCACCTGATCCGCGAAGCCGGTTGCGTGCCGATTGAACGCGACACGCTCTACCGCCGCGTGGAACGCCAGGAAACCCAATGGCAACTGGCCGCTGAGGAGCCGGATTCGGCCCGAGTGGAACACCTGGCAAGCCTCGCCCTGGCGGCTAGCTACGATGGCTAAGCAACTCGCGGCCGGGCCGGGCGACAGTGGACGTTTCTCTGCGGCTCTCAAGGGGCGGATTTTCCGTCTGCTGGCGGAAAAGCCCCAAAGTCCGGGAAGGGGCTTGCCGATACAACTCAACGTCATCAGGAGAGCAGGAGAAAAAGCCAACGAAACCTGTCGCCAGCCGTTGCTGACGTACCCAGGGGGGAAAGCGATCGTCCGGCCGGGCCAGCCAGCCCAGCCGGACGATTGTCGTTTGGGGCCAGTAAGCAAAGCGACTCTCGCCAGCGCCACCAGCCGCCGCGCTGCGTTGCTTGTAACCTAGTCGCAGAACGAGTGCCAGTGGCCCGGGTGGTAGTAGTAATGGCCCGGGTGATAGTAGGCTCCCCAGGGCCTGTAGTGGAAGTGGCCCGGGTGATAGTGGAAGTGACCCGGATGGTACACGTGGTGGTGATGGGGATAGTATCCCCCCCATCCCCAACCGACGCCCACGTGCACCCCCCAGGGGCCTGCCTGAGCCGAACGTTCTTGGCCCACGAACAGCACGCCTGCCAGCACCAAGGGAACGACCAGCCACTTGCTCCAGCGGTTCATCGTAGCTCCCTCCCTAGCTTCGAGGAACGAAGGAAAATCCGCCTCGCTGCGGCTCCGAACAGCGTTTTGTCCGGGCAGAAGTTTCCCACTAGTGGTGGTATCCGTGCCCGCCGTAGTAGCCGTGGTGCCCTCCGTGCCATCCGTGGTGGCCGCTGTACCAGCCGCCGTACCAGTGGCCGTGGTGGCCGCCGTACCAGCCATGATGGCCCCCATACCAGCCGCCGTGGCCGATGCCGATGGAGATACCCCAAGGCCCGGCCTGTGCCGACTGGGTGGAACCCAACACCAACGCACCGGCCAGCACCACCGGCAACACCAACCATTTGACCAGACGTTTCATCGTGTTTCTCCTCTTGTGTTGGCCACTCCCGTGGCCGGAACCGCCTGCCAGAGCCAGTCCCAGCGACCGGCTCACACGGCAGTATTGCTAGTGCATCTATCGTGCCAAAAAGGGACTGCGTTGGTGTAGTGTGAGCGCAACCGCCCATTTTACAGAAACTTGCGAATCTAAAGCGGATACCGGCAATTCTTGAAAAACAGCAGAACGCCCCATTGGGTGAGTCGAATTGATGGCGAAATGGAGTCGAATTGACGGCGCCTCTACTGCCCCAGACGGCGAAGGAACTGAACCGCCAGTTCGATTTCCTCTTGGGGCCGCTCGGCCTGGTCCCGCTGGATGGTCAGGTAGCCGCGGTAGTCCCGCTCGGCCAGCAGTCCCAGCAGGTGTTCAAAGTCCACGCTCCCTCGGCCCAGGGGAACCTCCACTCCGTGGCCCAAGGCCAGGTCGCGTGCCCCGTCGCGGGCGTGGACGTGGGCGATCCAGGGGCCGAGCTGCTCCACGGCTTCGGCGACCGAGTGGCCGTGCATGACCAGTAGCCCCGGGTCCAGGTCCACCAGCAACGACCCTTCCGGCAGCGTTTGCAGCAGTTGGGCGAGCCGCTGGGGCGGGTCCGGGCCGGTGCGGGCGGCCAGCAACGACCCGACCCGTTGGCCCCAACGCCCCAGGTCCGTAAGCACTTCCACCAGCAGGTCCCAGTCGGGGCCTTCGGGTTTTTCGGGCAACTGACCCACGTAGTTGACCACCATCGGGGCCCCGAGCCGGTAGGCCAACTGCATTGCCTGCCGCGTGGCTTCCACGCGGCGGTCCAGGCCGTCTTCGACGTTGTAGCCGCGCCGGGTCGGAAAAGCCACGGCCGGTACACCCAGCCGGTGTTCCTGGAGCAAGCGCTTCAGATGGCGTAGCGCCGTCGGGCCCATCTCTCGCGGGCGGACCTGCTCCCGGGCATCCAGTTCCACGCCCTGCACCCCAAGCCGGGCGGCCAGTTGCAATGCCCGGGGCAAGGGTTTACGGAACGAAGGCAAATGCACGGCAAGGGGAAGTTGGGTCACGGCGCGTGGGCTACACTTGGGGTAGTCGAGAGCGGTCTGTGCGGCCGGGGCAATTCCCGGAAAGGGACGACGGTTCCTATGTCCAATGTTTTCAAAGGTTTGCGATGCGCGGCCCGACTTGCCCTCGGACACCGGGGCGGACCGGTAGTTATTGTACTGCTGGTCTTGGGCTTGGGTAGCCAGCCTGTGGCTGGGACCGAGGAGCTTTTCACCAGCACGTTTGAATGGGCCGAAGACACCAACCGGGACGGCTGGCCCGACCAGTGGGTCCGCGTTACCGACCGCCAGCGGCCCAAGTACGTTCGGGTGTTTCTGGCTTCCGACCACGCCTGGCAGGGCAAACGGTCGCTCAAAATCCGCCTCAACGGGGGGTCGGTGGTGGTCGATTCCCCCCCGGTGCCGGTCCAAAGGCAATATCGTTACGTGGCCGAAGCCCATGTGCGGTGCCGGGGACTCGTGCGGGACCGATTCTTTCTAATCCTCCGTTGCCTGGACTCCTCCGGGCACCCGGTGGCGGAGTTCCGTTCCCGAGTCATTCGGGGCACGCGACCCTGGCAGCGAATCGAAGTGGCTCCGGCCGGTTGCCCGCCTGAGGGAACCCACTACCTGCAAATCCGCCTGAGCCTGGAATCGGCCCCCCTGGCCGATCTCCAAGGGGCCGTGTGGATCGACCAGGTGCGGCTGCTCCGCAAGGCGTACCTGGGTATTCGTCCTGAACCTCCTTTGGGCATCTTCTCCCGGCCCGAGCAAGTGCGGCTGCGGTACGACCTTTCGGGAGTGGATTACCCCCGCGGCGAGCTGGAACTGGTCGTCCTGGACCACCAAGGCCGCAGGGTCTTGCCACCGCATCGCGTGCCGCTGGAGGAAGCTTTGCCCGAAGGAGGGCAGTCCCCAAGAATCGCCGGCCGCCGGCGAGTTTCGGTTGTGGCGGTCGGCCATCGGGCTGGCTCGGATGTTCCCGTGGTGGCCCCTGCTCCCAAGGAGCCTCTGGACAGCAAGCTTCGTTCCGGCAGCCAATCCTTGCCTCGGCGGCTCCAGGGCACTTGGCGTCCTGCAATCCGTCAGGCGGGATTTTATCGGGTGCAGGCGCAGCTTCGTGCCGGGGGCCGGGTGGTTTCCCGGGGAGAAACCACCTTTGCCGTGCTTCCGCCGCTCCCGGTGCGAGGAGAGCATCCGTTCGGCTGGAGCTTTGCCCGTCCGCTGCTGGCCTCCGAGCACGAAGCCTGGGAAGAACTGGTCCGGCACTTGGGCCCCAAGCGAGTCAAGTATCCCTTATGGCGAACTTTCGGCAGCCCGGCTTCCCGGGAAGAAACTCAGGCCTGGGTCCGCCGTCTCCTGTCCCGAGGAGCCCAGGTCGTGGGCGTCTGCGGCGACCCTCCGCCCACGGTGGCCAAAGAGCTGGACGGTCTGCGTTTGTTCCCGGAAGCGGCCGTGGGCGAAGTGTTCCTGATGAACCCCAAGCTCTGGAGCGATTCGCTGGCCGAAACCATGCTCAGCTACGGGCTGCAGGTGCCCGTTTGGCAATGGGGAGCCGACGACGACCACTCGCTGGTGGAACTTCAGGGCGTGGAGCGACAACTGGCCCAGGTGCGCAAGACCCTGGGCCAAAGCGCCGCGTATGTGGATGTGGTCATCCCCTGGTCGTTGCACGCGCCGCTGCCGCGGGCGAAAGCGTGGGAACTGGTTTGTTACTCCTCGCGGAAAAGCCTCCCCTGGCAACAGCTCGAAGACCGACTGCAACAGGCCCAACTTCCGCCCCGCTGGTGGTACTCGTTGTTGCTGGATCGGGTCCTGCCGGCCAAGCCTTCCCCGAGGACACTTTCCGCCGCGGCAAGCCAGATGGCCTTGCACTTGCTGCTGGCCCACGCCGCCGGAGCCCAGGGGGCGTTCGTCCACGCGGTGGACCGGCCCAGCGGCTTCCTTTCCCCCCAAGGTTCGGCCGGTCCGCTGGTCGTTCCCTGGACCGTCACTGTCCGCTCGCTTGCCGGAACACGCTACGTGGGTTCCCTGGCCCTGGGTCCGAAGGTCCGCAACTGGTTGTTCGTCGGTCCGCATCATGCCGTGTGGGTGTTGTGGGCGCCGGAGGACCGAACGCAGAAGCTCCCGGCCGCCCTGGTCGATCAGGGGTGGTCCCTTTGGGGACGACCGCTGCCGGTGAAAAAAGGAAGCACCGGGGCCGAAGTGGTGCTGGCCGTTGGGCCGGAGCCGGTGTTCCTCTGGTGCGGCAATCCGTCCCTGGCCCGGCTAGCCCGCAGCGTCCGCCTGCTGCACGATCAGGTGCCCAGCGTGCTGGGACGCGACCATCCGAACCAACTGCTGTTTACCAATCCGCAGGAACGGCCGCTTAGCGGCAAAGTGAAAATCACCCCTCCGCCTCACTGGCGGATTGAGCCGGACCACTGGGAGTTCCACCTGGCCCCCGGCGAACAGTTTCGGGGCCAGTTTCTGGTCCGCCTACCCATTTATGCCTCGACCGGCCCGCAACACACGCGCGTGCAACTCCACCTGGACGGATTTCCGCAGCCGCTGGTGTTGGGGCTGCCGCTACGAGCCGGTATCCCCGGCCTGAAGGCCGAAGCGGCCGTGGTGGATCAAGACGACCGTTCACGAGTAGTGCGGGTTCATTTGCACAACCGGCGGTCCAAGCGACTCCAGGTGCAATGCACGCTGGTGCTGCGAGGCCAGCCCCGGCGCACCCGCACGGTCAATGTGCCCCCGGGCCAGCAACGGGTGCTGAACTTCGTCCTTCCCCGCGAGGTGGCCGCCGGCAGTGAAGCCCTGCTACGCACCTACCTGGCCGAAGAAAACGCCTTCTTCCATCTAAAGCTGCACTTGCCGTAGCGCAGAACGGCCAAAAGCCGCCGAGCGGGCTAAGTTTCGGCCAGGAGTCTCGGCTTATACCAGTGGAGGATTCTGCGCGCCAAGTTGCCGGTTCGCCCCTGCCGATGACGAGCCACCGAGTACGAATTCCGAGTACGAGCACGAACGCTTGTTTTTCCGCCGGAGCGGAAGCTCCTGCTCAAGACCGGAGACGCAAGACCTACGGCTTGCGGGGCAGAGGCCCTGTTGCCTCTCTCCAAACGACCCATTGCCATCCACGCAGCCGCCCGGCTAATTGCAGGAATCGGCGCCGGGGTTTGGGGAGTCGGCCAGGCGTCGGGCCTTCGGCGGCACATAGGCACAGCACGGTTCCTCGGCCATCAGCTCGCCGGTCAGAGCGTAGGAGCGAGCCCGACTCCCGCCGCAGATGGTGCGGTATTCGCACAAGCCGCACTTCCCTTGGAGCAGGTCCGGATTGCGGAGGGTCAGAAACGTGGGATGGCGCTGGTACACCTGCACCACGTCGTCCTGCGGGAAGCGACCGCACTCCACAGGCAGGAATCCGCTGGGATAGATGCGGCCCGTGTGACCGATAAACAGCGTACCGCGTCCGTCGTTGGTGGGCTGAAGCTGCCAGGGATTGGCCGCTGAACGGGACTTGGCTTCACGCCCTTGGGCTTTGCGCTGCTGGAGCACCCAGCGGCGGTAGTGCGGAGCTTCGGTGGTCTTGACCGCGTAGGGGAAGCGCTGGCTGGCCCGGTAGAGTTTTTCGAAAGCCAGCTCGTACTCTTCGGCGGAAAGCCCCTCAAGGAGCAGCCCTCGTCCGGTCGGAACCAGAAAAAACACCGACCAGAGAACAATCCCCTGCTCGGCCAGCAGCTCGGCCAGACGGTCCAGTTGCCCCAGGTTGTGCTTGACCACCGTGGTGTTGACCTGAAGCGGCAGCTCGGCCTGGCGGGCCCATTGCATCACTTCCAGCGTGCGTTGGAAGCTGCCCGGCCAGCCCCGAAACGCATCGTGGGTGGCCGCATCGGCCCCGTCCAGGCTGACGGCCAGCCGCCGCACGCCCAGTCGGGCAAACTGGTGCACCACGTCGCGGGTCAAAAGGGGCGTAGCCGAAGGGGTGATGGCCACCGGAAGACCGAGGTTTACGCCATGCGAAATAATCTGGAACAGGTCGGGCCGTTTGAGCGGGTCTCCGCCGGTGAGCACCACGAACGGAGCCACGGGGAACCGGGCCAACTGGTCCAGCAACGCGCAAGCCTGCTCGGTGGAAAGTTCCTCCGGATGCCGCCGCGGCTGGGCGCTGGCCCGGCAGTGGCGACACACCAGGTCGCACGCTTGGGTCACTTCGTAGAAGACGACCAGCGGGCCTTGGGCGAAATCTCGCTTGGTGACAACGGGACCTTGAACCACTCGGCGCACCTCGAATCGGCGGAACCAGCGACTTCCCGGAGTATCGAACGTCCGCAGCGGGTCACCTACCCGCATCCCCGAGGCGTTCACGTACCGCCGGGGGCGGCTTGGGGTAGGAACTGTTCGCGCAACTGGTTGGCGATTTGGAGCAATTCTTCGTGGGCCTGGGCGTGCGGGCAGGTGCGGAACTTTTCGGCCAGTTGGGTCTGCTCTTCGGTCGGCAGCGCCTTGCGGGCCATGGGAAACAGGCAGTGGTCTTCCTTCTGGATGTGTTCCCGCAGCATGTAAAGGTATCCGGCCGCCGCGTCCCGAAACGCCGTGGCCGCATCCGGGTTACCCGCTTCGATTTCGTCCAGGGCCTGTTGCATGGTCTGGATCCAGCGGCGTCCCAGCTCGTGTTCGCTGCGCATCACGGCCGTGGGGCCTTCCTGGGGCGAGAAGCCGCAGCGTTCCATCGCCGGGAACAGCAGGTCTTCTTCCTTGTGGTGGTGGCACTGGTCGGCAAACTCGCGGAAGAAACGGATTGCCCGCCGGGCGGCGTGCCAGTCCGTGGCACCGGTGGCCTGGACCTGGTCGATCATGCGGGCCAGGCAATCCAGCACGCCTTCAATGACGCGGTGCTCGTCCATCAGGACCAGGGTCGGGTCTTGCATCGGTTGGCTCCAAGATAAGAGGCATCAAGGGCCAGTTTGTTGCGGAGTCGGCGCCCCGCACCCAAACTGTAGCAATACGCGTGCCGCCGGGCAGAATCCGCGTGGATAAATCTCCCCGGCCCGACACTCCCGCCTGGCAGCCCCCGGCGAAGTTGCCCTCCAGATGCATCCCGATACCTCATTTCTGCCAGACTTTTTTGTCGCCAGGGATGATGCGAAAACTGCGTTTTTTTTGCAAGACGAAATGGCACACTGCAAAAACAAGCAAAATGTAGCCAGCGCCGGCTGAATGGGCATCCGAGAAAGGGGGAGGCGGGTTCCTCTTGTGTGACAGGTCCGCGCGCACTGCGCGCAAAAAATGTGCGTTTTTATTGCTACACGGTGTCAGAGCAAGGCTGCCCGCGGCGGAAGGTTTCCGCCGGAAGGCTACCGGCTTTCGGAAAGGCCGAGCCGTTTCAGGGCGTCGCGGGCTTCTTTCATCACGCGGGGATCGGGCACGCGGCGGGCCAGCAGTTGCAGCAGATGGCGGCTTTCGGGGGTATCAATCCGCTTGAGCACCTGGATGGTCCGAATGAGCTGATGCACCTGCTGGGAGGAATAGACCGGCTTGGGCGCCTTGAGCGAGAGAATCTTTCGCAGGCGGAAACGCACTTCGGCCGAGAGGGTTTGTTGCAATTCTTCTTCCAACCGGGGGCGGGCCACGGCCAGCAGTTGCATCAGTTCCCGCGTGGCCCGTTCGCGCACCATGTATTGCGGGGCGTCCAGTTGGGCAATCAGCTCTTCGATCCGCTTGAGCTGATCGCTCTCCAGCAGCGAGGCCAGTTGTTGCTTCAGGAAATGGATGGTCTGCTCGCGGCCGCGAATCAGGCGGCCGATGGCCGCATAGGCCTGGGCGGCATCCTCGGAGGCAAGTTGCTGCCAGAGCTGTTGGAACTGCTCTTTACTGAGCGGCTCGGTGGCGTCGGAGGTCCGGCCCAGCAGAATCCGCGAGACGTCCCAGACCAGAATCGTCCGGTCCGTGCTGCCGCTGGCCAGGCGGCGCCCGTCGGGCGAGAAGGCCACGGCGGCCACGTGCTTGCGGTGTCCGCGAAGCAGGGCCACCTGTTGTCCCGTGGCCGTCTCCCACAAGGCGACCGTGGTGTCCCAACTGGCCGTAGCCAGCAGCGCCCCGTCGGGCGAAAAGGCCACCGCCTGGATTGGCCCCTGTTGCCCGGCCAGCTTGTAGAGCAGGCGGCCGGTGGCCACTTCCCAAACGTGGGTCATCCGGTCGCGGCCGCCGCAGGCCAGCAGGGTGGCCCCGGGCGAAAACGCGGCGCAGATGGGGCGATTCTGCTTGCCGGTGAACGTGCGGGTGGTCTGTTGCCGGTTGAGCGTGGTTACCTGCACGTTGTGGTTGTACTGGCTAATCAGGTAAGCCAGGTGGTGGCCGTCGGCCGAAACGGCCAGCGGCACGGCCAGCCGCACCAGCAGGTCTTTGCCCAGCTTGCGCCCGGTGCGTGGGTGGTACCAGGAGAGGACGCCTCGGGAAAGAAGCAGCAACCGATCTTCGGCGGCAAAGTGCAGCAAGTCGGCGCTAGTGGGCAGGGTGAGCAGCTCTTTGCCTTCGGGCAGGGACCAGATGGCCACCGCTTCGCCCACGCCTCCGGTGGCCAGCAGTTTGCCCTGGGGGGAAAGAGCGATGGGTTTGCCCGCTTCCAGTCGCAGGTGCCGCGGCGGATGTTCCAGGTCCCAGATGCGTACCGTGTGGTCCATCCCACGGGAGATGAGCCGTTTCCCGTCCGGAGAGAACATCACCCGGTACACCCCGGACTGGTGTCCCTTTTCCGGGGGAGCGTCCGGCTCCAGGGTTCCCAGCCGGTACAGGGCTCCTTCGGGCAGGGCCTCGGCGGAAGAATCGGCTCCGGGCGGCGAAGCCGGCTCGCTCTGGGCAACCAAGCGGGCAGTCTCCAGCCCCCAGAGGCCAAGCCACACCAGCAGCACAACCGGCAGTCGAATCATCGGTAAACGCAAGCAAGCGGCAAAGGAACCGGGAGAGACCAGAAAGGGCCGCGCCCGGTGCGGTTCCACCCTCTGGAGCCCTTCTTCCGTTGTACTGCCTGCGGCGCCCGTATGCCACGGGAATGTGGGTTCTGACACACAGGGGCAGGTTACCGTTCGGTTTCTTTTTCACGGATGGTGCGGAGAACCGCGGCGTAGCGGGGATCGTTCGCCACGCCTTGCTGTTCCAGAATGGCGCGGATTCCCTCCCGTCCGACCACCTGTCCCCAGGCGTGGAGCCATCCGACTGCTCCAGGCAGCCGGCGCCCAAAAGGCGGATACCCGGCGGCGCGGGCCAGTTGGATCGAGCGAAGGTTGTTCTCGATGGGGCGCAGGTCCCCGGTGCGATTCTGCCGTTCACACCACAGGTACCAGCGAACCAGCGCATCGACCAGGGCACGGGCTTCTTTGGTCTTCCACTGCAAGGCGGGGACGAACAACGGTCCGCCCTGCCAGGGGACGTTTCGGGCCTGGGGATCGAACTTATAGGCAGCCAGCACAGCCTGGGCCACCTCGTCATAGAGTTTGGCGTCCTGTTGAACCTTGGTGGCAAGGTACGCGGCGGCCATGCGGCGGACCATCTGATCCGGGTGAGTAACCATGGCGTGGACCAGCTCCTCCACGCTCCGCTTGAGAATCATCGGGGCCAGCGTCCCCTGAAGCTGAGGCACGCGCACGGTGATGGCCAATAACTGATCGACCGTAACCGGCTTCTCTTGCGAGTTGAGCTCTTCGACGAGGCGAACGCCCAGCGTGCGGCGAGCTGCCGGAAACTGATTGGCCAGCCCGGCCAGAGAGAGCAGTTCCTGGGTATCGCGAGCCATGTTGATTCGGGCGGCGGCAGCCCAGGTGCGCACCAGCATCGGTTGGCGAGTGTCGCGGAGCAGCTCTTCCAGCCGCTCTTTGGCTTCCCGGCCGCCGATTTCGCCCAGGGCCACGATGGCCCAGCCGCGGCGGACCATTGAGGAGCCTTCTAGCGCCTCGCCCAACAGGTGCGGCACGGCCGGCTGGCCGATTTTGACGAGCTTCTCGACGGCCGCTTCCACCTTCTTGGCATCTTCCAGTTGATCGATCAGGTCGAGGATGGCCTCTTCGTCCACTTCCTGCGCGGCCGGTTCCTTGTCCTGGGCCAGAACCACGGCGGAAGCTCCCAGCACCAGCCCGGCTGCCAGCACCGCAGCGGCCGAACGGCCCCGGCAGCGGAAGAACACCAGCCCGCAGCAGACCAGTCCCAGGGCCCAGAGGGCTCCCAACAGCGCCTTCCACCGCAACCCTTCCCGTTGCTTCTGCCGAAGCAGCCGCTCCACATCCAGACGACCCAGCTTCAACACCCCCTGGCGAACCGGGGCCGGACGCTTCAGCTTCGCGTCGTAATAACGTGGCGAGTTCCGATACGCCGGCATCCGGTACTCACTAAAGACCAGATTCTGACTGGCAAGCACCCGGCGGGGGAAATCCCCGTCCACCACCGTCAGCGTCATCCCCTCCAGGTCCGCTAGCGCCGACTGCACGGCCGCCCGGCGCTTCTGGCGCAACGCCTCCAGGTTCAACTGGTCAATCTGGGGACCGCGCAGGTGAAGCCGCTCCCCGATCCGAAGCAGCATCTTTTCTTCTTCCTCATGGGCCAGGCTCAACCGGCCGCTTTTGATCGCCAGCAGGTCCCCGGCAAACAAGTCCCGGGCGTGCCCGTTGTGCGGCTCCGGATTGCGCCGCTGGGGCAATGTTTTCAACTGCCACTCTGGGATGTCCTTTTCCGTTCCGCCGATAATCCGCAGCGGAAGCGGCTGGGTCAGGTTGCGCAGAAGCTCCTTGCCGGAGACCTGCCGCACGACGTACTCTTCGGGGATGGAGCGGATTTTCCGCGGCCCGTCGGTCAGAAGATAGACGATGTTATGCAGTTCCCCTTCGTTGAAGGCCGAAAGCCGCATCGGCACCACCAGCTCCGGGGTGCGGAAGCGAAAACCCATGGCCTGCACGAACCCGTCGAAGCCCGCCCCGGGGGGAAGACCGGGCCGCACTTCGCGCTGTCTGGGCCGGGGGTCCACCTGGCGCTTGCCGCTGACGCGGGTCTTCACGGCCACAAAGCACCAGCCCTGCTCGATGTACTCGTCGCACACCTTGTCCATGCCGTTGGGGTAGCGGTACTTGTGCTCGGTCATCCAACGTTTCAGCGCCGCGGCCGAACCGGCTTCTAGCACGGCCACCTCGTACATCCCCACGGCTTCTTCCCGAATGACGCGAACTTCGTCTTTACGCAGAGCCAGCCCCGGCGCCGCTGCCGCGTTAGCGAGCATACCGCGGCGACGCGCCGCTTTTGCTTCAAACTGGATGCGCAGGTTGATGACCACCTCGGGCGGATCGATAGCCGCCTGGATGTGCTGGAAGATGTTGTCCGGCATCTTGCGGATTGCCGGGGGGGTGGGGAACGGAATCAACATGCCGAACTCTTCCACCTTGCCGCGAAAGCCCGGGCGGATGACGAACG
>WFOE01000239.1 GCA_015488215.1 Planctomycetales bacterium
CCCCCCCACGCCCCCGTCCCCCCTCCGCTGGGGCGTCAAGACCGCCTGGATGGCGGCCAATCCCCAAGAACGGGCGGCCTGGCATCGGCTGTTTCCCGGCTCGCGGTGGATCGTGTGCCTGCGCGACCCGGTGGCCACCTATCGGTCGCTGCGGCAGACGTTCTGCCCGGAGATGAGCCCGGAGGAGTTTGCCCGGCGGTGGCACGAGGTGCGGCTGTTTTTGCAGCAGGAGCCCCAGCGGTGCTGGCACTTCGATCTGGAGCAGTGGCGTAAGGCCACGCCGGACCGGCGCCGCGTGTGGATGGAAGAAGTGCTTGCCTGGCTTGGGCTGGAACCGGAAGAGGCGGTGCTGGATGCAGCCGCGAGGTTTCCCCGGGTCAACGAGGCCCTGCCGCCTGGGAAGCGGCCGCACGTTTCGGAACTGGATCTAGAGCGCGTGCGGCAGTTGTGCGGGTGAGAAACGTGAAGCGTTGCACGTCGGTGAGCCGTGGACTTGAGTTGGCGGATTTCTTATTCGGTCTCGGCCTGCGAGTGCTTGGCGTGGCTCATGATTTGTAAGACGGCCTGTCCCAGCATCTGGACGGCCTCGTCCCAGTTTTTCTGAGCGATGGCCTGGTGGGCTTGTTCTTTGAGCTGGTCGATTTCCTGCCAGCAGACATTCCACTCTTCGTCGGAGGCTGCCCGGCAAAGTTGATCCAGGATGGCTCCAAGCTCTTCCACCAGCTTCTCGTCGGCCACGACGGGCGTTTCGGTATATGGGCCGCTTCCGTGCAGCAGGGGGCGGCGACGCTTGCGACCGAAACGACGTGGGGAAGTTTTCGACCAGCTTCTGGCGGCCAACCCCAGGGCCAGTCCGGCACACGCCCCGCCCAGCGTGCCGATGGCCCCTTCCAGCAGCGGAAGCTGTTTGCCTAGCGAAACCAGAGCACCAAGCAAAGCGCCAAGGAACAGTCCGGTGGCCGGAATCCACCAGCCGGCGGTTTCGGTATCCGGCTGTTGCTGGATTGCCGCCGAGGTGTGCGGGGCGGCCAGGGCCACGGGGGATTCCAGCACTACGACGGTGATGTTGTCTGGTCCGCCGCGAAGATTGGCCAGATGAACGAGCAACTGAGCGGCTTCTTGCAGCGGAAACAGACGCAGGACGACGCCAATCCAACGGTCGTCCAACTGACCGCACAAGCCGTCAGAACAAAGGAGGAAGCGGTCCCCCGGAAGCACCTCGAAGGGGCCTTCGATATCCACTTCCACGTCGGGGTTGGGACCCAGGGAGCGGGTAATGATGTTGCGCGGGATACCGGGCCCCAGTTCGCCGTGGGTGTGTTCTTTCAGTTCCCAAACCAGGCTGTGGTCGCGGGTGAGCTGTTCCAGTTTGGTGCCGCGGAGCCGATAAGCCCGGGAATCGCCCACGTGGCCCACCAGCGCCCCTTGCGGGAACAGAACCAGGGCGGTGCAGGTGGTTCCCATCCCCTGGAAGTCGAAGTTGCGGCTCCCTTTGCGGTGGATGGTTTCGTTGGCGTCTTCAATGGCTTGTTTCAAAGCCACAGGGGCCGGGATGTCCCGCTGCACTTTCTGATAGGCTAGCGGCACGTCTTCGGCGGCGATTTTGCTGGCCAGTTCCCCGGCCGCGTGGGCCCCCATCCCGTCGGCCACCAGGAACAAGTGCCCTCGATGTTCCCACACCTCGTTTTCCCGGGCCGGAACACAGGCACAAGCGTCTTGGTTGTTTAGCCGGCGCAGACCAATGTCGGTAATCTGAAAATAAGGGACTGCGGGCGGCGAACGGTCCGGATGGTCCATACGGGCAACTACTGCTCAGGTGCGAACGGGGTCACACTTGGATTGTAATCGCCGCTGGACAACTCTGACAACAAAGGCGCCACCGGCGGCAGGGCCTGTCCCTTATCTGACAAGTCCGGAGAGCCTCATTCGTTTGGAAAGGAGTTCTGCACAACGAACAGAATGCCGGGCACCCGTTCCTGTCATGGCAGACGGGGAAGGAGCGTTACCGCAACGCCGCGCGTCTGGCGGGCTGGTTGGCTGATGACAGCGTCCCCATAGATAGACTACGGCAGGCTGGGCGCGAAAAAACGATGCCGCAACGTACCAAAGGAACGCTTGCGGCATCGTTCGACATCCGGACTGAACGGGCACGAAGCGACCAACAATTCGCGCGCAACCACAAAGTGGTGGTTTCTTGCTCGCTCTCCCGGGGGCTTTGTGTTCCGGGGAGGAGACTCGCAGCGCGAGCTAGTATTTTGCCAGATCGATGGTCACTTCGGTGTTTCCGCTTCCCACCTCGATTTCAATCGGGGTGGTTTTCAACGAGGCAAACTTCTTCAACGACTCGTCCTGCTGCACCGACGAAAGCGGCACGTTCCCCTGCGGAGGCTGCG
>WFOE01000240.1 GCA_015488215.1 Planctomycetales bacterium
GGGGAGTAAAGGGCGCGAGCCCCGCACGGCAGTGCGGGGAGAAAAGTCGGAGATCGGCTTCCGCCGTGCGCCTTGCGCCAGGAGCTTCCGCTCCAGCGGAAATCGAAGCGTTCCTGCTCGTGCTCGTACTCGTAATCGGCAGTTCGTTACCTGCGCTCAGCACTCGGCGAGCCGGGAGCGTCAGCTCCCGGAGAACGGCACGGCCGTCGGCGACTGGGTGCTTCCGCACCAATGCGAGAAAAAAACGCCGATTCATGCACTCAGCGAGCCGGGGACTTCAGTCCCCAGAGGAAAACGACGAGCAAACGTTTGTCTCCGGCTCTCCCCGGACTGAAGTCCGGGGCTCGCTAAGCTGGAAAAAACCGAGCTGGAAAAAACGCCACTTTTTGCGGCGAGTGATCCGGGAGCGTCAGCTCCCGGCCAGGGGTACCCTTGTCCGGCGGCGAATCTCGGCGAAAATGGCGTTCTCCGGTCCCCGGGCGACACCTGTCCCTGACTGCCCCTTGGGTGTTATTCCTCCGAAACGAAACTGCTTGCCATGAGCACCGCCCCTACCGCTACCGACCAGGAACAACTGGCCATCAACACTATTCGCACGCTGGCCATGGACGCCGTGGAACAGGCCAAAAGCGGCCATCCCGGCACCCCCATGGCCTTGGCTCCCGTGGCCTACGTGCTGTGGAACGAGGTGCTGCGTTACGACCCGAAGCACCCGCTCTGGCCGGGCCGGGACCGGTTCGTGCTTTCCTGCGGGCACGCCTCCATGCTGCTTTACGCTGTGCTTCATCTGGCCGAGGTGGAGCAGGTCGATTCGCAGGGAAACCCCACCGGCGAGCCGGCCGTTTCGCTGGAACAAATCAAGAACTTCCGGCAACTGGGCAGCCGCACGCCGGGACATCCCGAGTACGGCGAAACCTCCGGCGTGGAAACCACCACCGGCCCGTTGGGCCAGGGCTGCGGCAACAGCGTGGGCATGGCCGCCGCTGGTCGCTGGCTGGCCGAACACTTCAACCGCCCAGGACTGCCGCTGTTCGACTACAACGTCTACGTGCTCTGTAGCGACGGCGACTTGATGGAAGGGCTGGGCTCCGAGGCCGCCTCGCTGGCCGGACACCTGAAGCTGTCGAACCTCTGCTGGATTTACGACGACAACCGTATCACCATCGAAGGCTCGACTGACCTGGCCTTCAGCGAGCAGGTGGCCATGCGGTTCCAGGCCCTGGGCTGGCAGGTGTTGCACGTGGAAGATGCCAACGACCTGGATGCGATTCGGGCCGCACTGGCCGCCTTCCACGAACATCAGGAAGGCCCCACGCTTATCATTCTCCGCAGCCACATCGCCTGGGGAGCCCCGAACAAACAGGACACCGCCGCCGCCCACGGCGCCCCCTTGGGCGAAGAAGAAGTGCGGCTGGCCAAGCAGAACTACGGCTGGCCGCCGGATGCGAAGTTCCTCGTGCCCGAGGAGGTACGCGAGCTGTTCCGCGCCGGTGTTGTCCGCCGCGGGGGGCAACTGTACCAGGCCTGGCAGGACCGCTGGGAGGAATATCGCCGCCGGTATCCGGAACTGGCCCGGCAATGGGAACAGATGGCCGCCCGGGAACTCCCCCCCGGAGCCCTGGACCAACTGCCGGAGTTTCCCGCCGACGAAAAAGGTATGGCCACGCGCAAGGCCAGCGGCCAAGTGCTCAACGCCGTGGCTCAACGGGTGCCGTGGCTCCTGGGCGGTTCGGCCGACCTGGCTCCCAGCAACAACACGCTGCTGAAGTTCGACGGGGCCGTCGACTTTCTGCCCGGCAGCTACCACGGCCGCAATTTCCACTTCGGCGTCAGAGAACACGCCATGGGCGCCGCGGCCAACGGGATGGCTCTGTGCGGGCTTCGGCCCTACACGGGCACGTTCCTGGTCTTTAGCGACTACATGCGCCCCTCAATCCGCCTGGCGGCTATGATGAAGCTGCCCGTGCTGTTCATCTTCACGCATGATTCCATCGGCGTGGGCGAGGACGGCCCCACCCATCAGCCGGTGGAACACCTGGCTGCGCTTCGGGCTATTCCGAACCTGGTGGTGCTGCGGCCGGCGGATGCCAACGAAGTGAGCCAGGCCTACCGCGTGGCTTTGCAGCAGCGGGACCGGCCCGTGGCGCTTATCCTCACCCGGCAAAGCCTGCCGGTGCTGGATCGTTCGCAACTGGCCCCGGCCGAAGGCGTCGCTCGCGGCGGTTACGTGCTGCTGGATGCTGCCGAAGCCCGAGCGGTGCTGCTGGCCTCGGGCAGCGAAGTCCCGCTGTGCGTGGCCGCCGCGGGGTTGCTCGAAAAACAAGGCGTGCCGGTTCGCGTGGTGAGTATGCCCAGTTGGGAACTGTTCGACGAGCAGCCCGAAGAATACCGCCAAAGCGTCCTGCCGCCCCAGTTGCCGGTGCTAGCCGTGGAAGCGGCCGTGGAACAAGGGTGGCAGCGTTACTTGGGGACCAGAGGAGCTTTCCTGGGCATGCGGAGTTTCGGCGTTTCGGCCCCCGGGGCCAAGGCGATGGCTCATTTCGGCTTTACCCCGGAGAACGTAGCCGAAAAACTGAAACAGTTGCTCGCCCGGGGCTGACGCCCGAAGAGCTTTCCGGCGGGACGTTCCCTCTTCCAACAGGACGGCACGGTCGATGAACGAACCACGATTCCACGCCACGACCATCCTCACTGTGCGGCACCGGGGGCGCGTGGCCCTGGGCGGTGATGGGCAGGTGACGCTGGGCCAGACGATCGTCAAGGCCGACGCCGTCAAGATTCGCCGCCTGCTGGAAGGGAACGTGCTGGTAGGTTTTGCCGGCAGCAGTGCCGACGCGTTCGCGCTGCTGGAACGGTTCGAAGCCAAGCTGAAGGACCACCCGGGCAACATGCCTCGGGCGGCCACCGAGCTGGCCAAGGACTGGCGCACCGACAAACTGCTCCGGAGGCTCGAAGCGCTGCTGATTGCCGTGGATCGGGAAAACACGCTGCTGGTTTCCGGCACCGGCGACGTGATTCAGCCGCCTGATGGGATTCTGGGCATCGGCTCCGGAGGGCCGTTTGCCGTGGCGGCCGCTCGGGCCCTGGTGCGGCACAGCCAGTTAGAAGCCGCCCAGGTGGTTCGCGAAGCGTTGAAGATCGCCGCCGAAATCGACATCTACACCAACGAACATCTGGTGGTGGAGGAGCTGGCGTGCGCAACCTGACCCCGCGGGAAATCGTCGCCCACCTGGATCGTTACATCGTGGGCCAGCACGAGGCCAAGCGGGCCGTGGCCGTGGCGGTGCGCAACCGCTGGCGGCGGCAACAACTGCCCGAGGACATCCGCCAGGAAGTTTCGCCGAAGAACATTCTCATGATTGGGCCCACCGGGGTGGGCAAGACCGAAATCGCCCGCCGCCTGGCCCGGCTCACCGGCGCGCCGTTCGTCAAGGTCGAAGCCACCAAGTTCACCGAGGTGGGCTACTACGGGCGCGACGTGGAGAGCATCGTCCGCGAGCTGGTCGAAAACGCCATCTCGCTGGTGCGGGAACAAGAACGCCGCCGCCTGGAACCGGAAGTCAACCGGCGCGTGGAAGAACGGCTGCTGGAGCTGCTGTGCCCCGAGCCCCCTTATGCCGAGGAAGAAGAAGACTTCCAGCGCCACGAGCGGAACCGCCAGCGGATGCAGCAGATGCTCCGCGACGGCAAGCTGGAAGACCGCAAGGTGGAAATCACCCTGCACCAGAAGGCCATGCCGATGATGGTTACCGGCATGGGCATGGAACAACTGGACATGGACCTGAGCGAGTTGTTTGAAAAACTCATGCCCGGGCGCACCACTCGGCGCGAAGTAACGGTCAAGGAAGCCCGCAAACTGCTGTTCGAGGAGGAACTGGACCAGCTTATCAACAAGGACGAAGTGCATCAGAAAGCGATCCAACTGGCCGAAGACCTGGGCATCGTCTTCCTGGACGAGATTGACAAGATCGTGGCCAGCGACAGTCGCGGGCCGGATGTTTCCCGCCAGGGCGTGCAGCGGGACCTGTTGCCCATCGTCGAAGGCACCACCGTCAACACCCGTTACGGCCACGTGCGGACCGACCACATTCTGTTCATCGCCGCCGGGGCGTTCCACCGCACCAGCCCCAGCGAGCTGATGCCCGAGCTGCAAGGCCGCTTCCCCATCCGCGTAGAGTTGAGCGACCTGACCCGGGAGGACTTCATCCGTATCCTGACCGAACCCCAAAGTGCTCTGACGCGACAATACCAGGCGCTGCTTTCCACCGAAGGAGTCACGGTCAAGTTCACCCAGGACGCCATCGAGGAACTGGCCGACTATGCCTATCGGGTCAACCAGAAAACGCAAAACATCGGCGCCCGGCGTCTCTACACCATCATGGAACGGCTGCTGGAGGAGCTGAGTTTCGAAGCCTCGGAAATGTCCGGCACCACGGTCCAGATCAACGCCGCCTACGTGAAACAACGGCTGGACGAAGTGGCCCAGGACGAAGACCTGAGCAAGTTCATCCTGTAGTGCGGCTTGCGGCTTGCGCCGTGCGCCTTGCGCCAAGGAGCTTCCGCTCCGAAGGGCGTGGGGGCTTGGAGGCTTGGGGGGATGAGGCAGGTGCTTACGCACCGGGCGAGAATAAAAGCTGATCCTTGGAAACAGCGAGCCGGGGACGTCAGTCCCCGGAGAAGAATGGCAAACAAGCGCTGGTTCTCGGGCTGCTCCGCGAGTTCGCACTCGCGGCTCGCTGGATACGCGACAACGTGCTAACACTCGCAACCGGCGAGCCACTGGCTTCACTCGGCGTGGAGACTTGGAGACGTGCGGGCTTGGGGGGAGAGCTACCGCTCCGGGCGAGAATAGGTGCTAACCGTAGAATCGGCGAGCCGCTGGCTAGATGTAATACATCGGTTCCAATTCGGTGGGCAGTTGTTTCATTAGTTCGTCCAGCGTGGTACGCCGCAAGAGTTGTTCTTCCTGGCGTCCCAGTTGTTCCCACAGCCCTTGAAACACCGAAGCCAGAGGCGAGCTTTCCAACGTGGAGCGTTCGCGATGCTGGTCGCTTCCCTGGACCGCCTGCACAATGTCCCAGACCGAAATCTCCTTCGGCGGTCGGGCAAGCAGGTACCCGCCCGAGGAACCCCGCACGCTATTGACCAGCCCGGCGTTGCGCAGCTCCCGCAGAATCTGCACCAGAAACCCCCGAGGGATGTGATGCCGGGCAGTGATGGTTCTCACCTGCACTTTGCGTCCGCTGTGGTAGTGCAAGGCCAGCTCCAACGCGGCCAGGCAAGCGTACTCGACCCGGGCGGAGAATCTAGTCACGGTCGCAGAAAATCCTTTGCTGGCAGCAAGCGGCGATGGTTTCCCTGGACACCGGTGGGCAGCGGTCCCGCCTCCTAGGAGTACGGTTGTGGGAAGCTTGGCACCAATCGTAACCCTGGGGCAAACCGGACTGCAAGCCGCCCGGCGGGAAAAGCCCCGCAACAGGGGCGCTCATTCGGGTCCTGAGGCCGGGCAAAGGTGGCCCCGGTCCGGGCAAAGCGGTATAACACCAAAACGCCCCGCCGGAAGCGCTCCGGCGGCGCCAAGGCCGGTGGCAGCAAAGCCTGCAGCCGTTGGTGGCCGGAACCAAACCGCACATGTCGTTTCCCCTTGCCAGCGAAAGGGTGCAGCCAATGATCCGCGTTGGGCTCGCCGGGATTGGGTTCATGGGCTGGATTCACTACCTGGCCTACCAGCAAGTGCCCCAGGTGCAGTTGGTGGCCATCGCTTCGCGCGACGAGAAAAAACGCCGCGGCGACTGGCGGGGGATCAAGGGGAACTTCGGGCCGGAGGGCCGCCAGGTGGACCTGACGGGCGTGCGGACCTACGAAACCCTGGAGCAGATGCTGGCCGACCCGGAAGTAGACCTGGTAGACCTGTGCCTGCCGCCGGCGCTGCACGCCCCTTCGGCGATTGAGGCCCTCCGCGCCGGAAAGCACGTGTTTTGCGAAAAACCAATCGCCGTCCGGCTGGAAGACGGCCGCCAGATGGTGCAGGTGGCCCAGGAAACCGGCAAGCGACTGTTCGTGGGCCACGTGTTGCCCTTTTTCCCCGAGTTCCACTTCCTGTGGCAAGCCGCCCAGGACGGACGCTACGGCCGCCCGCTGGGCGGGATGTTCCAACGCACCATCAGCGACCCGAAGTGGCTCCCCGATTTCTACCACCCGGACAAAGTCGGCGGCCCGGTGGTCGATCTGCTGATTCACGACGCCCACTTCCTTCGCCTGCTGTGGGGAATGCCCCGGGCGGTGTTCAGTACCGGGCGGATGCACGACCCGCAGGTGGTGGAATACCTGTGCTCCCAGTTCCTTTACGAAGAAGGCACGGGTCCGGTGGCGGTCCACGGCGGGGTGATTCGCCAGTCGGGCCGGGACTTCACGCACGGGTTCGAAGTCCACTTCGAGCAGGCCACCGTGTTGATGCAGTTTGCCGTAATCGATTCCCAGCCGGTGGTGGCCATGCCGCTGACGGTGCTTGCCGCCGACGGGAGCGTGGAACGGCCCTCGTTGGGCGAAGGCGACCCGGTGCAGGGGTTCGTGGCCGAAGTGACCGAGGTGGCCCAGGCCCTGGAGCAGAATCGCCCCTCGCCGCTGCTGGAAGGCCAACTGGCTCTGGACGCTCTGGCACTGTGCCACGCCCAGAGCGAATCGGTCGCCACCGGGAGGGAAGTGGCAATTGCTTCGCAGTAAGAAGACAAGTCCATCTCCCGGGCCGGATGGTTCGGGGAGCCGCGGACTTCCGGCGGCTGAATACCCTGGGCAGCCCGGGTATAATCGCACCCGCGGCCGCGTGGCGGTCGCTGCGGTCCTGCCTTGCCTGTTTGCCGGGAGAACCGACGGCCATGCGCCCAAGTGTCCTCGATGCGCGTCTTTTCCGCCCGGTTCGTCGGTGCTGCGGCCTGCTGTTGGTCTTGTGGGTAGCTGCGGTGGGGTCGGGCCAGCGGCTTTGCCGGGCCCAGGACTGGCCTCGGTTTCGCGGGCCGAACGGCTCGGGGGTTTCCACTTGGCGGTTTCCCACCCGCTGGACCGAGAAAGACTACGCCTGGCAGGTGGAGCTGCCCGGCCAAGGGCACTCCAGCCCGGTAATCGTCGGCACGCGGTTGTTCCTCACCGCCGGGAAAGAAGACGGCAGCCGGCTGGTGCTGTGCCTGGATGCCCGTAGCGGCCGGATGCTCTGGCAGCGCCGTTTTCCCGGCCAGACGCATCGCAAGCACCGGCTCAACACGTTCGCCTCGGCCACACCAGTGGCCGACCGGGAGCGAGTTTACGTCATCTGGGCCACACCCAAGCACTACTGGGTGCGGGCACTCTCGCACCAGGGGGAGGTTTTGTGGGAACGGGACCTCGGGCCGTACAAGTCGGGCCACGGCCACGGCGTCTCGCCCGTGGTGTACCAGGACCTGCTGATCGTCCCCAACGAACAAGAAGGTCCCAGCCGCCTGGTGGCGCTGGATTGTGCCACGGGCCAGCAAAAGTGGAGCCTGCCGCGCGATTCCCGCACCACCTACTCCACCCCTTGTGTGTACCGGGCGCCGGGACACCCACCCGCGCTAATCTTCACCAACTGGCACTACGGTATCACGGCTCACGATCCGGCCACGGGACGCATGCTCTGGCAGGCCCAGGTGTTCGGCAGGCCTGATATCGAAACGGCCATCGGATCGCCAATCACCGCCGGCGGGCTGGTCATCGGCACCTGCGGCTGGCTGGGGCGCACAGTGCATCTGGTAGCGGTTCGCCCGCAAAAGCGAAACGGCACGTGGCACGTGGAGACGGTGTACCACCTGCGGCGCGGTGCGCCGCTGACGACCACCCCGGTGGCCGCCGCCGGGCTGTTGTTTGCCTGGTCCGATCAGGGAATCGCCACCTGCTGCGAGCTGGCCACGGGCAAGGTGGTCTGGCGTCGCCGCGTGGGCGGGAACTACTACGGTTCGCCCATCTACGCCGGCGGGGCGCTCTACGCCATCAGTGCCGACGGGGAAGCCGTCGTGTTGGCCGCCGAGCGACGTTTCCGCGTGTTGGGCCGGATGGACTTGGGTCAGCCCAGCAACAGCACGCCCGCCGTGGCCCATGGGAGGCTCTATTTGCGCACGGTTTCCCGGTTGTTTTGCCTGCAAGCTGTGGGCCGGGATGAAACTTCCCGGTAACCCGAAACACTCCGCGGCCAGAGCGATTGTCCGCCGCCGCCCGGATGGCTAAACTGCATGCTTTCCGAGCTTCTGGCGACTTGGAATCGACGGCGGCCGGGAACTTGCTCTGCCTGAAAGGAAAGGATGGACCATGGGCAAAACGGCCAAACTGGTTGTCGACGACCGGACGATTGAGCTTCCCATCCTCGAGGGGAGCGAAGGGGAGCGGGCGTTGGACATTTCCAAGCTGCGGGCCCAGACGGGGCTCATCACGCTGGACGAAGGCTACGTCAACACCGGCTCGGCCCAGAGTGCCATTACTTACCTGGACGGCGAAAACGGCGTGCTCCGCTACCGCGGCTACCCGATTGAGGACCTGGCCGAAAACTGCGAGTTCCTGGAAGTGGCCTACCTGCTCATCTTCGGCGAGCTGCCTACCCAAGAGCAGTACGAGCAGTGGGTCAGCACGCTGCGGCGGCACACCATGCTGCATGAGGACATGCGGCTGTTCTACGACGGCTTTCCCCGCGACGCCCACCCGATGGCCATTCTCTCCTCGGTCGTCGGGGCCCTGAGCACCTTCTACCAGGACGATCTGGACCCCCGGGACCCGGAACAGGTGCAGATGTCCGTCAACCGACTCATTGCCAAGCTGCCCACCATCGCCGCTTACAGCTACAAAAAATCAATCGGCCAGCCGTTCATCTACCCGAAAAACGACCTGGGCTACTGCGCCAACTTTCTGCGAATGATGTTCGCCGTGCCGGCCGAACCCTACGAGGTGGACCCGGATTTTGTCGAAGCGCTGAACAAGCTGCTGATTGTCCACGCCGATCACGAGCAGAACTGCAGCACCTCCACCGTGCGGATGGTCGGCTCCAGCAACGCCAACTTGTTCGCTTCCATCTCGGCCGGTATCTGCGCGCTGTGGGGGCCCCTGCACGGCGGAGCCAACCAGGCCGTGGTCGAAATGCTGGAACAAATCCTGGCCGAAGGGGGCAATGTCAAAAAGTACATCGACATGGCCAAGGACAAATCCACTGGATTTCGCCTGATGGGGTTCGGCCACCGCGTGTACAAGAATTACGACCCCCGGGCGCGCATCATTCGCGAACACTGCCACAAATTGCTGGCCAAGCAGAACATCAACGACCCCATCTTCGAAATCGCCCAGCAACTGGAAGAAGCCGCCCTGAACGACCCCTACTTCATCGAGCGCAAGCTGTATCCCAACGTGGACTTCTACTCGGGTGTGATCTATCGGGCCATGGGCATCCCGGTGCAGATGTTCACGGTGCTGTTTGCCATCGGGCGGTTGCCGGGCTGGATTGCCCAGTGGATCGAGATGCACCACTCGCCCAACAAGCGCATTTACCGGCCGCGGCAGATTTACATCGGTCCCACTCGGCGGGAGTTCGTGCCGATGGACCAGCGCGGCTGAAACCCGTCGCAAGCGCGACGCCGGTTGTCTCTGTGTGGGAAGCGAACGGGCCTGAACAGAAGCAATGGCCAGTTGCCCGGCGAGCCGCTCGCTTCGGGGGGGTGAGGACTTGGGGACTTAGAGGTGTGGGGGGATGGAGGGAGAGCTTCCGCTCCGCGCGGGAACGGGCTTGCGGCTTGCACCGTGCGCCTTGCGCGGGAGCTACCGCTCCGACGCCAAAACACTCACTCGTGCTCGTGCTCGAACTCGTTCTCGGCAGCTTGTAATCTGTATCGCGAATCGGCAACGGCGAACCGCCAGCTTTAGCTGGCGGAGAAGAACCAACGAGCAAACGTTTTTCTCCGGCTTCTCCGGTTCTCCCCGGACTGAAGTCCGGGGCTCGCCAAACTAAAGTGGGCTTGCGCCGTGCTTCCGCACCGGTCAGGTCCCAAACCTTCACCCGTTCAAGCCCCTGCAAGCGCCCGGCCTCCCCCGCAAGGGCTTGCAGCCGCGGTGGGGAGAGAGAGGCCAGGCTACTCGGCCGCTTTTTCTTGCTCCGAGGATTCCCCCTCGCCGCTGGACTCGTCCGCCTGGGTGGCTTGCGGCTCGGGCGATTGTTCTTCGGCCGAAGGGGCTTGTTCTTCGGCCGCAGGAGCCGCCTCTCGGGCCTCGGACTGTTCCGGGACGGAGGTTTCGGTCGGGGCTTCGGCGGTTTTGGCTTCTTCCTTGGTTCCGGCCGAGGACTGGGAGATCAAGCTGGCCTGGAACAGCGGACCGCCGCCCTGGCCCACGCCGCCTTTGAGTTCCTGCTGGGCTCCGGCGCCGGTGGGCTTGCTCTGTTGGGGAGCCGCCTGTTCTTCAATCATGTCTTCGGCCCATTCGACCCGCTTGCGCGAAAGCCCAATCTTCCGCTCCTCGGGATCGACGCGGAGGATTTTCACCTCGATCTGGTCGCCCACCTTGACCACCTCTTCGGGGTTTTCCACCTTGTGGTCGGCCAGTTCCGAGATGTGCAGCAGCCCTTCCAGGTCGTCTTCCAGCGAGACGAACACGCCGAAGTTGGTGATCTTGGTCACGGTGCCGGTGACCACCTGGCCGGGCTTGTACTTGTTGGGGATCTGCTCCACCCAGGGGTCTTCGCTCAGTTGCTTCAGTCCCAGCGAGATGCGCCGCCGCTGCTTATCGACGTTGAGCACCTTGCACTGGATTTGCTGCCCCTTCTGGAGCAGTTCGCCGGGATGGCCAATCTTGCGGGTCCAGGACATGTCGTTGACGTGCAGCAGGCCGTCGATACCCTCTTCCAGCTCGACGAACGCCCCGTAGTTGGTCAGGTTGCGCACCGTGCCGGTGACGACGGAACCGACCGGGTACTTCTCTTCCACCTTGTCCCAGGGGTTCTCCTGGGTTTGCTTCATGCCGAGGGAGATTTCCTGCTTTTCCTTGTTGATGTCCAGGACGACCACCTCGACGATGTCGCCCTTGTTGACCAGCTCGGTGGGGTCGGAGATGCGACGGGTCCAGGACATTTCGGAAATGTGGACCAGCCCCTCGATCCCCTCTTCCAGCTTGACGAACGCCCCGTAGCTCATCACGTTGACCACTTCGCCTTTGACGCGGGAGCCGATGGGATACTTTTCTTCGATGTTGTCCCAGGGGCTGGGCTCTTTCTGCTTCAGGCCCAGGGCGATCTTTTCCCGCTCGTAGTCGATGTCGAGAATCATCACCTCGATTTCCTGGTCCAGGGAGACCATGTCCGAGGGATGGTTGACCCGTCCCCAACTCATATCGGTAATGTGCAGCAGACCGTCGATGCCGCCCAGATCGACAAACGCGCCGAAGTCGGCGATGTTCTTGACGATTCCTTTGCGGATTTCGCCCTTTTTGAGCACTTTGAGCAGTTGTTTTTTGCGTTCGGCGCGTTCTTCTTCGATCAGCGCCCGGCGGCTGACGACGATGTTGCGCCGCGAGTCGTCGATCTTGAGCACCACGCACTGAATCCAGCGGCCGATGTAATCGCCGATGTCGTGCGGGCGGCGGATGTCCACCTGGCTGGCCGGCAGAAAGACGTTTACGCCGATATCGACCAGCAGGCCGCCTTTGATCTTGCGGGTCACGCGGCCGGTGACCACGTCCCCCTCCTTAATCGTTTCCATCAGCTCCTGCCAGCGCAGCATCTTTTCGGCCTTGCGCTTGCTCAGCAGGAGCATGTCCTCCGGATCGGTGGAAGTACCTTCGGGCTCCTCGATGTCTTCTACCAACAGGCGGACTTCCTGACCGACGACAGGAGGGTCATGTTCGTCCCATTCCGTGATAGGCAGGACGCCTTCGCACTTGTAGCCCACATCGACCACCACGCGGTCGCCTTCCACGCGGATGATCTTGCCTACGACGATTTTACCCGGCAGAACCTCCTGTTTTTCGGCGGTGATGAGTATTTCGTCCAGATCGCCGGAAAGTCCCTGGAGGGACTGTTCGACGGCTTGATTCAGTTCGGCTTCGTTGGCTTCGTCCAGATTGCGGATGAGGTTGTAGTTGACCATAGCAAAGCGAGGGAATGGAACACAGGGAAACGGAAAACGGAGGCAAACAGGATGCTTCCTCCCGGCCGGCTTGCCCGCTGCAAGCGCCTACCAAGCCGGGAACCAGTAATCTTAGGTGTTCGGCCCGAATAAGACCAGAGCAAGCGATTCTTCCCCCCGAATGGGGCTGAAAGTGCAACATACCACATGCTAGCACCAGCGGCAATTCCCGGGCGGTTTTCCGGGCAAACGGCGTCTGGTGCCAGGATGCTCTTGGTTTGTATGAGGCTTTGGACGATGATTCTGCAGGAACGCCGCAAGGGTGGACACGTACCGCGACGGCAATGCCAGCGAAGTCGGCAGGACGGACCAACAAGCAGTCCGAAGCTACGCATCCAGCCGGGAGCCGCTGCGGCGAGCCGACCCCTCCGCTACCAGGAAAAGGATTTCCGCGGGCAATGAGCGATTGGACGCCGGAACTGGCCACCCAGATCCAGCAGCGGGTGCAGCAGGACACCCAGGAGCTGGTCCAGGCTTTTTCGCGGGCGTGGGATCGCACGTTCACCCAGGCCACGGCCGGCGAGCCGGTTACGGTGGCCGATATCCAGCAGCAGCTTCAGGGGCCCGGGCTGGCCCTGTTCTTCCAAGTGGAACAGCAAGGGGCGCTGGCTCTGGTGCCCGAGGCCAGCGGCTTGCTCCCCTCCTGGTATCGCCAGCCGGACGCCACCGGCACCAGCAAACTGCAAACCCTGGCCCAGGAAGCCGGCATGATCCTGCTGCCGGACGAGTTGATGCCCCTGGGGGCCGAAGTGGCCGATTTGGAGCCGCTGGCCGAGGCGCTGCGGCGCTGGTCCGTAGAAGAACAAGCCACCGTGCTGCCGCTGGAGCTGGCCGGGGAGGAAGGCTCAGGTACGCTGTGGCTCTGTTGGCCAGCCAAAGCGGCCGCCGCGCAGGGGCAGGAGGAAAAGAAACCTTCCGGGGAAGAAAAGTCGCCGCAGCCCCAGTCGGCCTCCCCGAAAGAAAAACCGGCGGCGACAGCCTCTTCCGGCAAGGCTTCGGCCGGGGGTGCCTCACCGGGACGCCGCGTGCGGTCGCTGGAAGAGCTGCCCCCGTATATCCGCTCGCTGCTCAAGGTGCGGCTGCCGGTGATGGTCACGCTGGCTTCCCGAAAAATGAAGGTCAAAGAGATTCTGGAGCTGGTACCCGGGGCCATTATCCAGTTCGACAAATCGTGCGAGGACCTGCTCGACCTGGAAGTGGCCGGAGTGCGAATCGCCGTGGGCGAAGCGGTCAAGGTGGGCGAGAAGTTCGGGCTGCGTATCCGCCGGATGGTGCCGCCGGAAGAACGCTACCTGCCGCTTAAACCCAAACGCCGTCCGGCCTGAGCGGGAAGGTTTCGCGTCCGGCAAGCAACCCGTTTCCTAGGACGACGACCGTGCTGGGAAGGCTGCGGCCGCGGGAAAGACTTCAGCACCACGGTCGCCCGCCGCGGAGCCGCCAGTACAGTTCCGGGGCCGAGGCCAGCGCGTCCCGGACCGCCTGCCGCACACTCTGAGGGCTGACCGGTTTGGCCAACACGCGCTGCACCTGCCAGCGGGTAGCCTCGTTGAGCAGTTCGGAAGAAACATCGGCCGTAAGAAACACAAACGGTACCGGCAGCCCGTACTGCCGCGTGGCCCGGACCAGTTCCAGCCCGTTCAGCCCCGGCATGTTCACGTCTGAAAGAACCAGATGGACGGTGCGCGAGACGACCATCTGCCAAGCCTGGTGCCCATCGCCGGCCACAGAAACAGCGAACCCTTCCCGTTCGAACAGGCTCTGCAAAGTTTCCCGCAGCAAGGGGTCGTCGTCACTGATGAGCAACCGGGGAACTTCCAGCGACACGTGGACACCTCGCTCGTGGCAGGAACAGTGGAAGCTGTTGCCGACAAGAGCAAACAGCATTCCAGCCTGCGGGGAGCTGCCGTGATTCAACATCCCTAAGGCGCGTAACTTTATTCTAATTACGCAATTGGGGCAAAGCCACTTTCCTCGGTCGAAGCCGGACATCCGCTCCGGAGCGGGGGGTTCCTGCTGCCAGTCTGACATACAGCGGCCCGCGGAAACCAGGCATGCAAGGCTTGCGATTCCCCAAGCAAACGGGGGGTATGTGCTCTTTTGTTCAGTATTAGATTAGAGATGCGGACGCAGATTTCGGGGCTTTTCTGCCCCGGTAAGGCAATTCGTCACTTGACGTTGCGGAAAGCAGCGTCGAACAATTGAGTGTCCCCGCCGCGCAGTGGTCGGGGGCAGGTTTCCTGCGGAGTGTTTTGCATCCCCAAGACGAAAAGCCCTTGCTGTTCTCGTAGCCCATCCGTGCCGGCGCAACCTCGCAGTTCTTCTCCTCCCGGAAGGCAATGTGCCGGTGTTTGTTGCAGCAAGCGTGCAGGTAAGGTAAGGAAATTGCCTCCATGAGTCCCCTTCCTCGATTGGCCGTCGGTTCGATTCATGCGGAGGCACCAGCCCAGTTCGTCGTCTGGGGACTGTTACGCCTGATGCAGCAGCATGGCGTGCAGGTGCAACATTTCTACGCCCATTCGGCTTTTTCGCCGCTGGACGGGGCTCGGGTGGCCACGGGACTGCGTTCGCGCCATCTGGACAGTTGGCTCATGAGTCCCGAAGTCTGTCGCCGCCTGCTGGCCTTGTGCAGCGGAAAGTGCGACCTGGCCCTGGTCGAAGGCACATTCCAGCCCCAGTGTTCCGGCCACCTGTTCCCTTGTGGCCGCCTGGACGAACTGAGCCACTGGCTGCAACTGCCCCGAGTGGGCGTGGTGGATGTGCGGCACCTGGACCGCTGCCGGACCGAGCCGCCGGGCAACGTGGACGCCGTGCTTCTTTGCGGACTGGAGTCCCCGCGGCAGATGGCCTACTGGCAAACGGTGCTCGAACCGCTTTGGGGATGTCCGGTCCTGGGAGGGATGCAGGCGTCGGACTCGCTTTTTGGTCAACTGGCGGCTCTTCCCCTGGGCAGCAAACCGGCCGCCGAACACTGCAACCTGCTGGCACAAGCCGTGGCCCGATTCACTCGCGTGGATCGGGTCTTTCGTTTTGCCCAGACTGCACCGGCCATCGCGGCGCGCGAAGACCGCTGGCCCCAGGGGCCCAGGGCCCAAGCGGTGCGCATCGCCGTGGCCTGCGATGCGGCGTTTGACTGTTATTTTCCCGATACGCTCGATCTGCTGGAACGGTTGGGCGCGGAGCTGGTTCCGTTTTCGCCGCTGCGAGACGAACAGCTCCCCCCGGGGGTGGATGTGGTTTACCTGGGCTGCGGGCACCCGGAGCGCTACGCCCGGCGGCTGAGTCGCAACTGCTGCATGATCGCCGCCTTGCGGATGTTTGTTGCCGCCGGCGGCAAGCTTTATGCCGAAGGGGGCGGCCTGGCCTACTTGTGCCAACATCTGGAGGACCTGCGGGGCCGGCGGTGGAATGGCGCCGGGGTGTTCCGGCTGCTGGCCCGGCCCCGGCGGGAAATCCTCCCGCCCCAGCCGACCCAACTGTGCGTCGAATGCGGTACCTGGCTCACCCCACCGCAGACGGTGCTTCGCGGCTATCGGAACGGCTACTGGGAACTGCTTCCCCTGGCTCCCGACGGCCGGGTGCTGGATCGCCAAGAGCGGGACATCTCGCTGGTTTGCGTCCATCAGGCGGTGGGCAGCACGCTGCATCTGAACTTTGCCGCCCAGGGCGAAGTGCTCCAGAACTTCTTCGCCCCCCCGGACGAACCGCTGTATGCAATCTGAATCTGAATGCAATCTGAACCCGAGCTGAAGCGGCGACTCCTCTAGCAGGGCTTGAGGGGATGGGGCGTGAGGGCGTGGAGGCTTGGGGGGGTGCGGGGAGAGCTACCGCTCCAGGGCAAGAGTCGGCTTGCGGCTTGCGCCGTGCGCGGGGAGCTTCCACTCCGAAGCAAGAACAAACGCCGATTTTCGCAATCGGCGAGCCGGGAGCGTCAGCTCCCGGAGGACAGCGCGGCCGTCGGCCACTGGGTGCTTCCGCACCAGTGGACAAACAAACGCTCGCACTCGTGCTCGTAATGCGTAATCGGCAGCTCGTTATCAGTGGCCAATAATCGGCAATCGGCCGCCAGCCGGCTCAGCGGTCCCAGCGGGCCAGCGGTTTCAAGCGGCTGGTGCGGCCTAGGTGATCCGTCAGCAAAAGATCGCCCTGGTACAACCGCCAGCGGTAGTTGGTCCGCGAGCCGTCGGCCCAGGTGACCAGCAACAGATCCTCCCGGGCCACCGCGTTGCCCCGCAGTTGCACCAAGGGGCGGTCGTACCGCAGCGTGCCGTCCGGTCCAGGTTCGAAGCTGCTGCGGCGGTCGAACTGAAGCACCACTTCGCCCCGGGGACCGAAGTACATCTGCCCCCGAGGGGCCTTCCACCAGCCCAACAGCGCCGCGGCCGGAGCCATCTGCGCCGCAGGCTGCGGCCACTGCCTCTGCTGGGGCGCACGAAGCCTGCTTTGCCGCAGCCACCGGTGCCAGGTCTCTTCCACCAGGGGGGCTTGCCGGTCCGATGCGACGATGCCCGTGTAGTATTCCCCCCAGGGCGTTTCCACTCCCAGGGCCGAAATGGTCCAGGAGGGCGTTTCTCCGGAGCGGGTTCCCCGAAACAACAAGCCACGGTGGCCGTGCCAGGAGAAGGGCCGACCTGGTTCTTCCAGCACGAACCGCCCCCCGGCTAACGTGCGTACCACATGGTGCACCTGGGCGGCCGTGATGCCCCTCGGGCGGCTGCCGGGCCCCCGAGGCACGAACGTGGCCCAAAGCCCCTGTGGCAAGGCGGCCCAGCCTCGGGGGGGCCTGTGCGGCGCAATCCACAAAAAGACGTAATTCCCCCGGGGACGTTCTTCCACCCACCAGCCCGAGGGACGCCGCGTAACAAGCGCTCCGGCGGCAAACTCCAACCGGTCCTGGCTCCAGAACCCTTCGGAAAGTTCCTGCGGCGAATTGCCGGGGTGGGGTGCTTGGGACGCGGCGGGAGCTGTGGCGGCCGCTTCGCTCCCTGGGCCGGGGTGCTGGGGCACAAGCAGCGGTCCCTGGGCCGAGGCTACGGCCACGGCGCAAGTGCAGGCCAGCAAAAACGCCAGCATGCGGAAGCTGCCGTGCTGTGGAGTCAATAGGGCAACGGGGACCTTCACCGCCTGTTTCCGTCCGTCTTCAGGGAACTGCGAGCCGCCAGGACGTGTGCCTGCCGTCCCTTGGGCAGAGGGCTACTTCTTTCACAAACATCGGCATCCCCGGCACGAAGGCCGGGCCGATTCCTGCGCGATGGGGGCAACGGGCAATCCCGTTCCAACCGTCAATTCCGGCAAATGCGTACCGGCCGGAAAAATCGCGGCACCGGCTCGCGGCAAGCTACGTTTGCATGGAAAGACGGCGTCCGTTCCCCCGGCGGAAAGCAAACCGGCAAGAGCCTTTCCCGCAAAGGATGACATCCCATGCACGTGCTGCATCTGGTCAACGGCGAACACTACGCGGGAGCCGAGCGGGTGCAAGACCTGCTGGCCCAATGGCTGCCGCGGTTCGGCGTGGAAGTGACGCTTGTGTGTCTGAAGCCGGATAAGTTCCCTCGGCGGCGCGGCTGCCAGCAAACGCCACTGGTGGAGCTACCGATGCGCACGCGCTGGGACCTGCGCGTGGTGCGCCCCCTGACCCAGTTGGTTCGGCAACGGAAGCTCGACCTGCTCCACTCGCACACGCCCCGCACCGCGCTGGTGGCCGCGTTGCTGAAGCGGAAAACGGCGCTGCCGTGGGTCCATCACGTGCACGGGCACACGGCCACCGAGGCCCGACGCCGCGGCTGGGCGGCGCTGGTCGGCTGGATAGAACGGCAGGTAGTACGTCGGGCCGACCGGCTGGTGGCCGTTTCCCAGACCGCAGCCGGATACTTTCGGAACCAGGGGTTCGCCCCGGAAAGTCTGGTCGTGATTCCCAACGGCATCGCCGGGCCGGAACAACTTCCTGAACGCGACGCGCCGCGGCCGCCCTGGCGATTGGGGTTGGTGGGCCTGTGGCGCCCTCGCAAGGGACTGGAAGTGGCCCTGGAGGCCCTGGCCCTGCTGCGCACCAGGTTCTCCGCCGCGGCGGCGCTCCACGTGGTTGGGCCGTTTGAAACCTCGGATTACGAACAAGAAGTGCGGCGACTGGTGGAGCGTTTGGAATTGCAGGAGCAGGTTCGCTTCCTCGGCTACCAGCAGGACGTCGCGGCACAACTGGAACAAATGGACCTGCTGCTCTTTCCCAGCATTCTGCCCGAGGGGATGCCGATGGTGTTGTTGGAAGCGATGGCCTGGGGCGTGCCGGTGGTGGCCAGCGAGGTGCCCGGCGTGGTGGACGTGGTGGTGCCGGAGGAAACCGGAGTGCTGGTTCCGCCGCAACAACCCGAGGCCCTGGCCCGGGCGGCGCTGGAGGCGCTGAACCACCCCGGCCGATGGGAAGAGTTGCGTCGGGCTGCGTTTACCCGACAGCGGCGATTGTTTTCGGCTGAAAAAATGGCTCAGGAAGTGGCCTCGCTTTACCAGGCCGTCCTTGGCTGGCCAGGGGCGGAAGGCTCTTCTTCTGGCGTGGCGATTCCGGAAGAGTCTCCGCTACCCTGTGGACTTCCTGTCCCCCCCAGCGTCGGCCACTTCCCGAGCTAGCGGCGGAAGAGTTTCTTGTACCACGGCACCTGAGCCTGCTGGACCGGCATGGGCGGTTCCAGTTGCGGCAACGGCTCGCGCTGGCCCGAGGGCGCCGCGTCCGGCCGACCGTACTGGGCCGGAGGCACCGTGGCCGTTTGTTCCGGAGCCGGCTTTTTCCCAAAAGGCCAGAGCCGTTTCATCCCGCTGCTGACGCCGTCGCTCATCCGCTTCCACAGCGGCGGCTTTTTCTCCTGGGGAGCTTGTCGGGCCAGCGGCTCTTGGGCACTCTGGCTGCGGCGACTCCAACGGGGCAGCGGTAAGCTGCTCCAGAACGATTTCTTCTTAGCGGCCGGCGGGTTGGCCTGTGGCAACTGCTGCGATTGGTGCGACAGCCGCGGTCGGGACAACGCCGGCTTCCCGCTGGCGAAGCTGGCCGGCCGGGCCCCGGACTGCGTGCCGGATTGGCTCGGGCGGTTTGCTACCGCATCGGTTCCTGCCGGGAATCGCGTTTCCTGCGGGGCGGGCGACCGGTTCGGCAAGGGAAGCTGTCCCGACAACTTACGCCCACTGCTGACACCAGGAGCTACACCACCTGCGGCCGGAATCCCGGTGGCATACCGGGGGGAACGCTCCGTGGGAGCAGCAGGTACCGGAGCCGGTGCCCGTTGAGGCTGATCAGTAGCGATGGCCAGCGGGTCGCCGTAGAACTGTTCCGGCTCTTTTGCCGGGGAACCCGGCTCTCCGGCAAGCGGCAAGCTCTGCGGCACGTTCTGCGACACCGCAGGCGCAGGCCGCTGCAATTCGGGGGCCGGGGAGGGTTTCCGGGAAGATTTTTCCACCACCTGCACACCCAATTGCTTTTCCAGTTCCGCTTGCGAGGGGGCGTTTCGCTTCGGCACCGACGGTGCTTCCGGCGGCATCGTGGTGGCGACACTCTCCGGCACAAAGACCTGCCGGCCCGAGGGGGTGGTTTCGGGGCTTGGCTTCTCCGGCTGAGTTTCGTTCTGGCTCGGCACGGTCAGTGGTCCGTTGACAAAGGGGTTTTTCCGCACCAGCGGCTGCGGCTCTTGCCCTCCTGCGGGCGAACTGCCGCCGGGGCGGGCTGCCTCTTGCGGTGTGGTGGAGCGGGTGAGTTGTTCCAGCACTTCTTTGGCCTGCTGGGTGCTTTGTTGCACCTGTTGGCCCAACTGCCGCGTCTGCTGATTCAACTGGCTCAACTGCTCCTTGGCACCTTGGGTCTGCTGTTGCAACTGCTGGAACAGATTGGTCGCTTGCTGGGCTTTTTGGGCGGTTTGCTCCAGCGGTTTTTCGACCGCTTGGGCCGTCTGTCGGGCCAGGCGCCCGGCCTGGTCGGCTGCTTGCTGCCGCAGTTGCTCGGTTTGTTGGCTCAACTGTTCCTGGGCCTTTTGGGTAGCCTGGGCCAGGGACTGCTTGCCCTGTTGGACTTTTTGCTGCACCTCCTGCTTAACCTGGTCCTGGAGCCCGGCCAGCTTTTCTTCGGCCTGCTGTTTGGCCTCTTGCAGTTTGGCCTTCTGGGTGTCGAGCTGCTGCTTCAGTTCCCGCTTGGCCTGGGCCAGTTGCTGGCGGGCTTTTTCCTGCAAAGCTCCGGCCTGCTGGGAAAGGGCCTGGGCCAACGCCTCGTAGCCGGCCTGTTGGAAATGCTGCTGCAACTGGGCCAGCAGCCGGCGCGTATCCACGTGCAGTTGCGGCTTGTTCCACTGGCCTTCGAGCCGGCAGTGCAGCTCCAGCGAGTCGATTCCCACCACCGCCTGCTTCCATACCTGGGCGTCCACTCCCCAGAGCTTGCCCGAGGGACTCGTCTGCCAGGCCAGTTCGCGTGCCCGTACCTTCAGCGGCAGTTGGATTGTCTTGGCTGTGAACCACCCTTGGCCTTGCACCAACACACGGCCCGGGGTGGCCCGCAGTGGCAGTTCTTCAGGCAGCCGGATCAGTTGCTGGGGCCGCGGATGCCGCCACTGAACGGCCACGGCGTGCGACAGATCGCGGCGGTGGAAGTTGAAATCGGCCAGCAGTTCCAGCCCGCACTCGGGAGCCAGCAGTTCCAATCGGGTCGGTTTGCCCAGCGCCTGCGGCCGGCTGGTGATGTTGACGATTTGCATGGCCGCCTCGGAACCCAAGCCCCACTTCTGCGGCAACCGGCGCACTAGCACCTGGCCGATCCACACCCGCGGGCAGGGGCGACCGAACCGGCAACGCGCCTGCCGCATGGCGACCCAGCTTTTCGGCACTTGCTGCTGTTCGGCTTGGGTTTCCGGCTCGCTGCCGCCAATCCGTTCCAGCAGCTTTACCCAACGCTGGAGTTGGGCGAGCCGTTCCTTCCATTGTTCGCCTTGCTGCAGATAGCGCCGCCAGGCATCGGCATCTAGGGAATCGCCCGTGGCGTCTCCCTCCTTAGCCGACTCGCCCGAATCGGCGTCCTCTTGCGACAGCAGCGAGGGAGCCAGTTCCGGGAAGTCCAGCCCCGGGGTGGTCATTTCCCAGGCCCGAGCCGGCACGGCCCGAGGCACGTCCACCTCCACGCCGTTGAGCAGAATGCGATCAGCCACCACGCGTCCGCGCAGCAGCGGGCCGGGACGCACCACGGCCACCACTTGCTCGATCTGCAGGCGGTTCTGTTGCAAGTTGTTCGGATTGGCCACTTGCAGCCGGTGGATTTGCAGCCAGCCGCGAGCGAGCGAAAGCTCTACCCGGTCCGCTTCTACTTCGGCCCCGTTGGCCATCCACAGCGCGTTGTTCACGCCGTACCAGACCACGTTGGGCAGCACCAGATAGCCCAACGCGGCTCCCGGCACCACGACGGCCACCAACACGGCCACCCCGGCCCACGAAATCCACCGCGGCCGGGAAGCGGGGGCCGGTTGCACCCGGGGGCCGCCGAACACCACGCGGCACAGCAACCGCCAGGCCAGACGGCTCGTTTTACCCTGCTTTTGTTCCACGTGGTCTTGCACCCGGGCGGCGGCCGCTTGCAGGGTGCGGGTCAGAGCCGCGGCCAGATAACCTGCTCCCAAGCCGACCAGCGCCCCCCAGAACACTCCGCCCACCAGGGTGTAGCGGTCCAGGTCCCAGAGCGCCAGCCAGAGCGAATCGGCATGGGGAGCCAGCCATCGGCCCAGCGTCCCTCCGTCGAGCAAGTACCGGCCCGTGCGATAGCACCAGGGAGTCATCAGCCACGAGAGGGCGTAAAACGCCCCCCAGCTCTGGAAGAACACCTTCCAGTGGTGCCGCAGCAGCAGGGCCAGCAGCAGCACGGCCACCAGCGTGAGATTCCAGCCGGTGGTGAATCCGGCCAGGGAACCCAAAAACACGGCCACGCCCACGTGTCGCGGATGTACGCCCTTTTTGACCGAACCGACCAGCGAGCCCAGCAGTGCTTTCATCGTTTCCGCCTGCATTTCACAGAGAAATGAACTCGCCGCCGGGCAGGATGCGGACCCGTTCCGGCGGAATCTCCCCCGGGCTATTGGGGGGCATCTGTACGGCAGTTTTCGGTTTTTCCAGGCGGCGGTCTTGAATCGAATGGGAAAACTTTGCGGGTTGAAACGCTTGCAACGGGCCTCGTCGGCGGCGGGGAAACTCCCCTCCCGGCGGGGCGAACCGGCGGCTATACTTTGCCCCAATCCTTCGCTAAAGTCCCAGTCTGCGTAAAATGACAAGGGAGGCCCCGCCTCCCCAAACGTCCTTGCCCCCTTTGCTTTGTGGTCGGAGCCTGCGATGACCCGTCACCTGCTGGAAAAGACCGAACAGCTTCGCGCCCGCGTGCTTCAGCTCCAGGACTCTCTTTGACCTGGCTGGAAAGCAGGCTCAATTGGAAAAACTCCAGCAGCGCATGGCCCAGCCCGACTTCTGGGACAACCCGGAACGGGCCCAAGCCGACGTTGCGCAACTGAAGTCCTTGCAACGGGTGGTCAAACCGTTGCAGGAAGTGGCCCAACGGCTCGACTCCGTCCAGGAGCTGCTCGAACTGGCCCAGGAGGACCCCTCGCTGGAAGGCGAGCTGGAGCAAGAGCTGGCCTCGCTGCAACGGCAGGTGGTCGAACTGGAAACCCAGGCCCTACTCAGCGGCCCCAACGACGACAAAGGGGCCATTCTCACCATCCACGCCCGCGACGGCGGCACCGACGCCAACGATTGGGCCGAAATGCTGCTGCGGATGTACATCCAGTGGGCCAAGGATCGCGGCTACCAGGTCGAACTGCTGGACCGCCAGGACAACGAAGAAGCCGGCATCAACAGCGCCACGGTGGCCATTCGCGGCCCGATGGCTTACGGCTACCTGAAGGGAGAAACCGGCATCCATCGCCTGGTGCGGATTAGCCCCTTCAACGCCGACGGCAAGCGGCAGACGTCGTTTGCCGCCGTGGATGTTTCGCCCGAGATTACCGACAGCAAGGAAATCGAAATCAACGAAAACGATCTCAAGGTGGAAACCTACTGCGCCAGCGGTCCCGGCGGCCAGCACGTGAACAAAACCGCAAGTGCCGTGCGGATTACCCACTTGCCCACCGGCATCGTCGTCCAGTGCCAGAACGAGCGGAGCCAGCACAAGAATCGGGCCATCGCGCTGAAGATGCTCCAGGCCCGGCTGGCCCGGCTCGAAGAAGAAAAACGCGAAGCCGAGCAGGCGGCCAAGTACCAGCAACAGGCCCGAGTGGGCTTCGGTTCGCAGATTCGCAGCTACTTCCAGCACCCCGACCAGCGTATCAAGGATGCCCGCACCGGTCACACGCACTACAGCTTCGACGACGTGATGAACGGCAAAATCCAGCCGTTCCTGGAAGCGTATCTCCGCTGGCGGATGCAGCAGGAAAAAGACCGCACCGACGCGGCTTCCCCCTCCCCGGCGGCCAAGGAGGGATAAGTGGACCAGGTCGTCGCCCGATGGGGGGAGCTGGAGGTCCGATTCCAATGGGCCGAGGATCGCCACCGGCACACGGTGCTGTGGCACGGCCCGGGCCGGGAGACGCCGGTCCCGCTGCTCCGTTCGGTCGAAGGCAATCCCAGGCAGCCCTGGCCTCCCAGTCCGGTGGTTCAGCACCTGGTCGATCATTCCGAAAAGCTGGGGCGCCCCCTGCTGCTGGGGTTGGGGATGACCGGACCGGCCCATTTCTCCCTGGCCCTTTCGGCCCGGGAACAAGGCGGACTTTGTTGGGAACCGGCCGCCCGCTGCAACAGCCGCCCACAGAAACTCGGCTCCAGCTACGAAGTGCTCGTTCCCTGGGAACTGGAATCCCCCCGGCAGGTGCGTCTGCAGCTTCCCGCGCACCAGGAGCAGCCGCCTGTTGTGTTGCTTCTAGTGGCCCAGGACGCTCCCGCTGCGGCCACTGCCATCCAGCGCACCCGGGAAGGGGGCATCCGCTTGGGCCCGGAGAACCTGGGAACCGAGTTTCCCAACACGATTACCTGGGCGTACTGCTTACTGGTGCGGCCGTAGGGGCCACGGGCTGCCGCTGCGAACAGTTCAAAAGTGGAAAGTGGAAAAGTAGAAAAAAGAAAAAAGAGACCGCCTGGGCGGGGGAGCGTCCCAGGCGGCCGAGCACAGGCCAAGGCACTTCGCCTTGAACAGGGAGCAGCAAGGTCCGGGAGGGAGTCACGCCTGCGGCGTGGCGGAAGAGCCACACACGGCCAAGGGAGGGGAGAATCGGTGGCTGTGGTTTGCCCGGCCACAGCGCGGTTCCCGAGGATCAAAAGTCGGCTCGGACTGAGCCGGTCGCCCACGGTGGCGGCGCTGTTGCACCAGGGAGTGCAACGCACCGCGGGCCGGCGGTTCGACCACAGGGTTCTCCTCTTCCGGTTCGTTTTCTTCGCTGCGGGAGGGAGGGTCGTGCGGACGCAGTTCTGCCCGCAGGATGGGCACGTCGGCCGGAGCTTCGATTCCAATCCGCACCGAACGCCCCTGCACGCGGACGATAGTGATACAGATGTCCGAACCGATGCGGATTTTTTCGTTCACCTTACGCGTAAGCACCAACATGGGTTGTTCTCCTTCCGTTGTGAGAGCCGTCTGTTCCTGACCAATGAGGAGAGCAACCGGTATGCCAAAACTCGCTGGAGGAGCGGCCTGTTGTTGGAAACTCACGTCCTGGGCAGCACTTACGTGTTCTAAAAAAACTTTCCGCAGTGGTGCCTGGCAGTCCTTTGGGAAAAAACTTCCCGTCGGGCGCCTTTGAGTTGGAGAGTTTTTGCCCTGGGGCGGAGCCTGTGCTAGCATGGGCGCAACGTGTTTGCGCACCGGGCAGCACGGGCAGCAAAGGCGACTTTCCATGCGTTTGAACCACCTGGAAGTGTTCCTGGAGGCGGTACGACGCGAAAGCTTTTCCCAGGCGGCCCAGGCGATGGGGATTTCGCAGGCTACGGTCAGCAAGTACGTGGCTGCGCTGGAGCGGTGGCTCGGTGCCCCGCTGTTTCTGCGCCAGGGCCGTCGGGTCGTCCCGACGGAAGCGGCGCGGCGCCTGGTCCCTCTGGCCCGGCAAATGCTTCAACTGGCCCAACAGGCCCGGCAGGTGGTCGCCTCGCCGGGCGAGCAGCTCCGGGGCGTGTTGCATCTGGCCGCCAGCAGCGTCCCGGCCGAATCGCTGTTGCCGGAATGTCTGGCGGCGTTCAGCAAACAGTATCCCCAGGTGGAAGTCTCGCTGGCCGTTTCGGACAGCCGCCAGGCCACCGCCCAGGTGCTCGCAGGCGAAGCCGAGCTGGGCGTGGTGGGCGAAGTGGAACAGGAGGAGCGGCTGCAATACGAGGAGCTCGCCCAGGACGAGCTGGTGCTGATCGTCGCCCCGGAACATCCGCTGGCCCGCAGCCGCACCGCTTCGCTGGAAGAAGTGCTGCGGTGGCCGCTGATCGTGCGGGAAAGCGGTTCGGGCAGCCGCCGCTGCGTAGAAGCGGCACTGCGGCAGGCCGGCGTCGCCCTGCGGCGGCTCAAAGTGGCCCTGGAAGTCAACTCCAACGAGGCCATCCGCCGTGCCGTGGCCCAAGGGGCCGGCGTGGCATTTCAGTCCCAGGCTGTCATCCGGCAGGAAGTCCGCGACGGACTGCTGGTGCCGGTGCGCATCCGCCACTTCCGGCCCCGGCGATTGCTCTATGCCATTTGGCGTCGCGGGCAGGAGCTTTCGGCCCCGGCGCGCGAGTTCCTGCGATTCATCAAGCGTTCCGGCTGCTTGCCCGGCGGCGAATCGCCAGAAAGGTAAGAAACCCCTCCTCTCGCCGGTTGCAAGTGTTCTTGCATTGGAGCGGAAGCTCCCGCTCAAGACGCACGACGCAAGACCTTGTTCGTTCGGAGCTCGCCGAAACGCCGAGTCGAGGCTTCTGCCGGTGTGCTCAAAGACGATTGGCTGGGTACGAACTGTTTGCTCTTGCCTGGGACGTTTGCCTATACTGGCAATCGCTTCACTGGTCGCCGGCGCCACCTGGGGGTTCGTGCCTCGGGTGGGGCTGGGAGCCGAGGGTATCTCTTTTTCATCGTGCTTGTAAGGAGAAGGATTCATGAATCGGCCCAAAACCACACGCCGTCGTTTTCTGCAATCGGCCGCTTTGGCCGGGGTGGGCTACTGGAGCCTGGGAGCTTCCTCCGCTTGGGGAGCCAGTCGCTGGGTGAACGAAAAGCTGGCCATCGGCGTGATTGGGGCCGGCGGCAAGGGCTATTCGGATATGATGGGCGTGGCCCGAACCGAAACAATCGTGGCCATCTGCGACGTGGATCGCCGCCGGGCCGACCGGGCCGTGAAAGCCCGTCCCAAGGCCAAGTACTACTACGACTTCCGCAAGATGCTGGAAAAGGAAAAACTGGACGCGGTCACCATCTCCACCCCCGACCACATGCACGCCCCGGCGGCTACGATGGCCATGGAACTGGGCCTGCACGTCTATGTACAAAAGCCGCTAACGCATAACGTGTACGAAGCCCGGCAACTGCTCCTGCTGGCCCGAAAGAAGAATGTGGCCACCATCATGGGCAACCAGGGCACTTCGATGGACGGGTTCCGCCGCGGGGTGGAAGTGATCCGCTCCGGCGTGTTGGGCAAGGTGAAGTCGGTCCACGTGTGGACCAACCGCCCCGGACGATTCTGGAAACAGGGGCTCCGCCGGCCCGACCGTTCCGACCCCGTGCCGGAATACCTCAAATGGAACCTCTGGCTGGGCGTGGCTCCCGAACGGCCCTACGTCAAAGGGCTTTATCACCCGTTCAACTGGCGCGGCTGGTGGGACTTCGGCACCGGGGCCCTGGGCGACATGGCCTGCCATACGATGAACCTGGTTTACATGGGGCTGCAATTGGGCGCCCCGGACTGGGTCGAAGCCCAAAGCGACGGCGGAACCGAAGAAAGCCCGCCGCTGTGGTCCACCATCACCTACCACTTCCCCGACGATGGCAAACGCGGCGAAGTGAAGCTGGTGTGGTACGACGGCGAAAAGGACGGCAAGCCGAACATGCCCTCGCAGTCGGTGGCCCCGGGTGTGCCCATCCCCCGAACTGGTTCGATGATTGTGGGCACCGAAGGTGTGCTGGTTTCGGCCAACGACTATGGAGCTTCGTTCAAGCTCTATCCGGAAGCGAAGTTTGCCGGCTACAAAGCTCCTGAGCCGACGCTGCCACGGGCGCCGGGCCACTACGAAGAATGGCTCATCGCCTGCAAGGGTGGTCCGCAGGCCCTGGGCAGCTTCGAGTACGCCTGCCCGCTGACCGAAACCGTGCTGTTGGGTAACGTGGCCGTTCGTTCCGGCAAGCGTATCCACTGGGACAGCAAGAACCTGCGCGTAACCAACGTGCCGGAAGCCAACCAGTTTGTCCGCCGCACCTACCGTAAGAATTGGTAGCCGGGCAGCCGGTCGGGAGTTTCCACCGAAGCCAGACCGGGCCTCCTTTTACCGGAGGCCCGGTTTTTGTATGGATTTTGGCAAAGTGCTATACTCCCCCCTGGCTGCAGTTCTTATATTTGGGAACAGAATTGCGGCAAACTGGGAATTCTGGACTATCAAAGTTCGGAATCCTGCAGTTCCAAGAGCCACAGCCCCGGTGTAACCGTCGCTGCGGTGCTTGCATGGTTGGAGGAAAGGGACGTTCCATCAACACAAGGGTTTTTCCATGGCAGTCGTGACTCCAGGTATTCGGGACGATATTACCCAGTGCATCGGCAACACGCCGATGGTCCGTCTTCGCCGGGTGAGCCAAGGCTGTGCGGCCACGGTGGTGGTCAAGCTGGAAAGCTTCAACCCCCTCTGGAGCGTCAAGGACCGGATTGCCTGGTCGATGATCGAAGCGGCAGAGCGGGAAGGCTTGATTAAAGAAGACACGGTGGTCATCGAACCCACCAGTGGGAACACGGGCATCGGGCTGGCGTTCGTCTGTGCGGCCAAGGGATACCGCCTGGCCGTCACCATGCCCGAGAGCATGAGCCTGGAGCGCCGCCGGATGCTCAAGGCCCTGGGAGCCGAGCTAATCCTCACTCCGGCCGCCGAAGGCATGGCCGGAGCGGTGCGCAAGGCCGAGGAGCTGGTCAGCCAGAATTCCAACTACTACATGCCCCAGCAGTTCAAAAACCCGGCTAACCCGGAAGTCCACCGCCGCACCACGGCCGAAGAGATCTGGCGCGACACGGAAGGCCAGGTCGATATCGTCGTCAGCGGCGTGGGCACAGGCGGCACCATTACCGGCGTGGGCGAGGTGCTCAAACAACGAAAGCCCGAAGTGAAAATGGTAGCCGTCGAACCGGCCAACAGCCCGGTGATTACCCAAAAGCTCAGCGGGCAGGAGATTAAGCCGGGCCGCCACACGATCCAGGGGATTGGAGCCGGGTTTATTCCCGATGTGCTCAATCTGGACGTGATTGACGAAGTGGTGCAGGTCAAGGACGAGGACGCCATGGAAACCTCGCGCCGCCTGGCCCGCGAAGAAGGGATTATGTGCGGCATCTCCAGCGGAGCGGCCGCCTGGTCCGCGCTGCAGGTGGCCAGCCGTCCCGAAAACGCCGGCAAGCTGGTCGTGGCCATTCTGCCCGACCTGGGCGAACGCTACCTGTCCACGCCGCTTTATCCGGAATAGCCCGGCCGGAGTGTGGCTTTTCCGTGACAAACTGCCGGCACCGGGCGGCGCGGCACCCGTCCGGCACGGCCCTACGCGTGCGTTCCCGGCACTGCTTCTGTTTCCAGTGCGCCGGAGCTTGCCATGTCCGAACCCGGCTGTTCGCTGCCCGCTCCGCCGGTATCCCACGTGCTGGAACTAGGCGTATATGCCGACGACCTGGAGGCGGCCGAAGCGTTTTACGCCCGGGTGCTCGGGCTGCCGGTGGTGGATCGGGAACCGGGGCGCCACGTGTTTTTCCGCGTGGGCCGGAGGAGCATGTTGCTGGTGTTTCGGCCCCAGGCTACCGAAGCTCCCGGCGGAAACCTACCGCCGCACGGGGCACGAGGCCCCGCACACTTTGCCCTGGCCATCGAAGCGGAAACCCTGCCCGCTTGGCGCAAGCACCTGGCCGCCTGCGGCGTGGAGATCGAACAGGAGGTGCACTGGCCCCGCGGAGGCATTTCGCTCTACTTCCGCGATCCGGCCGGCAACTCGGTCGAGCTGGTAACCCCCGGCTGCTGGGGATTGCCGGATGGCTGGTAGGGGCGCCTCGTGGCAAAAGGGACTAGCAGTCCCACGGCGCCGAATCGCGACTCCTGGAGGACTCTTACCAGCTTCCCAGCACGGCGGTGAGTTTGACGGTTTTTCCCTGGCGGAGCACCACCAATTCGAGTCTGTCGCCCGGGACTTTTTCGGCGATGATTTTGGTCAGCGAACGGAAGTTGGTTACCGGCTTACCGTCCGCTTTGATCACCACGTCCAGGGGGCGCAGGCCGGCCTTTTCGGCCGCAGAGCCGGGCTGAACCGCTTGGATGACGCAGCGCAGCTCGCGATCCGAGCCTTGCACACCCAGGAAACCCCCGCGACGCACGTCCAGTTGCACTTCCGGAGGCCAGACGCGGCGCAGTTGCAACAGCCCTTGTTCCGAAATCCGCGTTCCGTACAACTGCACGGCCTGGAGCCGATGCAGCGAGGAAAGCACCGGTACCAGAGAATCGTCGGCCTGGCTCGTGTACAGAGCCAGCCCTTGCAGATGGTCCAGTTTTCCCAGCAGGCGCAGGTCTTTCTTGGTCCCTTTCCACTTGCGGTCAATCACCAGGAACGAGACGACCATGCCGGTCGGCGTAATCTTTTGCACAAAGCGGGCGCCCAGTTGTTGCAGCCGGGCCAGGGCACGCTCTCGTTCCTGAACGTGCAAGCGTCGGATGATTCTTCGGGCTTCCTGGCCGTAGAGCGTGGCGGCGTCCCGGGCCAGAAGGTCCAACGCCTTGCGTGCCGCCTGGGCGGTGGCTTCGTCGTCCAGCAGGGCCATCTGGTGCAGAATGCGCAGTGTGCGCATCCAGACTTCCAGCCCCTGGCTGCGGGAGTATTCCACCAGCGGTTCCACCACTTCGGCCCCTTGCTGGATCAGCCGCCGGGTGGCTTCTTCCCGGGCATGGTAGAGATCCGAGTTCAGTTGCTCAAACAAGCGGCGCAACCCTTCTGGTTCTTCGGCACGAAGCACCGGCTGAGAGAAGATACTGGCCGCCGCAAGCAGCACCAGCAGCGATGCAGACCGCATTATGGCTTCCTTCGGCTGAATGCGTGGTAAGAACCGCGGCCCCTTCGTGGAGGGCGACTCCCTCAATTCTAAGTCTCCGACGCCCGGTGTGACAATGTTTTGCTCCTGACGGGGTTCGTGCTCCCGGGCCGCAGAGCTAGAATCTGCAAAAGCCGTTTGTGCGAGCATGGTTCCCTGTTCTGCAACTGCGAGCCCGAGTCCATGCCATCGGGAAAACGCAAATCGGGCCGGCGTGCCCCGGCGCGGAAAACGTCGCGGGCGAAAAAGGCCGGGGGGAAGCTGCGCCGCGGCACGGGCGAGTCGCCCGCGGCCGACGCCCTGACCACCGGCTGGCTGCTGGCCCTGTTGTTTCTGCTGGCCTGCGAGTTGGGCGGCCTGGTCACCTGGCTACTTGGCGACCGGGGGCTGGGCTGGCAGTTGGCCGCCGAGTACCTGCTGGTGGCCTCGCTGGCTCTGGCCCTTTTCGCCCTGGGGCTGCTGGCCGTGGTGCTGCGCGTTCGCCGCAGCCGCCCGCCGGCAGTGCTGGTCGCGGCCACTTGGGCGCTGTCGCTCCTCCCCTGGGGCGTTTATCTGCTGCTGTGGTGGCGGCACGCTGGGGCTTAGCGGGCTGGGGACAAGGGCCGTTTGAGCCAAGGGACCAGCAGCCGCATCGCTGGGCGGTCTTTTCCATCGGCGGTGGGCTCCAGCGTAAAGCGGTACTCTCCCCACCAGGGACCGGCCGCCCACCAGGTCCAGCCCAGCCATACCTCCCGGTTCTGGTGCAGGTGTTCCAGCATGGCCGTGATGGCTTCATCGCCGAGCTGGTGAGGCTGCGGTCCGATGGTGGCATTGGCTGCGGCGAACTCACCCAGAAAACCTCGCCGCCGGTGTCGGCGCAGCCACTGGGTGAAGCGGCGTAGGCGCTCGACGCCCACCTGGGGACTTACCACCTGGGAAGTGGTTCCGGAGGAGTCGCGGTCCAAGTATTGGTGTACTTCGTAGGCGAAATTGTCGGCCGGATCGCGGAACTCCAGCATCACCCGGGCGTTTGGTTCGCCGTACCAGTCCTGATGCCAGTTGTGGGCCCCGGACCACCCGTTCCCCGGTACCAGCACCAGTTGGCGTGCCCCGGTGCGGCGAATGGCAGCCACGGCCGCGTTGGCTGCCCGGAGCCATTGCCGGGTAGGCATGTCGTGCGGTTCGTTCATCAGGCCGAAGATGACCCGGGTGTTGTTCTTGTAGTGCCGCGCCAGGCGCGCCCAGAAATCGGCAAAATGGGCGTAGCTCACTTCCCGGGAACCGATCACCCGGCCCCGGTAGCGGGCGAAGTTGTGCGGATCGAGGATCACATACCCGCCACGGCCAGTGATGTAGGCAACCAGTTTATCCAACCGAGCCAGCTCCTGCAGATGAAGCGGTCCGCCCAGGCGGCGCTGCATCCGTTCCCAGCGAAACGGAATGCGAAACGTGTTCATTCCGCGGCCGAGGAAATAATCGACTTCTGCCGTAGTCGGATAGATATAATGCTTGCCGTAGATTCCCGGCAGGTGCTTCTGGCCGAACTCGGCACCGCAGAGATTCACTCCGCGAAAGGGCAAGCAGTCGGGGCCCGGAGCCGGCTCGGCCCCGGCGGCGCCGGAGAGCAGTACCATAAGCAACGCGGCCTGGGAAAAACGCATCGTGTTGGTTCCTTCAAGCTGGAATAAACCCGGTGATTTCATGCTACACGGCGGCAGCGGACCCGCCCAGCCGCAGCCTGTCAGATGAACCGCAACGGCCAGTGGAACGTACAACGCACATGGTGCCCGGGTGTCCCCGGCATGCCAACAGCCATAACTGAAGCTGCAACCGGAACCCACGTAGCCGGCCTTGCCCGTGAGCAGAAGCGATGAACCCCCGTGGACGACGCGTGGCCATTCTCGGAGCCGGTCCGGTGGGACTGGAAGCGGCCCTGTACGCTTGCAAGCTCGGCTACTCGGTGCGGGTGTACGAACAAGGCCACTTGGGCAATCACCTGCGGCAGTTTGCCCATGTGCGGTGGTTTACTCCCTGGCGAAGGATCTGTTCGCCGCTGGCCGCCCGGTGCCTGAAAGAACACGACCCGCAGTGGTTGCTTCCCTGGGACGAAGCGCCCACGGCCGCCCAGATCGTCGCCAGGCTGCTGGAACCCCTGGCCCGACTGCCGCAGCTTGCCGCCGCGGTGCACCAGGGGGTGCGCGTGCTGGCGGTGGGGCGCACCGGGCTGCTCAAGACCGATCTGCCGCCCGAGCGTCCCCGGGCCGGGGTGCCGTTCCGGCTGCTGCTAGAGGACGAGCAGGGCCACCAGTGGTGCGAGACGGCCGACGTAGTGCTCGACTGCACCGGCACGTTCGGCCGGCCCAATCCGCTGGGCGACGGTGGATTGCCCGCTCCCGGCGAAGAAACCTGCAAGGACCGAATCCACCGCGGATTGCCCGACGTGCTGGGTGCCCAGCGGGCGTGGTTTGCCGGGCGTCGGGTGCTGGTTGTCGGCAGCGGTTACTCGGCTGCCACGTCCGTGGTGGCTCTGGCCCAGTTGGCCCGGGAAGTGCCCGGCACCCGGGTGTGGTGGATTACGCGTCGCGTGCCGCCGCCGGGTCAGGGGCCAATCGCCCGATGGCCCGGGGATCCGCTCCCCCTGCGCGACGAGCTGGCCCGGCAAGCCAACCACCTGGCCTTGGCCGAAAGTCCCGTGACCTGGCTGCCCGGGGTGCGCGTGGAGCGGCTCGTTCCTGCCGGCGGGAAAGTACACGTTGCGCTTACAGGCAACGGACCGCACACTCTGGAAGTGGAACGCATCCTTTCCCACACAGGCTACCGGGGCGATTGGTCCTTGACCTGCGAGCTGCACCTGCATCAGTGCTACGCCACCCAGGGGCCGATTCGCCTGGCCGCGTCGCTGCTCCAAAACGCAAGCGGCGATTGTCTGCAACAGGGCCCGGCTCCAGCCGAATTGCTGGCTACGCCGGAACCGGACTTTTTCGTGCTGGGAGCCAAAAGCTACGGGCGCAACTCCCAGTTTCTGCTCCAGCGCGGCTGGCACCAGGTGCGGGACGTGTTCCGTCTGCTAAGCGACGGGCCGCCGCGGGACCTGTATGCCGAAGCTGCCGCCCGACTCGAACGCATCGGAATTGCCCATGACCCGCTTCCCGAAGCCTGAGCCTCCGGCCGATTCCCCGCGGCCGTGCGTGCCGCTAGAGCATTTGGACCAACTGTGGTTCCAGGTGGCCGGCACGCTGTGCAATCTGGAATGTCATCACTGCTTTATCAGTTGCAGCCCGCGCAACCGCACGTTCGGCTTTCTCAAACTGGACGATGTGCTCCCAGTGCTGGAAGAAGCGGCCGCCCTGGGCGTCAAGGAGTTCTACTACACCGGCGGCGAACCGTTCCTGAACCGGGACATGGTGCCCATCCTGGAACACACGCTGCAATACGGACCAGCTACGGTGTTGACCAACGCCACGGTGTTCCGGCCTGCGTGGCTGGAACGCCTGGCTCAGGCCGAGGCCGACTCGCTCTATTCGCTGGAGTTTCGCGTTTCGCTGGATGGGTTTTCCGCCGAAACGAACGACCCAATCCGCGGCGCCGGCACGTTCGAGCGTACCATGCGCGGGGTGGAACAACTGGTTCAGGCCGGGTTCCTGCCGATTATCACCGCGACGCGCACCTGGCCGTTGGAACAAGAACAGGAAGTCATCGAGCAGTTCGTCCAGGTGCTCAAGCGGCGCGGATACACCCGCCCCCGGCTGAAAATCCTGCCCACGATCCACCTAGGAGCCGAAACCCAGCGCAGCCGCGGCTACCTGCCCACAGAACGCGTTACAGCCGAGATGCTGGCCGACTACGATCTGAGCCGGCTCTTGTGCCACCACTGCCGCATCGTTACCGACCGGGGGGTGTACGTCTGCCCGCTGCTGCTCGAAACCCCCGAAGCCCGACTGGGCGATCGGCTCCAGCAGGCCCTGGGCGCGTTTGCCGTGACGCACGGGGCCTGTTACACCTGCTATGTGCACGGAGCCATCTGTAGCAACGCTTCGGGCGGTTGAATCGCGCTATTGACGGCGTGCTGGGATCAGCAAGTTAAGATGCGATCTTCTGCAGCCGCTTGTAGTGGCAACATCAGACGGAAGCCCCACTGCCCAGGCCGCTTTGCTGCGGCTGCTGAGCCGGGAGATTGGGGCGATAGTACACCGCCCGGCAGTGATGCTGCGGCCGGAACTGAGGGCCGAACTCGCCCAGGTATTCCGAAGAGCCGACGAACAAATAGCCGTACTCCGGCATCACTCGGCAGAGCCGTAGCAGAATGTCCCGCCGGGTGGGCTTGTCGAAGTAGATGAGCACGTTGCGGCAGAAAACGATATCAAAGGGCCCCAACCCCGTGAACGGATCCAACAGGTTGCGCCGCTCGAACTTGATCATCCACCGCAGCGAATCGCGGACCCGCCACACTTTGCCTTGCTGTTGGAAATACTTGTGCAGCAACCGCTGGGGGAGCCCTCGTTGGACCTCGAATGGTTCGTACTCGCCGCAGCTGGCTTTGTCGATGGCTTCCTGGGAAATGTCGGTGGCCAGAATCTGCACGTCCCAGGCGTCCACGTTGGGGATCGTCTCCCGCAGCACGATGGCGATGCTGTAAGGTTCCTGGCCCGTGCTACAGGCGGCCGACCAGATGCGAATGCGCCGGGGGAACGGGGTTTTTTCCTTCAGGTCGATCAGCTCCGGCAGCACCTTGTGCTGCAGGGCCTGAAAGGGGGCTTCGTCGCGGAAAAACAGCGTTTCGCGCGTGGTAATCGCCTCGATAATCTCCTGCCTCAGTTTCAGCGCACCGGGAGAGGCGGCCGCCCGGGCCAGCTCCTGGTAGGAAGCCAGCCCATGCCGGACGAGGATTTCATCGAGCCGGGTTTCCAGCAGGTAAAGTTTGGATTCGTTCAGGCAGACGCCGCAAAGTTTCTGGATCAGCTCAATCAGTTCGGCGACTTCGGCAGCGCGATGGGTCATACGAGCACCTTCTGGCGTACACAACGCAGGATGGTCGAAGGGATTTCGTCCAAGGGAACTTCGAAATCGGCCAGGTTGCGTTCCACCACCGCCCGCGGCATGCCCCAGACGACGCAGGTGGACCTGTCCTGAGCTACCACGGTGGCTCCGGCGGCCTTGAGCCGCTGGCAGCCGTCGGCCCCGTCGTCCCCCATGCCGGTCATCACCACGGCCAGTACGCGCCCCTGATAGGCATCGGCCAGGGAACAGAACAGGTAATCGACCGAAGGGCGGCAGCTTTTCACCGGCGGATCGTCGGTGATACGGATCGTCGGGGTGCCGGTCAGGGAAACCACCTTCATCTGCTTCCCCCCCGGTGCGATATACACCCAGCCGGGCTGAACCTGTTGGCCGTCTTCGGCTTCGCAGACGTGCAACCGGCTGCGACGGTCCAGGTCTTCGGCCAGCGAGCGGGTAAACACCGGCGGCATGTGTTGCACCACCAGCACCGGCAGCGGAAAGTCGGCGGGCAATTGGGGAATCACATGGGTCAGGGCTTCCGGCCCTCCGGTGGAAACGCCAATGGCCACCACTTGGGGTTGCAGGCGGAATCCCGGCACAGCCGGTCGAGAGGGCGGAGGCGGAACCTTCCCGGCGGGGGAAGCGTCCGCCTTGGGGCCGGTTCCGGAAGCTCCGTTTCGCAGCTTACGAGACTGGGCGAACGCTTCGATCTTGGGCAGCAACGTCTCGGCCAGCACCCGGCGGCTTTCGGCCAGATTGCTCGTTTCCGGCTTGGGCACGAAGTCAAACGCGCCCAGGTGCAGTGCTTCGATGGTTACCCGCGCCCCACGCCGCGTAAACGAACTGAGCATGATCGCCCCGGGAGCCTGAGCCCCTCGCTCCCGCAGTGCCCTGAGCACACCTAGGCCGTCCAGCTCGGGCATTTCAAAATCGAGGGTCAGCAGGTCCGGCTGCAGCACGTCGATTTGATTCAGTGCAATGAGACCATTGGCGGCCACACCGGCAACGGCGATATCCGGCTGCGACGCAAGCAGGTTGCGCACCACGCTGCGGTACACCACCGAATCGTCCACCACCAGCACTTTCAGAACCATGGTTCTACCCAATTGCTTTTCGTGGTTCGTTCCCCGTTATGAGAGCACGTCACAAAACCCTTGGTCGTCGCTCCAATGCTCGGGTGTGGCGATTGCAACGGAAAAATTTTGTGACAGCCTGTTAAATCCCCACTGGCCGAAAAGCCACGGGTGGTCCTGGTTATTGCAAGCGTAGCACACGTTTTTCCTCCCAACGGGGGGGAAACCGGCTAGTTTTGCCCAGTGCAACTATCGCGGCGGAACCGTGTACCGGCAAAATCGCTCGATGCCAGCAAAAACCCCGGGCCAAGGCCCGGGGCGTGCTGGAAAAATCCGCAGCGGGAGAACCGGCCGTACCACCGGTTCAACTGGCACAGACGGCTTCGGCCGCAGGAGCGGTTGCAACCTTTTCTTCGTCCCGGGCGGCCGCCGGAACGGCGTTGCTGTCGGTTTCCATGGTGGTGCGGAACTGGTCCAACAGTTCCCGCAGCTCTTCGGCCAGGCGCATCAGCTCCTGGCTGGCCGATTGGGTCTGGACAGCTCCTTGGGCCGTCTGGTCCAGTACCTGATCCACCTGGGTAATCCGTTGCACGACGTCCTGGCTGGCTTTCGCCGAATCGCTCACTCCCTTGGAGACCATTTCGGCCGCGGTGGCCGTCTGGGCCACGTTCTGGGCAATCTCCTTGGTGGTGATGGACTGCTCTTCCACGGCCGAAGCGATGGCACGGGCCACTTCGTTGACGTTCTGAATCACCTCGGTGATGTGGCCGATGGCCCCGATGGCGTCGTTCGTGGCCACCTGGATCCGCTGGATGCGGTTGCGGATGTCGTCGGTGGCCGTGGCCGTCTGCCTGGCCAGTTCCTTCACCTCGGTGGCCACCACGGCGAACCCTTTGCCTGCTTCGCCGGCTCGGGCCGCTTCGATGGTGGCGTTCAGCGCCAGCAGGTTGGTCTGCTCGGCGATGTCCTGGATGACTTCGATGACCTTGCCGATTTCCTCAGCCGCATTGCCCATTTCGCCAATCTTGGCGTTGGTCTCGTCGGTCAGCCGTGCGGCGTCGGCCGCTACGCTGGCCGAACGTTCGGCGTTTTGGGCAATCTCGTTGATTGTGGCGCTCATTTCCTCCACCGCGGTGGAAACGGCCTTCACGTTGTCGGACATTTCCTGGGTGGAAGCGGCCATCTGCTGCATCGAACCGGTCGTTTCGCGAATCACGCCGGCGACGGTCGAAGTTTCGGCCAGGGCGGTCTTGCTCCCCTGGGTCAACTGGTCGGCCGTGGTGGCCATCTGTTGCGAAGCCGAACCGAGTACGCGGACGTTTTCCCGAAGCTGTTCGACCATGTGATACAGGTTGTCCCGCATCTGGTTGGCCGATTCGATCACCACGCCCAGTTCGTCCTTGGCCTCCACGTCGCACCGCAGGGCCAGGTTGCCCTGGGCGATCTGGCGGGTGAACTCGGCCAGTTTGATGAGCGGGCGAGTAATGTTGCGGGCGGTCATCAGGCCCAGCCCGACCACGGCCGCGGAAATCAACACGCCCAGTCCCAGCGACCAGCCCAGCAGGCTGGCCTTCGACGAGGCGGCCGCCTGCCGGATTTCGCCGATGGTCTGGAACGCTTCGGCCGTATCCATCTTGGCCAGCAGCGCCCACTTAAAGCCAATCAGGTTGATTGGCGTGTAGGCGGTAATCGTCTCCTGGCCCATATAGTCCCGTTCGATTAACACGCCGCTTTTGCCTTCGGTAAGTGCCGCCTTGGCCGAGTCGGTTTCCACGCGGCCCTGTTCCGGGTTGCGGAACGAGGCAATCAGCGAGTGGGTTTCCGGCTTGCGGTAGGAGTTGGACCGCATGAGGAAGTCCGGGCCCACCAGCAGAATCTCGCCGGTTTTGCCCAGTCCGCTCCGCTCGGCCACGATCTGGCAGATGCGGTCGGCCGGCAACTGGAAGATGAGCACACCAATCCGCTCGCCCCGGTCGAACACCGGCGAGGCGATGAACGCAGCCGGTTCGTTAAAGTCGGGCGGGTAGAGCATGTAATCGGCCAGGAAAAACGAGTCTCGGGTGTCCGATTCCCGCGCCTGGCGGAACACCGCAGCCAGCCCGGTGTCGCTCCAGGGCCCATCCAGCAGCGAGGTGCCAAAGTCCACCCGCTTCTGAACGCTGTAGAGGATCCGCCCGGTTTCGTCATCCACCAGGAACAGGTCCCCATAGCCGAACTTCTTGCGGAATCCAGCCAGCATCGGGTGATAGGCCTGGTGGATTTTGTCGTAGTCGGTCCCGGTGTCGGCCACTTCCAGCAGATGCTTGGCGTGCAAGGGATTGGGGTTGCTAAACAGATAAGCGTGCTGGAGCAGGACGGCCACGGGGTCCAGGCGGCGAAGCACCTGGTCCACCGGGGGCTGCTTCCCTCCGTTGCGTTTTTCGTATTCGGCCTGGAACACCCCCCGGTAGAACGCCGCCAGCTCGCGGCGCATTTTGGCCAACTGGTCGGAGTTGACTTTGCGTTGGGCGGGGTAGTCGGCAATGGCAAAGTAGAACTGCCGCATCGCCCGGATCATCGAACGGTCCTCCGACAAGGCGAGCACCTGGTCGCGAATCGTATTGAAGTAGTTTTGGACTTCCTGCTTCTTCGCTTCCCGCAGACCTACCAGGATGCTTTCGGCCTTGGAGCGGGTTTCCTGCTCCACCTGGGTCATAATCTGGTTCATTCCGGCCGAGGCCAGCAGGTAGCTAATCCCGCCGACCAACAGCAGCGGCACCAAACCAATGCCCAGGAACAAGAGGGTCAAACGCTTTTGCATGGCAAACTCCTGTGTTAGCTACAAACGAGGGACGTTTGGGTTATCGACACATCAACTCCGGGTGTTTTCCTGTCGCGAGTTACCGCCCTTTTCGGCCGTCAGGGACAAGGCTTCGTCCAGGTCCAACAGCACCAGGATGTCCCGTTCCATAGGAAGCACGCCGCGGAAGAACCGGGCCTGCACCCCCTGCACGTTGGCCGGCGGAGGGTTCAGCTCCTCCGGGTCCACTTCCACGATGTCGGCCACCTGGTCCACCAGCAGCCCGACCGGCTCGCCCTGGTAGAAGACAATCAAATTGCGCGTCTGGAGCGTTTGTTCGGCCGCGGGCAGCCCCAGCACACGGTGCAAGTCCAGCACGGTGACCACCTCGCCGCGCAGGTTCACCACGCCGCGTACCTGGGGCGGGGCGTGCGGCACCGGGGTGAAGTCCAAGTGCCGGTTGATTTCCCGCACCTGGGCAATCGGCAGCCCCAGCAGCAGCGGGCCCACGTAGAACGTAACCACCGGCTCGGTGGCCGCGGTGTTTTCCGGTGCGGGAGTCAGGGAAGGTGCTACGCCCATCATCTCCTTGGGTTCCTTGGCAGGAGGAAAGCCGCTTGTGGGCACGGGGAAACGCGTACGCAACTGTCCCGGCTCAGCCCACGGGAACCGGTTCTTCCTGGGGAGCCGGTCGTCGTTTCTGTTGCAGTAGCCGGCCGACGCTTTCGAGCAACTGCTCGCGATCCATCTTCACCTGGTAGTCGTCCACGCCGGCCTCTCGGCCGCGCTGCACGTCTTCCTGGCTGGAAAGCGAAGTGAGGGCCACCACCGGCAGCCAGCTCCACTGCGGATGCTGGCGAATGGCCCGGCACAGCTCGAACCCGTTCATTCGAGGCATCTCGATGTCGGTAATCAGCAGGTCCACTTCCGCCTGGCCGGAGCAGAGCAGGTCCCAGGCCTCCTGGCCGTCCTCGCACTGCCGCACCTGGTAGCCGGCCTGGGTCAGGAATTCGGCCACCTTGGTGCGGAAGAACTTGGAGTCTTCCACCACCAGCAGCCGGTACTGCGTAGGAGCGGCTTCGGGCGCAGGCTCCGCCGGCGAGCGGGCGAACCACTCCGGATGGGCCTTCTGGGCCAGCTCGAACAGGTCCAGCAGCCTCACCGTGCGACCGTCCACCACTACTGAGCCCATCACCCCCGGTTCGACGAAGCTTTCGGTGTCCACCTCCAGCGGGATTTCCTGCACGTCGCAAAGCTCGGGCACCAGCAGGCCCACTTCCCGGCGACGCAGGCGGAAGATAATGGCGAAAAGCCGCCGGGTTTCCGGGGCCGGCTTGACCTGAAGCAGCCGGTCCAACTGAAGCACTGGCAGCGTGTCGTGTTCGTATTGCAGAACCTGGTGCCCGCCCAAGTGCTGCAATTGCTCGCGGCGTACCCGTTCGATCCGGGCCACCAGCCCCATGGGCACGGCGAAGTATTCTTCCGGATGGTTGGTAAAGAGCAGCACGGTTTGGGAATCGGCCGCGGTTGCTTCTTCCTCGGCGGCGTCCTCGGCTTCTTGCTGTTGCACGTTGCGCAACTGCACCGAGGCGGCGATTCCGGCCACGTCCAGAATCAACGCCACCTGTCCGTTGCCCAGGATGGTCGCCCCGGCCAGGCAGGGGCACCCTTTGAGATGCTGTCCCAGCGGCTTGACCACAATCTCCTGCGAGTCTTCCAGCGCATCGACCACCAGCCCGTAACGCTGCTGGCCGCTTTCCAGCACCAGGATGTTGATGGGCCCCTCGGTCGCCTGGGGCTGGCTCCCCCAGAGCACTTCGCTCAAATGCACCAGCGGCAGCAAGTCGCCGCGGAGTCGTAGCACGGGGGCTTCCTTAATCCGCCCGATCCGCCGTTGCCGTTCCCCGGCGCGCACCCGCACCAGCTCGACGATGTTCACCTGAGGCACGGCAAAGGGCTGGCAGCCGCAGCGCACGATCAGCGAAGGGATGATCGCCAGCGTCAGCGGCAAGGTGATGTGCACGGTGGTTCCCTGGCCCAGTTGGCTTTCCACTTCGACGGTGCCGCCAAGCCGCTCGATGTTGCTCCGCACCACGTCCATGCCCACGCCGCGCCCCGACACGTCGGTCACCTTCTCGGCGGTGCTGAAGCCGGGGGCGAAGATCAGTTGCAGGGCTTCGCGGGTGCTCATCGCTTCGGCCCGCTCGCGGGAAATCAGCCCTCGGGCCACCGCCTTTTCCTTGAGCCGCTGCGGGTCGATTCCCCGGCCGTCGTCCACCACGTCCAGGCAGACCTTGCCGGCCTGGTGATAGGCCCGAAGCTCCAGCCGGCCCTCCGGCTCCTTGCCGGCGGCGACGCGCTGTTCGGGCGTTTCGATTCCGTGGTCCAGCGCGTTACGCACCAGATGGGTGAGAGGGTCGCTGATTGCCTCGATAATCGACTTATCCACTTCGACTTCCTTGCCGGTGATTTCCAGGCGGCACTGCTTGCCGAGCTTCCGGGCCAGATCGCGCACCACGCGGCCGAAGCGGTTGAGCACGTTGCCCAGGGGCTGCAAGCGGGTTTGCATCACCGCCTCTTGCAGTTCGCTGGTAACCCGATCCAGCCCGGCCACAATGGCCCCGCCCCCCTGGACCAGCGAGGTGTCCAACTGTTGCAGCAGTTGGTTCCTGGACAGCACCAGCTCTCCGGCCAGGTTCATCAGCCGGTCCAGCACGTGGACCGGCACGCGCAAACTAGTTTCCGCAGCGGTCGTTCGTGGGGTCGGTTTCTGGGGCGCAGGTCCCCCTGCGCCGTTTTGCTTTTGGGCAGCCGGGGGCGAAGGAGGCTGCGCAGCCTGGCCGGATGCGGCCTTGGTTTCTCCGGCGGCGGAAGGCTGCGTCTGCCCCTGGGCCGGGGCTGCGTTCGACTGGACCGGAGTGGGCGAAGCGGACTTTTCCTGGCCGGAAGCAGAACCGTCAGAAGACTGGGAAGACGGTTGCTCCTGGGCCGTTTCGTTTTGCGGTCCCGGGGTGTTCTGCTGCTCGGTTGTTTCTCGCTGCTCGGTTGTTTCTCGTTGCCCGGAAGCGGCTTCTTCGCCCGCAGCGCCCGAGGCGGCCTGCTGCAACTGCTGGACCAGTTCCTGGATGTCGCACTCTTGGCTCTGGTCCACGTTTTGGATCATCCAGCGCAACTGGTCGGCCGCCCGCAGCAGCACATCCACCACCTCGCTGCTGGGCACCAGTTGGCCGTTGCGGATCAGGTCCAGCACATGCTCGGCGCTGTGGGCCAGTTGGTTGATCTGGGTCAGGCCCAGGAACCCGGCCGCTCCTTTGACCGAGTGGATGGCCCGGAACACCTTATTGACCAGCTCCAAGTCGAGCTGTTCGCCCTGCTGTTCAATCAACAGCAGTTCCTGCTCGATGTCGGCCAGGTGTTCCAGGGATTCTTCGACAAAACTTTGCACGAGTTCCGGATCGTCGAACACCGAAACAGTCTCCGTAGCTGAAACAAGGTTTTTCCCTGGCTGGGCAGCCGCACGCTCAAGAAGTGGGGCACGCGGTTTTCCCTCCGCTGGGGGGAGGGGATGTTGCTTCTATTTCCCTGTTCACCATTGACTTACGATGCCTGCGGCGCAAGGCAAGCCGGAAGGAAAGCGTGGCCTGCCGAATTGGTCTTTTTTCACCAGTGGAAGCGCTACATCCCACAAACTCATAACCCCCCGTATTTACACCAGCAGAAGCTGATGCAGCCGGAAGCGATGCCGGCCCAAAGACGCTCCCCCCGTTCGAAGTACTGCCGGCGTTTGCGCCCTTCGAAGCACACAGCCTCTGGCCTTTGGGCGCTGCCCGATTGCGAGCGTGCGTGTTTCAAACGGATGACCGTTACTACTACCGCCTTAAACCGTCTGCTTGGCACATTTTCTTGGCTGGCAACGGGAAGCGGCTCGGCAAAGAGGAAAGTCGGCGTTTGTTCCGCACCGGAGCCAGATGCTCCTTTTCGGAACTCAGGGCGGAAGGTTTGTGGTACAGAAGCCCTGAAGCGGAACGGGGGAACCTTCTGGCCCTCAACTCACACGCACCAGTCCAGCACATCGACTGCCGTAGTGGGCGAATCGGAGCGGGGCGAGTCTTCGGTCTTCGCGGCGGCCGTTTTCAAGTGGCGGGCCACCGTTTCCAACAACTGCTGTTTGCGGAACGGTTTGGCCAGGTGGTCGTCGCAGCCGGCCTGTTTGGCCTTTTGCAGCTCGCCCTTCATGGCGTGGGCGGTCAGAGCCACGATGGGCAAACGGAAGCCAAGCTCGCGCAACTTGCCCGTGGCCGTGTAGCCGTCCATCACAGGCATTTGCACGTCCATGAGCACCAGATCGTAGGGTTGCCCTTTTTCCTCGGCGGCTTGGACCATTTCCACGGCCTTCTGGCCGTTTTCGGCCAGTTCCACCTCGGCACCGGCTTTGCGAAGCAGGAAGGAGATTAGCCGCTGGTTGTCCGGACCGTCTTCGGCCACCAGAATCCTCGCACCGCGCAAGTCGACGGCCTGGTCCGCTTCGGTCTTCTTCCGGCGGTTGCCCTCCTGGGACGGTTCGAGACTGGCCACCATGGGCACGCCGTCCAGCGGGCCGGTCTTGACGCGGACGATGAACGTGCTTCCCTTGCCGGGAGTGCTTTCCACGGTCAAATCGCCGCCGAGCATCCGCGTCAGCCGCCGGGAGATGGTAAGCCCCAGCCCGGTGCCGCCGAACTTGCGCGTGACCGACGTGTCGGCCTGGCTGAAGGGCTGGAAGATGGTGTCCAGTTTTTCCTTGGGAATGCCGATGCCGGTGTCGATGACGCGGAACTCCAGTAGCGGTTCCTGGCCCTCCTCCTGGACCAGCGCCGCCCGGATTGTCACTCCGCCAATCTCGGTGAACTTGATGGCGTTGCCCACCAGATTGACCAGCACCTGGCGCAGCCGGGTGGGATCGCTGGTAATCCGCTGCGGGATGGGCGTGGCCAGTTCTACTTGGAGCTTCAGGTTGCGGCTGTCGGCCCGGGGGCGCATCAGCTCGACCACTTCGCGCAGCAGTTGCACCGGGTAGCATTCGATGCGTTCTACTTCCAGGCGTCCGGCTTCGATTTTCGAAAGATCGAGGATGTCGTTAATCAGAGCCAGCAGGAACTCGCCGTTGCGGCGGATGGTTTCCACGGCGCGGCGGTTTTCCGGGTCCTGGAGCCGGTCCAGCAGCACTTCCGAATAGCCGATAATGGCCGTTAGCGGAGTGCGGATTTCGTGGCTGGTGTTGGCCAGGAACTCCGATTTGCTCTGGCTGGCCGCTTCGGCCGCCCGTTGCGATTCTTCCAGTTTGGCCGCCTGTTCCTGCAAAGCATGGTTCTGGCGTTCAAGCTGCAAGCGGTGTTCGTGCAGCAGATAGGTCTGTTCTTCCAAGGTGATTCGGGTCACTTCCAGTTCGGCGGCGTAGTATTGCAGCTCCTCGCGCACTTGCTGCTCCCGGCGCAACTGGCCGATGTGTTCCATAACCAGCCCCAGCCCGGGCAGGGAATAGGCCATCAGCTTCATCGTCCCGGCGGCGATGAATGTGGCATCCAGAACGGTTTTGGCCCCCAACCACAAGTAAAGGTCGGAAGCCACGTGGGGAAGCACGGAAATCCACAGCATCATGGCCAGCGGCGAGGGGCGGCCTCGCCAGTAGCGGGGAAAGACCCACACGCCCCCCAGCAAAAACACGCCCGTAGTGAGCAGATCGGCCACCGAAGTCCAGGCGCGAACCGTTGCGCGATCCCCGGTAAGCCATGGATGCTGGGAAATCAGGTACACGGCCGTCCCGGAAAACAGACTCACGGCTATTGTGATTCCCAGCGAACCCACCGTGCTAAGACGTCTGCGGCGCGGCTCCCCCAGTTCCAGACCCGTAGCGTAGATGCCGCCGACCAGCAGGGCGGCGAACAGAAACCGACTCAAGCACCATGTGCTCCAGAGAAATCCCTCCCAGGAAGTTTGCAAGGGCAACAACTGGCCCGCCCCGGCCAGATGCACGATATCCATCGTGGCCGCACAGGCGATGGCTAGCCCCAACACCATCACCGAGCATTCGCCTTCGCTTTGGTAATGGATCCAGGCCATCAACAGCACACACATGCCAAAAGCCACTCCCGCCGCACCGACCACCAGATGCAAGGCCAAGTGGCTGATGGGCAGTTGTTGCAAAGTGACGAAGCCTGCCTGGGCTGCGGCCGAAGCCGCTGAGCCGGGCGTGTGCCCGGAGAGAGCCATTACCGCAGCCGGAATCAAGCAGGCCAGCAGGACGCTCAGCCAGCCGAATGCGTATCCGCGGCGGAGCGATTCTTCGGCCAGCGAGTTGGGCTGCGTCTGGTGAGAGCGAGCGTCGGGCAGATCGGGGGTGTTCATAGCCGGGGCCCTGAATGGCGGCAAAGGAGTTAACGCGTCGGGGGAGTTCGATTGCCCCGATTGCGCCGGCCGCTTTCGGCGGCGTGGCTGGTCCGAAGCGTTCCGGTCTGCTTGGTGCCTTGAACCGGGGGGCCGAGTCGAGCCAACCCGGTTTGCCGGAAACGCAACGGGCCTAGTGCTCCTGACTGTGCAAAGATAGCTTCTCCCCTTTGGCCAGGAGTGCATCCCCGACGGGGGCATTTCTTTTCCCTGGGGCAAACGCCCCTGCCAGGACCGATCCTGCCGGTTGTGACAACCTTGACGGTTCTGCGGCCCGAGACCTACGATGGCACTTTTGTATCCTCGCCCGGGGGAGCATTCCTTCGGGGCCGAGCCGTTTATCCACCCTCAAAATTCGCAGCCGCAGCCATTTTTCCGACTGCCGCTGACAGGTTTCCTGCTTTGCTGGCGGAAGCAAGCGTCCATGGAAAAGACCAAGGTAGCCATCGTGGGTCTGGGCACCGTCGGCACCGGCGTGGCCCGGCTGCTGTTGGACTACGGCGACCGCACCGCTCGGCACGCCGGACGCACGCTCTGGCTAGAGAAAGTGGTGGTACGGAATCCGGCCAAGCCCCGGGCCATCCGGCTCCCCCAGGGTGTGATGACCGACCGCCTGGAAGACGTAACCGGCAACCCCGAGATCAAGGCCGTGGCTCAGCTCATCGGCGGCTTGGAGCCGGCCCGGACCATCATGCTCCGCCTGCTGGAAAGCGGCAAAGATGTCATCACGGCCAACAAGGCGCTGCTGGCCGAGCACGGGGGCGAGCTGTTCGACCGGGCCCGGGCACTTGGCCGCACAATCGCTTTCGAAGCCGCGGTGGCCGGAGGTATTCCCATCATCACCAACATCAGCCAGTGCCTTTCGGCCAATCAGATTACGTCGATCCACGCCATCCTCAACGGCACCAGCAACTACATCCTCACACGGATGGAAGAAGAAAACTGCACGTTTGCCCAGGCCGTGGCCGAAGCCCAACGCCAGGGCTACGCCGAAGCCGACCCCACGATGGACATCGACGGCACCGACGCGGCCCAAAAACTGGCCATCCTGGCCCACCTGGCCTTTGGAGCTCGGGTCCATTGGGGCGACATCCCCCGCCGCGGCATCCAGACGGTGGAAGCGGCCGATTTGCAGTACGCCCGGCAGTTGGGCTACCGGATCAAACTGCTGGCGGTGGCCGAGCTGTTGGGCGAAGGGTTGCAGCTTTACGTCTCGCCCACGTTGGTCAAGATTGGCACCCCATTGGCCGAAGTGCGCGGGGCGTATAATGCCGTCTCGGTGGTAGGAGACGCGGTGGGGCGCGTGTTTTTCCACGGGCTGGGAGCCGGACAGATGCCCACCGCTTCGGCCGTGGTGGCCGACATGATCGACGTGGTGGTGGGCCGGGCGCCTATCACGTTCCGCACCCTGGAGCTTTGGTCCCAGCGCTACGACCGCCTGCAACCGCCGCCCCCGGAACAGATGCCCGGCAAGTTCTACTTGCGATTCAATGTGGAAGACCGGCCTGGCGTAATGGCCGAGCTGACCAGCGTGCTGGGACGGCACCAGATTTCGATTGCCTCCATCATCCAGCATCCGGGGACCGACGACACCCCAGGCGTAGTTCCTCTGGTCATTATGACCCACCAAACGACCGAAGGCGCCGTGCTTTCGGCCCTGGAACAGATCAAACACCTGCCCTGCGTTCAGGGGGGGAATGTGGTGCTACGGGTGCGGAACTAGCCCCCTTGTTCCCCCCGGCCAAACGTGCCATACCTGAGAAAAACACCCGCGGCGGTGGGTCTACCGGGGACAAAACGCCCTTGAAAACCGACGATTCCTTGGAACGAAACTATTGAGCGTTGGTACCGCAATGAAATACGCCATTGTCATTCCCGACGGCTGCGCCGACGAGCCGCAGCCGAGCCTGCAAGACCGGACTCCGCTGCAAGCCGCCCGCACTCCGGCCATGGACGCCGTAGCCCAGGCGGGCGTGGTGGGCCGGGCAAACCATGTGCCCGAGCCGCTCCCGGCCGGTTCCGAAACGGCCAACATGAGCCTGTTGGGCTACGATCCGCTAAAACACTTCACGGGCCGGGCCCCCATCGAGGCGGCCGCCCAGGGAATCCATCTGGCCGCGGAAGATTGGGCCGTCCGCTGCAACCTGGTTACTATCCAGGACCAGGTGATGCGGGACTTCACCGCCGGGCACGTCAGCACCGAAGAAGCCGCCCAGTTGCTCCGCTCGCTGCAGGAGGCGGTGGACCTGCCCCAGGTGGAGTTTCGTCCCGGGGTGAGCTACCGGAACCTGATGCTTTACCGCGGGTCGGCCGAGCAGCCGGCTCCGTTTTCGGCCGACACACGCACCACCGCTCCCCACGACCTGACCGACCAGGAAGTGGTGGACCACTACCCGCGCGGTCCCGGCAGCGACTTGCTGGTGCGGCTGATGCAACAAAGCGTGGAGGTGTTCCGCGATCACCCGGTCAATCAGCAACGCCGCGCCGCAGGAAAACCGGTGGCTACCAATGTGTGGCTCTGGGGATTGGGGCAGACCCCGCAACTGGAACCGTTCGCCAATCGGTTCGGCCTGCAAGGGGCCATGATTACGGCGGTGGATTTGCTGCGGGGGCTGGCCCGGCTCATCGGCTGGCAGGTGATCGAAGTGCCCGGGGCCACGGGCTACCTGGACACCGACTACGCGGCCAAGGGGCGCTACGCCGTGGAGGCGCTGGAGCGATTCGACGTTGTGTGCGTCCACATCGAAGCCCCGGACGAAGCCAGCCACGAAGGGAACGTCCAGGCCAAGGTCGAATCGCTGGAGCAGATCGACCGGCACATCGTGGCCCCGCTGTACGAGGCGCTGAAGGCCCAGGGCGAGTTCCGCATCCTGGTCACGCCCGACCATCCCACCCCCTTGCGGACCAAGATGCACAGCCGCGGCTGGGTTCCCCTGGCCGCCGCGGGCACCGGAATCGCTCCGGACCAGAGCACTCGCTACGACGAACCCACCGCCGAGCAGGCCCCCCTGGAGTTTCCGGAAGGTTGGGCCATGATGGACTGGTTCATCGCCAAGTAGTGGCGGCTTGCGGCGTGCGACGTGCGCCGTGCGGCTTGCGCCGTGCGGCTTGCGACTGGTGCTTCCGCACCGAGCCGGGAACAAACGCCAACTTGTGCCAACTTGCCTGACTGGCGAGCCGGGGGCGTTAGCTCCTGGAGGACGGCACGGCCGTCGGCGACTGGGTGCTTCCGCACCGAAGCAAGAATAAGCGCCTATTCGCGCAACTGGCGAGCCGCGACCTCAGTCGGCGGAGGACAGCACGGTCGCAGCCATTGGGAGCGCCCGCTCCAAGGCAAGAGAACAAGCGCCTATTCCGCAACTGACAACCGGCGAGCCAGGAGCGTCAGCTCCCGGAGGGACTCGTCGCACGAACCGCCAACTTTTTCGGCGGATGAAAACCAAACACCGGAGAGACACCCATGGGACTGATCGTGCAAAAGTTCGGCGGCACCAGCGTGGCTGACCCGGAGAAAATCCAGGCCGCCGCCCGCAAGGCCATCCGCGCCCAGCAGCAAGGAAACCGGGTGGTGGTGGTCGTAAGCGCCATGGGCCACCAGACCGACGAGCTGATCCGCTTGGCCCACCAGGTCAACCCGCGCCCTCCGGCCCGGGAAATGGACATGCTCCTCTCCACCGGCGAGCAGGTCAGCGTGGCCCTGATGGCCATGGCCGTGCAGGCGATGGGCTACCAGGCCATCAGCCTGACCGGGGCCCAGGTGGGCATCCGCACCGACAGCATCTTCAGCAAGGCCCGTATCCGCTCCATCTCCACCCAGCGCGTGCAGCAACTGTTGAACCAGGGACAGATTGTCATTGCCGCCGGGTTTCAGGGGATCGACGAGAACTACAACATCACCACGCTGGGCCGCGGGGGCAGCGACACCACCGCTGTGGCCCTAGCCGCCGTGCTGGGGGCCGACCAGTGCGAAATCTACACGGACGTGGACGGTGTCTATACCACCGATCCGCGGCTACTGCCCGAGGCTCGGCTGATGGACTATGTCAGCTACGACGAGATGCTGGAACTGGCCTCGCTGGGAGCCGGGGTGATGCACTCGCGGGCCATCGAGTTCGGCAAGAAGTTCGACGTGCCCATCCACGTGCGCAGCAGTTTCAGCGACATTCCCGGCACGCTCATCACCACCGAACCGGAAAGCCGCACGCGGCCGGTCACCGGCGCGGCCTGGGTGCGGAACGAAGCCCGGGTTACTCTCCGTGGTGTGCCGGACCGGCCCGGCGTGAGCCTGGCCCTGTTCGCCCCCATCGCCCAGCGAAACATCGCCGTGGATATGATCGTGCAGAACGTGGGGGCGGACGGTCGGGCTGACATTTCGTTCACCGTCCCCCATGCCGACCTGGAAGCGGCCCTGGAAGCCGTGGAACAGACCGCCCGGGAACTGGGGGCCCAGGGCGTGGATAGCAACAACCAGGTGGCCAAGCTTTCGGTGGTCGGTCTGGGCATGGCCCGGCAAACCGGCGTGGCCCGGCGCATGTTCCAGGCACTGGCCCAGGCCGGAGTGAACATCCTGATGATTACCACCAGCGAGATTAAAATCTCCGTCCTGGTGCCCGAGGAGCAAGGACTTGCTGCCCTGCGGGCGGTGCATCAGGCTTTCCGCTTACACGAAAAGCCGGAAGACGCGCCCCCGCCGCACCAGGGCAAGGTGCAGCGTCGCGGCTCCAGCAACGCAGTGGCCGTGGTGGAACACCTGCGGGGAATGGAAGACCTGCTGGTGGAATCGGTGGAGCTGGACGACACGCAAAGCCGCGTTACGCTGGCCGGGGTGCCCGACCGTCCCGGTGTGGCCGCCCAGGTGTTCGACGCCCTGGGCCAACAGGGGGTGTTTGTCGATATGATCGTGCAGAGCTTCGGTCGCGAGGGGCTGGCTTCGCTCAGCTTTACGGTAAACCAGCAGGACCTGGCCGCCGCGCTTCGCGTGGCCCAGCAGGTGGCCCAGCCGCTCGGAGCCCGGGTGAGCCACGCCGAACAAATGGCCAAACTTTCCGTAACCGGGGTGGGCATGCGCAGCCACGCCGGCGTGGCCATTCGCATGTTCGAGGCGCTTGCGCGGCAGAAGATCAACATCGACATGACCAGCACCAGCGAAGTGCGCATCAACGTCGTCGTGGCCCGGGAGGACGGCTCGCGGGGACTGGCTGCTCTTCGCGAAGCGTTTGCTGACGCCATGGCCTGACTTCACTCCCCGCTGAAAAGCGGCAGACGGCCCGTTCTTTCAACGAAGAACTGCATTCCCCGGAACTAAAGTCTTTTCTGCTCCCAGTGGCAAACCCACCGTACCGCTGGAGCCGGTAATCCTTGTTGGATTACACGTTCTCGGAACGCGGGTGCACAACGGCGACATTGACGAAACCAGCCGATGGGCGTGTTGTAGCTCTCCGGGGAGACACCGGCAGTGCTCAGCGTTTGCCCGACGCAAAGCAAGGTGGAACAGGAAGAGGACCGCAATGGTTTTGTCCGGCCAGGCGCGCGTTGCCCGAAAAACGGCTACCCAGCAACAGCTCCCAGAGCAAACAGCGCCATCAACATGCAAAGAGCAACAACGGCAAGCACCATCACTACGACGGCAATGATCCCCAGGATCATCCCCGCAGTGGTCTGCCCTCGCCCACTGGGATCCATCCGCCCTTGGTCCATCTTTTTCAGGTCCTGGCGGCCCATGATCCACGCAGGAATCCCCAGCACAGGAAACACCAGCAAGCCAAGCAAACCGAGGGCCAGGATCATCCCGCCACGATGGGGTTCCATGTAACCCTGCGGCATCCCCCCTGGGACAGTTCCGTAACCGCCGGGCCTTCCCGGGTGGGAAAACGAAGCTCCCGGGTAAGTTCCCATCGAATCTGCGGGCATGGGGGCTTGCTGGGCTACCATCGGTGCAGTTGCTGCCCCTGGGGCTCCTCCTGGTGCCCCTGCGCCGGGGAACTTCGGTGCGGAGGCACGCTGAGCTGCCCCGGATTCCGTGGAAAACACCTGCCCGCACTTCACACACCGATATCTCCCGGAAGCCGAAGGTTGGGCCACGCGCATGCGAGCCTGGCAGTGCGGGCATTGGACTACGCTCATCAGATCATCCCCTTTGGATTAAGGCCTGCCTTCTGGCCGTGTGAGAAAACCCAGGTTCCTCCAACGAAGTCGCCGAGGCTGGCGTTTCCAACCATATTCGTCGTCTCTGCCACAAGCAAGAAAAAAGAAGGACAGCAAAGAGAAAGCAAAAGATTGCTCGTTCTTTCTGACAGGAGGGTGCTGGGACCGTTTCTGAGAACAAAGGGGTACTGCAGTTCATTGTCCGTCAGAGAAAGCTGCGTCATAATTGAGGACGCTCGGGAAGTGGTAGCGGGAACAGGACCGTTACAGGAGCTTTCACGTCCATGGCCGTATTACAGATCATCGATGGTCCGGAACAAGGACGGCAGTTTTCGCTGCCACAAGGCGAAGCGATCATCGGCCGATTGCCCGAGTGCGACGTTGTACTCCAGTCCCGCGCGGTCAGCCGTCGCCATGCCCGCATTTTCTACGACCAGGGACGCTATTATCTGGAAGACCTGCAAAGCCGCAACGGCACCTATCTAAACGGCACCCGCATTGAATCGCCGCAATCGCTTTCGGACCAGGACATCATCGACATTTGCGAAATCTCGCTCCGTTTTTCCCAAGCCGATCCGGAACCTGCTTCCCTGCAACCTTCAGTCTCTTCCACGCTGGTGGAGGACAACTCCCAGGTGCTCCGGCGGCTGGACATGCGCAGCTCCGATCTGCAAATGCGGCTCAAAGTCCGCACCGAAGACAAGCTGCGGGCGCTGATCGACATCACCGAGCAACTGGCCGGGGCGCTCGACGTGGAAGAGATCTTGCCCCGCGTGCTGGAATCGTTGTTCAAGGCGTTTTTGCAGGCGGACCGAGGGTTTGTTTTGCTGCGGGAACGGCCCGGCGAGCCAATGACCGTGCGGGCGTTCCGCTCGCGCAGGAAAGACGAGGACGCCTCCACGTTGCGGGTCAGCCGCACGATTGTTCGGGAAGTCGAGAGCACCAAGGAAGCGCTGCTTTCGGCCGATACGGCCAGCGACCAGCGGCTCCAGATGAGCGAGAGCATCGCCGACTTTCAGATCCGTTCGGTGATGAGTGCCCCGCTGCTGTCGCGGGAAGGGGAAGTGCTGGGCATGATCCAACTGGACACATCGGACCAGCGCCGCCCTTTTGAAGAAGCCGACCTGGAAGTGCTGGTCACCGTGGCCAAGGAAGCGGCCATCGCCGTGGAAAACGCCCACATGCACCAGCAGTTGCTTCAGCAAACCCGGCTGGAACGCGATCTGGCTCTGGCCCGCGAGGTGCAACGAGGCTTTCTGCCCAAGCAGCGCCCCCATTTTCCCGGCTACGAGTTCTTCGATTACTACGTACCGGCCCAAGCCGTCGGCGGCGACTTTTTTGACTACGTGTTGCTACCCGAAGGACGAGTGGCCGTGGCCCTGGGCGACGTTTCCGGCAAGGGCGTGCCTGCGGCCATGCTCATGGCCAAGATGTGTTCGGACCTGCGCTACTTTCTGGCCAGTTCGCCTACCCCGGCTGAGGCCGTCTCGCAAATGGCCGCTGAGTTTTCCCGGCACGGTTGGGACGACCGCTTTGTAACCATGGTGCTGTTCGTGCTGGACGGCAATACCCACCAGGTAACGCTGGTCAACGCCGGCCACATGCCGCCGCTGTTGCGACGCCGCTCGGGCGAAGTGGAAGAAGTGGCCGACCAGATCGCCGGCGTACCCGTGGGCGTGTTACCGGATTTCGAGTACGAACAGGCCACCTTGCCGCTGGCCCCGGGCGAACTGCTGGTGGCCTTCACCGACGGGTTCAGCGAAGCCCGAAACGCCCAAGATGAGCTGTTCGGCCTGGAACGTGTGGCCGAATCGCTGCGAGACGCCAACGGAGATGCCGCCCAGATCGGCCAACAGATCGTCCAACGCGTGGAGCAATTCGTTGGCGATCAGGACCAGGCCGACGATATGTGCCTGGTCTGTTTCGGTCGCCGGGCCGAGGAGTAACCCGCCAAGCAGACTCCTTGGCCCTGTTGCCAGGCGTGCGGCCAACAAGCGGGCTATTCGGACTCTTCCAGCGGATTGCTCCGCCTCTGCCAGGGAATGGCCCGCTGACGCACCTGGGCGTGCAGAAACTCAGCAACGCGGGCAGCTAACTGCTGCCGCGCCGCCGGCTTGAGCTGGTGGATCAGACTGGTTCCCTGGAACCGCACGTTCCGCACCAGCAGCAGCTTCACCTGCGGGGCCTGGGGGTTGCGCTCCAGCCGTTTCTTGCGCACCTTGTAGATAAGGTCGAAAATCTTTTCAGCTTCTTTGCGGTATTCCGGGTTCTGCGCCCCGGCCAGAATGTAAACGGCCAGCGTGTAGCGCAACACCGGCTGGGCCAGTACCCGGTTGCAGTCCATGCCGTACATGCGGCGCTTGGGCGAAAAGAGCACCAGGGCTTTCACGTCCTGGCCTTGCTTGCCTGTGGCCAGCGGAGGCCACTGCCAGTCCTGATGGGCCCAAAGGATGGACAATAGCGCACCGAACTCCGCTCCCACCAGGCACAGCTTGTCGATGTTCAGCTCGCCCTGGTTGTTGCGGGCAATCAGGTAGCGTTTGCAGGCTTCGATGTCGATCAGGAACGCCCGATACTGCCGCTGGTTGAAGTCGTCCACGTTCACCGGCCGGTCCGAAAACCGCGTTTGGCGGCTTTCGCCGTGGCCGCGCAAGTCCGGCACCAGCACGGCAAACCCCTGCTGTTGCAGGTACAGGGCCAACGGATGGAAATCCACCCGAGACCCACGCAGGTTATGGACCATGATCACCGGCACCGCGTCCTTGCCCTGAGTGCTACGGTAGTAGCTGGCCACCAGCACCATGCCGTCCTTGGTGGTAATCCGCACGGTCTGCGGCTTGGGCATCTTGGTGGTACGTTGCGCAAACCCCGGTTCCGAAGCCGCAATCTGCACGCACGCACCGGCTGCCAACAGCAACGCAAGGCGCCGAATCATGATGGTGACTCCCACAAACAGGTCGAAGAAAGGGACGGCCGCCCGTCTCTATGCTCGTTGGAACTTGCCGGGCTTGTCAAGCTGAAGCAGGCAACAGGCTACGGCGGGGCACCGCCTTGGGGTGGGGCGACTTCCGGCTTGAGTTTGCCTTGCAACCAATCGCGATGCACTCGGGCCACATACCACATGTAGTGCGGTGCAAGGCGGCACTGGACGGCCTGCTCCAGGTGCTTTTCGGCCTGACGGAACTGGCCGTGCACTTCGTAATAAAGCCCCAAATACAAATGGGCGTAAAAGCGCCGCAACAGGCGCTGTGGTGCCGAAAGCGGGCGACCGCGGCGGTCGGTCTTTTCTTCCAGCCGGGCCAGCACCTGCTCAGGCGTGCCGCGGCCGGCCAACAAGTGATACACCTCCTGCAACGGCACCCGAGGATCGCGCCCCAGGGGGAATAACCGCCGTCGGGCTTCGCGGTGCCCATGCGCCCGAGCCACGCACAGGTAATGCCACACGGCGTTTTCCACGTCGGCGGCGTCCACTTTCAGATAGAGCTTGAACTGGCCGGCCCCCTCGTCGTACCGGCCTACGTAGTAGCAGGCGATGCCCCGTTGCCAGTGACCAGCCCGGCGTTGCAGGTCCAGCTCGATGGCCCGGTCGAACTGCTCCAACGCCTGCTTGACCTTCCCCTGGTGGAACAACACGGTGCCCAGCAGATCCGCGTAGTCGGCGTCGCGGGGATGCCGAGCCGCCAGGTGCCGGGCGTCGGCTTCGGCCCGCTCCGGCTGGGCCAAAGTTAAATACACCCGGATGCGCAGCCGCCGGGCGGCCTCGTCCTGCGGATTCTGCTTCAAATGCCGGTCGAGCTGTGCCAGGGCTTCTTTGGCCTTGCCGCTGCGGAGCAAACGAGCAGCCTGGTCCGCGGTGGAGCTCTGCTCTTGCTCTCCAGGGTGCTGCTCGGGAGCCTGGGCCAACACGGTCCGGACGCCCAGGACCACGACCAGGCAGGCCACCGCGGGCAGAACCACCTTCAGCAAGCGCAGCGCGAACATGGCGGAAACTTTCCTTCCTGTAACGAACAGCCGAACCCCGCCAGGCGAGGTCCCCCGGCTCATCAGGCGAACGCTTCCCGAAGCTGCTGCATCCATTTCTTGCAGGCGGCCCGCGGATCGTCGCGTTCTTCATACTCCAACACGATGTAGCCGCGGTAGCCGGCTTGGCGCAGGATTCGGGCCAGGCGGTCGAAATCGCCCGGCACGCGTTTGCGTCCTGCGTAGGTCAGCGACACCTTCACCTGCACGTTCACGGCGTAGGGGGCCATGCGGGCCATGTCGTGGTAAGCTTCTTCCACGCTGGGGCTGCCGTGCAGGTTGCCCGTGTCCAGGTTCACGCCTAGCCAGGGGCTTTTCACGTCCCGCACCAGGGCCAGCAGCCCGTCGATCTTCGTGGTCAAACCGCCGTGATTCTCCAGAGCCAGAAACACGCCATGCTCCCCAGCGTACTGGCAACATTCTTCCATGGCCTGGACGGCCAGGCGATGGGCTTCCTGGACCGACTGGCCGTTGCGCGGCCGGCCCGAGAAAATCCGAATCACCGGTGCCCCCATCGCCGCCGCGTGGTCGATCCAGGTTTTGACCATCTGAATCTGCCGCTGGCGTTGCGGGCCGGGCGGGTAGCAAAAATCGTTGCCCACGGCCGTGCCGGAGATGTCCAGCCCCAGCGTGAAGCTCAAGAACTTCAGCCGGTTCAGGTACTCCGGCGTAACCTGCTTGGGAAAGTAGTACGAGGTCAGCTCGGTCCCTTCCAGTTGAAGCTGGGCGCAGTACCGGATGAAATCTTCCAGGGTCCACTCGGGCCGCTTGCCGGTAAGCAAGCTGCGGAACCCATAGGCGGCCAGCGAGAACTTGAACTTGGGCTGGCCGGGCCGCTGGATAGGTTCTCGGGCGGCCAGCCGGCCGGGCAGCATGTGCCAACTGCCGGCGGCCATTCCGGCGGCAAGACCCAGATGCAGAAAACGACGGCGACTTACGACTTTCATAACAGACTCCCACCAGGCAGGAATGGGGAAGGCGACTGGTTTTCAGACTAGAAGGAACGCGGCGGATTGCAAGCGCAAGCGGCCGGTTTTCAGCGCGCCCAAGTCGCCGCATTCCGGCAAGCCCGCTTGGGCAGTGCTACTCCGCGGCAGGAACGGGGCAGTTGCCGGTGAAACACTCCGCGGGCACGAACGCCAGCAGCCCGGCAAGCATCAGCAGGCTGTAGGTCACCAGTCCCGTGGCCAGTGCGATGGAAATCCAGAACAACATGGCCAGCGCGAGCATCAGACCCCGCATCGGCCGCACCCACACCAGCACCACGAACGCCATCTGGAACAGAATGACAAAGTAGGTCCACAGGTCCATCAGCAGCGGATGATGAGCCAGCCAGTCGGCCGAAACCAGGGCCGTTTCGGGCCGGGCCACAATCCACCACATTGCCTCGCCGGTCCACCAGACCATGCCCCCGGTTCCGCCGCCGCTGAGCTGGACCAGCACGGTCAACGCGTAGAGGACCGTCAGGTGAACCTGGATCAACCGCAATGTGACGGTGGCCCCCCAGCGTTTCGGCGGCATTGGAGCCGACGAGGGTTCCGCCGACTGCTTACGCCCAGCCAGCCAGCTATCCACGCTCCACGCGACCCCGCAGGGCGAAAGGGCCAGATAGAACATCAGCATGGCCAGCACCGGCTCCAGTTGGGCGTTGAGCAGCGGGGCCCGATGCACGTAAGCCAGAACAACCACCAAGGCAAGCACGCTCGTCCAGCGCGTCTTCCAGCCCAGGATGAACAGCACCAGCACCAGCAGCCCGGCTGCGTGCATCAGCCACAGTTCCCAATCGCTGCTTGCATAAGTGAGATAGGAAAGGCGATACAACGGGGGGAAGGGCCGTTGGGCCACATCGTCGAACCGGTAGAGCGTCTCACCCAGTGGAAACCGGGCGTCGAGCCACTGTCCCACCGGGTCGGCCTGGCCGGCGCCTGCCGGGGGGGCAAACCATCCTTCGGGGCCGAACCAGCGCGTCAGGTCCGGGCTGAACGAGGCGACGTAATACAGGGCGAGCAAGCCCACGGCAATCCGCAGTGCCACTAGCGGCAGGGGACTGGAAGGCTGGTACCAGAAACGGTTCCAGCCCTGACCGACCGCCAGGGACATCTGCTGAAAATAATCGGTAACGCCGCGGATGAGCAAACGAAGCATCGTCGAGGTTACGGTTGGGAGTTCGCGTTGGATCCAGGACTGCCGGAGCGCGTTCCGGAAGCCCGATTGACCGGGCCGGAGCTTTCCGCCTGGCTTTCCAGTTTCAGCAGCCGCACCTGATCCCCTTCGACCCAGATCCGCGCTTGATAGACCGTAACCCAGCGGGAATCGTGGTACGGGTCGTTCAGCGTCGGATCGTTGCTGCGTGCTTCTTCCGGGGCGCGAAGCAACAGGCGGCGGCATTCCAGCGTGGCCCGCTGCATACCCGCTTCGCGGAGCAACCCTCGGCCCAAAGCGGCTGGCAGCACGTTTTCGGTGTCTTCGATTCCGGCCAGCCGAGCCATTTCCCAGGCGATCATCTGGTAGCGACGGTAGCGCAACCCCACTGCTCCCGGGGGCGGCCACTGCACCTGCCTGCCCTGTTCGTCGCGAAGGACGAGGAAGTGGTCCACGTCTAGCGCGTCGCCCTGGGTCAGATGCCACAGCGCGCGGCGGCTTTTGGGCAGCACCCGGGGACTGGGATACAGCTCGCCGCTAGGGAGCCGCACGATTCCCGAATCGGGGGCCACGTCCATCCCCAACAGTTGAAGATAAAAGCCGGGAAAACGCCGCAGCGCCTGCCGCATGGGGGAACTGAGTCGCCACATGGTCCAGCTCAACCCCAGGGAAAACAAGTGGGCAAACAGCAGGAAACTGACCAGCGTGCGCATCTGGGCCGAAGGGCCCGCGGGCTCCTGTCCGGCTTCCGGAGGCAACGGTTCTGCGCGTTGGGAAGACGGCATGGAGTAGTCACCCCCGCTGGGGAAGGAGGAACGGAACAAGTTGCCGTACTAGTGTAGCACTTTTCTCCAGGAACGAGGTTCCGGCGGCGCATGAAAAAACCGGACCCGACAACAGAAAACCATTGTCTCGCGGTCCGGTTGGTTTCTGGAGAAAACCGGTTGCCGAAGCCTCGGCCTGTTTCCGGTTAGGCGGCCTTCTTTTGGGCCTTTTTGGGAGCAGCCTTCTTCTTGGGAGCCGGAGCAGCTTCCTTGGCCGCGCCATGGCAGCTACTGGCATGGCAGCTACTGGCGTGGCAACTGCTGTGGCAGCCGTGGCAGCGGCGGAACAGCCGCAGACCGTGGCACCGGCGAGCATGGCAACCGTGGCACCGACGACGGGCATGGCAGCTACTGGCATGGCAACTGCTGTGGCAGCCGTGGCAGCGGCGGAACAGCCGCAGGCCATGGCACCGGCGAGCATGGCAACCGTGGCAAGCAGCATCACCATGGCAAGCGGCAGCGCCGTGACAGGCATCGCCATGACAAGCATGGCAGCCGTGACAGTGTCCCGCTTGCACCGTTTCGGTGGTCCCTTGCACCATGGCCAGGCCGACCACGGCAACAAACGCGGCAATCCCCATCAAAAGCACTCGGTTCATCCCAACATCCTCCTCTGTAAACTGAGGTGCCGCCAAGTTCTCTCGGGCATTCACCCCCTCGCTCGGCGGCTGGAAAAGCGCGGGGGAACGTCACTCGTACTGCACACCCAGTTGCTGGCCCGAGTAAGCTATCTGTCAAAATAGAATAGCTTACCAAACTGGGGTAAAGGGGAAATCTAGCGGCCAACATAACAACCGCGCAGACGATGTCAAGCAGAAAAGAGAAAATTGGGAAAGAGAGGGGGCTTTTGCGGCTCTTGGGGCGATTTTCCCCTTCGCTCAACTCTTTGGGAACCTGCCGGGACGGAGCCTCTGAGAAGCGGGGCCCCCAAACGGCTTGCCGAGTCCAAGTGCTGGTCCCGACCGGAACATTTGGCTACAACAGCAGGCGTTGGTGCGGCAGTACGATGCCTGCCGGACCATTGGCTCCTTCGTTGAAAAGGCCACCGGAAACCCCGTCATGTCGCAGCCCCCTCTTGCGCCGCGGCCCCCATTGGCCGGATGCCTGGTGCCGGCTCTGATTCTGCTGCTCCTGTGCCTGATCCCGGTTTATTTTCTGCGGTTCATCGAAACGGCCCTGGGACACCTGCACCTGACCCCCACTCAGGCGGCCCTGGCCATGTTCGGCATCCTCTTCGGCAGCCTGATTAACATCCCCGTGTACCGCATTCCCCGGGACGAGGAAGTCACCTACGTCTGGGATCCCTGGGGGCTGAGCCAGATGGTGTTTCCCCAGGTGCCGATTCGTCGCGAGACAATCATCGCGGTAAACGTGGGCGGATGCGTCATTCCGGTGCTGGTGGCCATCTGGCAGATTCGCTTCATCGTGGGGGCAGGCCCCTGGCCCGTCGCGGCACTGCTGGTAGCCATGGGAGCCAACATTGCGTTGAGCTACCGGATGGCTCGTCCCATGCCGGGAATCGGCATTGTGATGCCCGCCTGGGTGGCTCCGCTGACAGCCATCGGCACCACGTGCCTTTTGCTTTCCGAGCCGCAGTACGATGCGATACGAGCACCGGTGGCTTTCGTCGCCGGGATTACCGGTCCGCTCGTGGGGGCCGACCTGCTCCACTTGCGCCGCGTGCTGCGGCTGCCGGTGGGTATGCTTTCCATCGGCGGGGCCGGCACACTGGACGGGATTGTGCTTTCGGGGCTGCTGGCTGCCCTGGTCTGCGGCTGGATGGCCAGCTAAGCGGGGTGGGTTTGCTTGCGGCCCTGGCCACATCTCAGGACGCCGTGGCCCTCCACAGGAAAATGTGCTGGTCGGGCTTGGCACGGGCTGCTGATTCGGTACATGCCGTCGATGGACACAAGCTGTTGAGACGGATTCCGCCGTCAGACGGCCATGCTGCTGAAATGGATTTTCAACAAGGCTCAGTTGCCCCAATGTTGACCAAATGAAGCGGTTGGGTTGAGTATAAAAAATCCGCTTTTTTCCCTGGTTTTGAGCAATTTTTCTCTTGCAATCTTGCCCGAATCGAGAAAAAAAGAAAATGCCAGGGGTTCTAACAGAGGAGGTCGCAGCGATGAATCGCACCAGCCAGGGGTTCTTCTCTTCGTTACTGCGCTTCTTATGCAAAAAGAATAGCCCGGCCGCTGGTTCGTTGCAGATCGAGGCATTGGAAGGACGCCTGATGCTTGACGTCGGGCTGTTCCCCTCTCTGGATCAAAACACGCTGGAGCAGACAATCCAGCAACTGCCCGACCAGCCGGTACCGGACGATCCCGCGCCAGGATTGGGCTTGGGACAGTTTCGGGCGCTTTCGGCAAGCAGTCCTGGCACCTGGTCTGGGACCAGTTCGGGACAGGGCAGCTCGAGCCAGGATTCGTTGCACGACCACGATGACTTCGACGACGATGACGACCACACGGACGTCTATAACGTCAACGTGCCGGTGACCAACAATCCGGTCGGCCCGTTGAACACGTACCTGGTGTCCACCGATGACCCGGGCAGGCTCACGTTGAGCAACGGCGTGGTGGTCGATTACGACGATTCGGACATTCTGGCCCTGGTGGTGGACAGCCGAGGCCAGTTGGTCAACGCAGGCATTTACTTCGACGGCAGCGACGTCGGGCTGACCACCGGCAAGGAAGACATCAAAGGATTTACCCTGGACGACCAGGGGAATATTTACATCACGCTCAAGGGCAAGGGACTCGTCAACACGCCCCAAGGCAATCTGGTCGTCGGCGCCAACGACATTCTCAAGTTCACGCCCACTTCGCTGGGAACCACTACGGTCGGCACCTGGGACTGGTACTTCGACGGTAGCGACGTCGGGCTGTTCGGCAGCGACGAGCGGATCAGCGGCCTGAGCTTCCTTTCCAACGGCGACTTGCTCCTGACGCTACACGAACGCGGCAACGTACCGGGACTGGGGAGCGTCCAGGCCGGCGACGTGCTCCGCTTCCGCTTTACTACCCAAGGGTTCGGCACCACCGCCGGAACCTGGAGCCAGTGGTTGAGCGGTGCCACGCTGGGGCTGACCGGGCATGATCCCGAAATGAGTGCCCTTTGGGTTTCCGCCGACGGGAACCGCGTCGGCTTTTCGGCCGAAGACGACTACCGCCACGGCAACTGGCGCGCTCAGGACGAAGACCTGCTGCTGTACAACCGCTCCACCGGAGCGGTTTCGGTGTTGCTGAACACCACGCGGCTGGGACTGGGCCACCAGGACGTCGACGGCCTCCATATCCTCAGCGGCGACGCTTTGGCTGCCCTGGGCAACACGGGCAGCGGGGGTTCGACCGGAACAGGAAGCGGCAGTGGCAGCGGCAGCGGATCAGGAAGCGGCAGCGGCTCCGGCGGGGGTACCGGCAGTGGAAGCGGCTCGGGCAGCGGCAATTCCAACACGCCCACGCCCAACGGACCGCTGACGACTTACCTGCTTTCCACCGACGATCCTGGTGCCCTCCGGCTGCCGGACGGTTCCGTGTTCACTTACGACGATTCGGACATCATCGCCCTGGTGGTGGACAGCACCGGCCAGTTAATTTCGGCCGGGATGTATTTCGACGGCAGCGACGTCGGGCTGACTACCAACAACGAAGACATCAAAGCCTTTGCCTTGGACGCCCAGGGGAACATCTACATCACGCTCAAAGGCAAGGGACTGGTCAACACGCCCCAGGGCAACCTGGTCGTCGGCGTCAACGACATTCTGAAGTTCACGCCCACTTCGCTGGGAACCACTACGGCCGGCACTTGGGACTGGTTCTTCGACGGCAGCGACGTGGGCCTGTTCGGCAGCGACGAGCGGATCGAGGGCCTGAGCTTCCTGCCCAACGGCGACCTGCTCCTCTCGATCCACGAGCGGGGCAACGTACCCGGGGTGGGCAGCGTCCAGGCCGGCGACCTGTTGCAGTTCCACTTCACCACCCAGGGCTTCGGCACCACGGCCGGAACTTGGTCGCGGTGGCTCGGCGCCTCGACGCTGGGGTTTGGTCCCTCGGAAGCTGAGCTAAACGCGCTGTGGATTTCCGGCGACGCTAACCGGGTGGCCTTCTCGGCCGACGACGACTATCGCCACGGCGGCTGGCGGGCCCAGGACGAAGACCTGCTGATGTACAACCGCTCCACCGGAGCCGTTTCCGTGTTGTTGAACACCACGGCCATGGGCATGCGGAGCCAGGATGTGGATGGACTGCACATCCTCAGCGGCGACGCCTTGGCCGGCATCGGCAACAGCAGTGGTAGCGGAGGGACCAGCAAAGCCTTGTGGTTATTCGCCGCCCGAAGCCTCGATCCTGCCGGCAAGCAGACGGATCGGGAAGTGCCGGATCCCCGCGATCCCGACCTCCGTTCTTCGGCCGACGACCTGCTGCCGCAGATCGACGACGGCCTGCTGGATGACCACCCCACCCAGCAGACCAGTCCGTTAACCGGCATGTTGGACGACCAGCACCCAACCAGCAGCGACCTGCTGCCGCAGATCGACGACAGTCTGCTGGATGACCACCCCACCCAGCAGACAAACAACCTGGCCGACGATAGGGACGGCCAGCACACTTGGGCACCAGACGATCAGCCGAGCGGAGAGCACACCTCTCTCTTCGACGACGACCAGCAGACGCATTCTTCTCATCCGTCTGGTGACGATTCCCTGTGGCGAACCGACGACGATTCGCTTCGCCGTTTGGGGCAAGCCACGGACGATGTGTTGGCCGGCATCGGTGAGCTGGATTATTACGAAATCCTGGCCCGGCGCATCTCCGCCCAGTTGCGTTGAGCGCGGGGACGTCCGCCTGATGGGAACTTGCGGCCCAAGGGAAGAAGGCTTCCGGCTTTCTCCCCTTCTTTTTTCGTTTTCGAGCGGGGGATGCGCGAAAAGAGCAGGCACCGACAAGCAAAAAGTCTGGCCTGGTATGCACCGCAGCGGGGCGCAAGAGTTCCCTACTTGGGCCCCATCCGCAGCGCCCCGTCAAGCCGAAGCGTGCACCCGTTGAGCATGCGATTGGTAATGACGTGCAGGGCCAGTTGGGCAAACTCTTCCGGCTGGCCGAACCGCGGTGGAAAGGGGATCTGTTCCAGCAACGACTGGCGGACCTGCGGAGGCATGTTTTCCATCATGGGGGTTTCGAACGTACCCGGGGCGATTGTCACCACGCGGATGCCGAATCGGGCCAGCTCGCGCGCCGCCGGCAGCGTCATCCCTACCACGCCGGCTTTGCTGGCCGCATAGGCCACCTGACCGATTTGGCCTTCGAATGCCGCACAGGAAGCCGTGTTGACGAGGACTCCCCGTTCGCCGTCTTCCATTGGCTCCATCTGGGCCATGACCGGGACAGCCAGCCGCATCAGGTTGAAAGTGCCCACCAGATTGACGCGAATGACCTGCTCGAACTCTTCCAGCGGCATGGGGCCTTGGCGGCCGTAGATGCGGGCGGCATGAGCCACCC
>WFOE01000241.1 GCA_015488215.1 Planctomycetales bacterium
CGTGGTGGCGGCGCTGGTTTCCACGTTCACCGGCGGGCACGACCCTTCGCCGGAAAGCACGCTGCACGTGACGCTGGGCTTCGTCTTCCTGACCGTGTTCATTCTGAACACAATCGTGTTGGCCTTCGACTTTCCCCGGGGCACGTCGCTCACGCTGCTTTTTGTCATCATCAGCGCGGCCCTGGGATTTGCGTTGCTATTTACCTGGAAACCGGAGCTGGCCCCGTCGATCAGCGGGGTGTTCAAGGCCCTGCGGCCGGTGGCCAACAGCACGTTTTACTGGATCATTTCGGTAGCCTTTGCCCTGGTGTTCGTCGGCATCTGGATTGCCGTCCATTTCGATTACTGGGAAGTCCGGCCCAACGAGCTGCTGCACCACCACGGCATCCTGAGCAATATGAAGCGGCATTCGGCTCCCCACCTGAAAGTGGAAAAGGAGATCAACGACGTGTTCGAATACCTGCTGCTGGGCTCGGGACGGCTCATCCTGGAGCCGCGGGGCGACCGGCCCATCATCTTGGAAAACATCGTCGGCATCAGCAAAAAGGAAGAACGCATCACCGAGATGCTGGACGCCTTGCAGGTGCGACACGCCGACGACGAGGACTAGCCCGCCGCTCCGCGGGGGGCTGGAATCGCCGCCGGAAGCATGGTAGCTTTTGGCCAGATTGGATCCTTTGTTTCTGCCCGATAGCCCAAACGTGCCAACGGTCATGGTTCAGCCCATCAGTGGACTTACGCCGCCGGAAGTGGAAGAAGTGACGGTGATGACCGTGTTTCCCTCGATGGGAGCCACGCCTTTTGGCCGCTTCATCGGTCGACTTTGCGGCGTGCAGTGGGGGATTGGCAAGTTCTTCACCCTGGGCAAGCTGTTTGCCATGCTGCTGATCCCGGTGGCGCTTGTTTATTTCTTCTGGCGATTGAGCCCCTGGGCGTGCCGCCGCTACCGGCTGACCAACCGGCGACTGGTAGTGCATCGCTGGCTGAGTTCCCAGGAGTTGCGTTCCATTCCGCTGGACGGGTTCGACCAGATCGACGTGGAAGTGCTGCCCGGGCAGGAATGGTTCCCCTGCGGCAATCTAATCTTCCGCAAAGGGCCCATCCTGGTGTTCGAGCTAGAAGGGGTGCGCGAACCGGACGTGGTGCAGCACGCCATCTTGAAAGCTGCTCGCAGCTACCAGGCGGTGCAAAAGGTCCGCCAGCAGCAGAAAGCCGCCCCGGCCGCCGTGTAGAGAGAGACCGGGCATGAGCGACTACGATCCCCGTTACCTGCGCGGCATCGAGCTGTTCAACGACTGCGAGTTCTTCGAGAGCCACGAGGTGTGGGAAGACCTCTGGGCCGACGAGCGGGGGCCGGATCGCGAGTTCTACCAGGGCTTGATTCAGGCGGCCGTGGCCCTGCACCACTTTGTCAACGGCAACCTGCGCGGGGCCAAGAAGGTGTTCTATAGCTGCTGTTCGCACTTGGAACCTTATCGCCCGCACCACCTGGGGCTGGACCTGGAGGAGTTTCTGGCCCAATTGAAAGAGTGCTTTGCCGAAGTCATCCAGGGCGAAGAACCCCGGCCGGGAACCGAGATCGACCCGGAGAAAATCCCCGAAATCCACCTCTCCCCCCCGCCGCAGTAGCCGAGGCTGTTTGCCACGCCCGCGCCGCCCGGCACCCGAAAGAGGAACGTGCGTCTTGTGCGCTCTACCGGGCCGGAAGGGAGTTCCCACGCTCTGTCGGTCCCCGGGCGGACTGGCCCACCGCGCGGCTACTGGCCGCCCACGTGCAACCGCCGTTGCGGCAGCGGGGCCCGGGCGGTTTTCACTTTGCGTACGTGTTTGTGGCACTCGACGCACTTGAGCGTCATTTGCATGTAGGCCAGGGCGGCGGCGTCCAGGTTTTTCTGCTTGGCCGCGTCGCGCATCCGCTCGGCCGCCCGGCGGAACTCGCGGCTGTGCATCAGGTATTCCGGCGTGTTGATTACGTTCCAGGTGGCCGCCTGGCTGAGCAGGCTGAGCTGCTGGGCGTGGTGCTCAATCCCCCGGTAATCCTCCAGGGCAATCGCTTCGAGCACCTTTTGCGCGTGGACCAGCTTCCGCTGCATGAACGGCTTGGGCGATTCCATCGGCGGCATCTGGGCCGGCACCAGCCCGGCCAGCAGCAGAGCCGCAGCGGCCGAAGCGAACAGACCGAAGGTCGTTTTGCGAAGCATGGGCAGGTCCCTCCCAGGTGGGCGGATTAGTCGGCGGGGTTTTCTTCCTGGGCGGCCTCCTCGGCTGCTTGCATCAACACGGCTACCAGGTCCAGCGAGGTGAGCACGCCCAAGGGGGCTCCGCGGGCGTCGAGCACCACCAGGCGGTGGATGTGCTCGGCGCACATGGCCCGGGCGGCCTGAAGCAGCGAATCGTCGGCCGCCACCGTCTGCACGCCGCGGCTCATGTGGGTGCTGACCCGATCCTCGCCCGCTTCCTGGATGTGCACCGGCCCGCAAGGCTCGTCGTGAACCACTTCGTACTCCACGGGCGAAAGCTGCGTGGAGGCGGGCCGGCAACAACGGGCTTCGCGGCGCACAAAATCGGTGGCCGAGAGGATGCCTGTTACGTGCCCCTTGTCGTCCACCACCGGTGCTCCGGTGATGCCGTGTTCCAGGAACACCCGGGCCGCTTCGGCCATGCTCTGGTGTTCGTAGAGCACCACCACGTCGGTGTGCATCACGTCGGCCACCCGCAGACTACGCAATCGGTTCCAGGGGTCGCTCATGGCCGGCCCCTCCAGGTCGGGGGAAAAGGGTGCCCACGCCGGGGGCGGATTAGCCGCTGCTTTGCTTTTCTTCCGCCGGGGCTTCTTCCTCGGCCCGACGAGGCTGCTTGACCGTCAGCACCGGGCAAGGAGCCTGGCGGACGACCGCTTCGGCCACCGAACCCATCAGCAACCGCGACAAGCCGCTGCGGCCGTGCGTGCCCATCACGATAAGGTCCGCTTTTTCCTGCTCGGCCAGTTGGACAATCATCTCGGCCGGATCGCCAAGCAGCAGCCGGTGTTCGTACTCCACGTTTTCATCCGGCGGCACGACGGCTTCCAGCCGCTTGCGGATGGTCTCCGTGGTCCACTCCGGGATGGCGACAAACCCTTCGCCGGCACCGTAGGCCAGGGGGTCTTCTTCCACGTGGGTAATCAGCAGCGTGGCTCCGGTGTCGCGGGCCAGGGCCGTGGCGTACTGCAAGGCCACTTCGCTCAGCGGCGAGAAGTCGGTGGCATAGACGATGCGTTTGAGTTTCACGGCCGGTCTCCTTGTGCTGGAGGGAAACTGCTCGGCCCGGGGCTGCCACAGCCGGCAGAGGTTTTACTTTACAGGCTGTCACAAAACTTCCCGTACGGCGCCACGCCTGGGGATTGAAGCGGCGCAGGCAGGCTTTGTGACACACTCCCACGTTGTGCAAATCCGGCGCCCAAGCAGCAGCTTCGCCTGCGGAGGCAAGGTTTTCTTCCCGGCCAGCAGAGGGGTCGTTCCGGCAAAAGGAACAACCGGCCCCTGGGCAAGAGATTTCCCCGGCCAGTCGGCACTCCCTCATCGGGAACCCGGTTGGAACGCCCGACGGGTCCTGGCATCAGGAGCCATTCAGGGTGTGCGGAAAAGATGCGCTTTGTTTGCTGCCATATTTTCGCTGTGCGGATTGGGGCGCGCAACAGCCATTCATTCCCGCTGGCCCCCTTTCCTGGGGGGCGAGTCGCCGTGGGTCCTGCGGAGGAAGCCGTCGGGCCGTTTCCGGGCGGACGCTCGGTCAGTCTTCTCTGGCCACGAACCTGGGATGGTGCTTGCAACCGGTGCGGTGACAAGCTCTTCTAAAAAGTAGAAAAAAGTCCGATTTGCTGGTCGTCAGGTGTCTGGTCGGTTTTGCCGGGCAGGTGCAGCCCCCGTTCGGCCCCGGGACTCTGCTGGCAGCGCGAATGTATAGCAAAACAAGATTTTTTGGCGGTATGGAACTTGCTGGTTTTGAGCAAGTTGCTTCCTGATGTCCCAGCCGGGAGCCGGTGTGCCCCCGAGCCTGGAAAAGCACTTGTCGGAAGCTCCGCCTGGCGTCAGGCCAGGTGGAGCGGGTTCGAAGCGAGCTTACCCTTCCCCCATTACCCCATCCACAGGGCTTACCAGCCGTGATTGACCCGCAAGAGATACGCCTGCTGATTGCCGACGACGACGAGGAGTTCCGCAGCTCGCTGGTGCGTCGCTTCCAGCGGCGGGGCTACGAAGTGGAACAAGTGGGCGACGGGGCCAGCGCGCTGCATCTGCTCAACCAGCGCGAGTTCGACGTGCTAATCCTCGACCTGGTGATGCCCAGCATGTCCGGGCTGGAAGCGCTTAAGCAAATCAAAGAAGAACGGCACGATTGCGAAGTGATCGTGCTGACCGGCCAGGGCACCATCCAGACGGCCGTGCAGGCGATGAAGCTGGGGGCGTTCGACTTCCTGACCAAACCGTTCCCTCTGGCCGAGCTGGAAGTGGTGGTCAACCGCGCGTACGAGCACCGCCAGTTGCGCAAAGAGAACTTCCAGCTCAAGCAGATACTGCGCCGCGCCGCTCCCCAGGTGCGGATGATCGGCCAGTCCCCGCTGATGAAAGAAGTGTTCCGGCTGATAGAAAAAGCCGGGCCGACGGATAAGGCCATCCTGATCCAGGGGGAGAGCGGCACCGGAAAAGAGCTGGTGGCCCAGGCTCTGCATCGAGCCAGCCTGCGACGCGACCGGCCGCTGGTGGTGGTCAACTGCGCCGCTTTGCCCGAAACGCTGCTGGAAAGCGAGCTGTTCGGCCACGAGAAGGGAGCCTTTACCGGGGCCGTTAGCGCCAAGCCGGGACTGTTCGAAGTGGCCGACGGCGGCACGCTGTTTATCGACGAGATTGGCGAGCTGCCCGGCGCCTTGCAGGCCAAGCTGCTACGCGCACTGGAAGACGGTTCGATCCGCCGCATCGGTTCGCTCAAGGAACGCCGGGTCAACATCCGGCTGCTGGCCGCCACGAACCGCAACCTGGCCAAGGAAGTCGAAGAGGGCCGGTTCCGCGAAGACCTGTACTATCGTATCAACGTCATGTCGCTGGTGCTGCCGCCGCTGCGGGAACGCAAAGAGGACATTCCACTGCTGGTGGATCACTTTCTGGGACCGCCCTGGCAGATTGAGCCGGCCGCAATGGAAGCCATCATGCAGTATTCCTGGCCGGGAAACGTGCGGCAGCTCATCAACGCCATCGACCGGGCCAAGATTCTGGCCGATGATCACGTCATCCGCCTACGCGACTTGCCGCCGGAAGTGGTGGGACACCGTCCGGCTGCCTCTCCCACCAGTCCATCCGCCCCGACGGCCGCCGCCGGAAGCCTGCAACTGGCCGAAGTACAAAAGAACCACGTGCTGCAAGTGCTCCAGCGGGAAGGGTGGAACAAAGCCCGGGCGGCCCGAGCCCTGGGCATCAGCCGCCGCAGCTTGTACCGCCTGCTGGAAAAGTACGACATTCGCCCTCCGGCCGCCAGCGGACAAAACGGTTCGTAAGACCGGCCTGCGGGCGCTACGGAGGATATGAAATGGCACGCTGCCCCTTTCCGTCAGCGGAGGGCACGGGACTCGAACCCGCAACCGGCGAAGCCGGCACCTCATCTCCAGTGAGGCTCCTCACCAATTCGGATACCCTCCGGAAAGCCATGTCGGCGTGCCGCAAACCCTTCCGGCGCCGTTCCCAATCCCTGAGTCTGGCGTCTGCGACCGGAAGTTTTACGACAGCCTCTTATTATTTTCGTCTCATTCCCCCAGCGGGCAAGAGCAACGTCCGGCGTTTTCCGCCCGAAACTCGCCGCTCCGGACAAACGGACCAGCCGCCCCTTTACGCCCCTTGCAGCACCGCCTGGCACACTTGCAACGCATCCCAGCCGGCCTGGAGCGGTACCTCCGGCTCTCCCTTCCCGACGACCGACCGGAGAAACGCTCGCAGCAGTTCCAGGTACATCCGGTTCCAGTCGTAGTGGGGATCGTGCCACCAGCGCTGCGGCAAGCCGGAGCCGGCCCCAGGGCCGGGAAGCCACTCCACTACCCCGGCGATGAGTTCTCCCCGCAGGGTGCCTTCGGCCGTGACCAGCTCGAACCCTCGGGTGCGATCGCGGCGGGCAAGCGACAGGGAAAGCGTTCCGCCGGGGCCGCCGGCGTAGTGCCAGAGACTAAAGCAAGTGTCCGGCACGGGCAACTGGAGCCAGCGGGAGCGAAACGCGTCGCCTTGCACCCGCTGCGGCTGGCCGAAGCACCACAGCAGCAGGTCCACCTCGTGATCCAGCGTGGGAAGCACCCCGCCGCCCAACTCGGGCCGGGCCACGTAGCTTTGCCGGTAGTCTTCCCAGGGATGCCAGGCGGTAACGTCACATTCGTACCACACCTTGAAGTATTCCACCGGCGGCAGTTGGCCCGCGTAGAGCTTTTCCCGCACCAGGCGCCAGGCCGGATGGTAGCGCATGCAATAGGCCATCCAGGAACCGGTCTGCTGCCGCTGGTCGGCTTCCAGCAGCAGCCGGGCTTGCTCGGGGGAGCTGTCGATTGGTTTTTCCAGCAGCACTGGCACCCCGGCTTCGATCCAAGGCAGCGCACTTTCGGCGTGCAGAGCTGTGGGCGTGCAAATCACGGCCGCATCGAACCCCACAGCCAGAGCATCTTCCAGGCGGTAAAAGACACGGACTTCCGGAGGCACCTGGAAAGCGGGATTCCCCCGGGGACGTCGCAACACGGCCCGATGCTGCACGCCCAGTCGGGCCAGGTTTTCCAAGTGGCGATTGCCAATCGAGCCCAGCCCGACCACGATTACCCGCAACTGGCCGTAAGGGGAAACTTCGTTCATCGGCACGGCTCTCCGGCTCCGGCCGGGGGAAGGAACGGCTCTCTTGTGCCCGTGTGTGCGTGTGTGTGTGAATGGGTCCGACGCCGGTTGTGTCAGACGCCGGTTGGGTCAGGTAACAGTTTGTGTTGGGTAACGGTCAGATAACGGTCATCATCGGATAACGGTCATCATCGAATAACGGTCATCATCGGATAACGGTTATCATCAGATAACAGTCATCAGATGGCGGTCCTCAGATGACGGTCATCAGATGACCGTTCCTTCGGGGATTACGGCCCCTTTGGTTACGACGACGATGCGATCTCGTATTTGGTAAGTGGGCGTTTCCTCTCCGTTTTCAATCTGCTGGTGATTCTGGATTTTTACGCCGGGCCCGATCTGGCAGTTTTTGTCCACGATGGCGTTTTCGATCACGCAGCCCGGGCCTACCTGGGGGACGGGACCGCCGGGGCCGCCCCGGTCCGGGTAGAAGTCGGAGCCCATGAGAATCGAGTTGCGGATGACCGCTTCGCGGCCGATGCGGCAGCGGAGCCCGATGACGCTGTTTTCGATCACCGCCCCGCGCTCGATCACGCATCCGTCGGCCAGCAGCGTGTTGCTGACCGTGGCCCCATGCACCCGCGAAGGGGGCAGAAAACGCGGCCGGGAATAAATGGGCAGTTGTTCCAGGTGCAGGTCGAACGGGGGCTGGGGCCCGGCCAGAGCCAGGTTGGCTTCGTAGAAAGAGCGGATGGTGCCGATGTCTTCCCAATAGCCGTCGAACAGGTGGGCCTGCACGTGCCGGGTGCGAATGGAAGCGGGGAAAATCTCCTTGCCGAAGTCCTGGTACTCGGTCTTTTCCAGGGCATCGACCAGCGTCTGCCGGTTGAACAGGTAGATGCCCATGCTGGCCAGAAAACGCTCCTGGCTTACGTCCACGCCTTGCCGGGCCAGCAGTTGCTGATCGACGCGGACCAGCTCCAGCTCTTCGTCGGTCTGGGGCTTTTCCAGAAAACCGGTCACGCGGCCAGTCTCGTCCACCCGCATGATGCCCAACTGGGAAGTCTTTTCCCGGGGCACGGCCAAGGCGGCGATGGTAACGTCGGCTCCGGATTCCACGTGGGTGCGGAGCATCTGGCGGAAGTCCATCCGGTAGAGCTGGTCGCCGGAGAGGATCAGCGCGTACTCCACGCCGGGCTGCTGCAAGTATTGCAGGTGGCGGCGGACGGCGTCAGCAGTGCCCTGGTACCAGTCGGAACCCTGGAGCGTCTGCTGAGCGGCCAGAATCTCAACGAATCCGCCGGAGAAGTGGTCGAAGTTGTACGTCATGCGGATGTGGCGGTGCAGGCTCACCGAGTTGAACTGCGTGAGCACATAGATGCGATTGAACCCGCTGTGCAAGCAGTTGGAAAGCGGAATATCCACCAGGCGGTACTTGCCGGCCACGGGCACGGCGGGCTTGGAGCGGTACTTGGTCAGCGGATAGAGCCGCGTGCCGCGTCCCCCGCCCAGAACGAACGTGAGCAGTTGTTCCATCGTGGTGCGATTCCCTGCAACGAGTGTGGTGTTTTCCCCGGGTGGTGTGCCCGCTTGCCGCTGGATAGGGCCAGCCGGCACAGTCGAAGCGAGGGCCTGCCTTGGTGGAGGCTGCCCACCGGGGGGAAGCAAATCGCGTTCCGCCGCGATGGCGATTTCCCACCCATTTGGCCGCAGGCGCGTGCCGCTTACTCCGGCTTGACCGCTGCCAGCAGGAAGGTGGGGTTCAGCGCGTCGAACCGCACGCGTTCCATCTGGTACGTGCCCCGGGCCACTTGGACCAGCCACACTTGCACGTCGCCGGCCTTCTGGTGCAACAGGGCGTGCAGTTGGCCCACGTTCTCCACGCTGGCCACGTTGACCACGATGCGCCCCTGGGGCTTGAGCCGCTGGAACGCCTGTTCCACCAGCAGCGCCACTTCCCGGCCGGTGCCGCCGATGAACACAGCGTCCGGGTCGGGCAGTTCCGCCCAGGCCTCGGGAGCCCGACCCAGCACCGGCACCAGGTTGGTGACACCGAACCGCTGGGCGTTGGCCTGAATCAAGCGGTGGTCGTCCGGGTCCATTTCGATGGCATAGACGGTGCCGTCGCGGGCGATCTGGGCCGCTTCGATAGCGACCGAGCCGCTGCCGGCCCCCACGTCCCATACCGTGCTCCGAGGGCCCAGGTCCATCGCAGCCAGAGCCATCGCCCTCACCTCGGCCGGGGTGAGCAGCCCTTGCTTGGGCTTGGATTGCAGGAACATTTCGTCCGGGTTGCCGAACAGCCGCCGGCCCACTTGTTCCCGGGGGCGATCCGGGGCTTCGGGCTTGCGGACCAGAATCATCACGCACAAGGGGGCGAAGTCCCGCTGGGCAATCTCGCCAAGGGAGCCGACCGTGACCCGCTCGTCGGGCGAGCCCAGGTTTTCGCACACGTAGGCGTCGAAGTAGTCGATCCCGCGGTCCAGCAACGCCTGGGCCACACGGCGTGGGGGGCAGGCTTCGGTGGGAAAGAGCCCTACCTTGTCGGCCACGCGGATTTTGTCAATCACCGTCTCCAGCGGGTGATTGGCCAGGTTGGTCAGGAAGGCTTCTTCCCAGCTCTCCTTTACCCGGGCGAAGGCCAACTGCATGGTGCTCACGTGCGGCACCACCTCGAACCGGTCCTTGCCCAGCCGGTCCCAGAGATACCGGGCCACGCCGTAAAAGAGCGGGTCGCCGGTGGCCAGCACGACGATTCGCTCCTGCGGATTGTCGGCGATCAGGCGGACCAGTTGGGCCAGATCGTCGTCGGCCGCACGTCGCTGGCCCGGACGCTCCGGCACCAGGCGCAGCGTGTGCTCGTCGCCCACCAGCAGCGTGGCCTGTTCGATAAGTTCCCGAGCGGTGGCCGTCAGCCCGGCCGGCCCGTCGTCGCCGATGCCGACGATATAGACCTTTTGCTGCGCGTTCAAACGGCAACTCCTTGCAGCGGCGGGTTTGCTTGAAGGGAAATCGTCGAGAGAAACAAAGTCTCTGCGGATTCTAAAACAGTCCCGCTCCAGCGAAAAGTAGCCGCAGGGGCAAGCAGCCCCAGTGCGCTCCCAGCGGCAAAGAAAACCCCGGCTCCGCACCAGCGGAACCGGGGCTGCGGTTTCCCTGGGGGTGGCGGTGCGGGCTATGGGAGACCCTTGATGCGGATCAGCTTGCCCGGCTTGTATTTGTCGCCTTCTTTGGCCGTGCCAATGAGCGTCACATAGAGCACGCCCTCGGGGGTAAAGGCCATGGCGGTGGGTTTGTCCAGGGCCAGCACTTTGGTCACCTTCAGCGAAGGCTTGTCGCCGGCGGTCACGTCCAGGCGGTAAAGCCCCGCCTTGTCCGGAGCCATCCAGGCGAAGTCCAAGGCGTAGAGCGTGCCGCTTTTGGGATGATAGGCCAGGGCCACGATGTCGTAGAGCGGGGTTTCCAGCTTCAGTTCCAGTTTGCCGTCGGCCGGATTGTAGAACGTCAGCAGGCTGTCCTCCGGCACGTTGATCTCGCCGGCCTGGCCGACGACCAACTTGCCCTGGGGGCTCATAGTAATCCCGACCGGAGCGTCCACTTCCACCTGCGGTTTGGTGGCGATGTAGGGTTCCAGCTTGCCGGGGGTGCCGTCCTTGATGGGGCAGCGGGCCACCCAGCCCTTGGTGTCGTCGCCGTTGGTGGTCACATAGACGGCCTTGCCGTCGAAGGCCAAGGCGTAGAAGTTCCCTTCGCCACGGTTGGTCTTGTCGCTCTTGGGGATTGGGCCGGCGACGAACTTGGCCGCCTTGGTGTCGATTGGCTTGTCCTTAATCTGGCTTACGTCGAAGAACCACAGCACTTCCTGCCCGTCCGGCTTGCCTCCGCCGCCGACGGCCAGCAGGTTGTCCGTAACAAACAGCAATCCCAGGGGACCAATTTCATACTTGGGCCCCTTGCCGTACACGTCCTTGGGAAAACCAACCACTGCTTCAGCGATTGCCGGGGGCTGCTTTTCCTTAGCGGGGGTGAAACGCAGCAGGCGCAAGTTGCCGCTGTCGGAAATGTAAACGTGTCCCGTTTTCGGCTGCACAGCCACGCCGCAGGGGTTGTAGAGGTTGATGACCACGTCCTCGACGGTCGGGCCGGCGGGTTTCTTTGCCTCTTTTTGGCCGGCTTCCTTTTTCTCTTTGGGTTGTGCCGCTGGTTTTTCCTGGGCCACAGAAACCGAAACTACGGCCGCCCAGGCGACCAGCCAGGCCGCAGCAAGCACTCGACGCCAGTTCATAAGCATCTCCTTCGTACCAGGAGTCATCGGCTCGTCGGGTCAATGGTTCGTGTTATAAACCAGGCGAATCCCGGCGGGGAGGGGGAAAGGCCACCTTGGGACCCAAGCGGCTACTTGGGCAGCTTGGGCGGCTTGACCATCGGGTACTGGGGACTGGAAAGCCCTTCCTTGAGGAACGTGACCAGGTCCTTAATCTCCTGGTCGGTCAGCTCCAGGGGGAAGATCTCCTCGTCCAGCCAGGGGTTGTCGTAGCCCCCCTTGTTGTAGAAGCGAACGACCTCTTCCAGCGTCTTGTGGCTGCCGTCGTGCATGTAGGGAGCCGTGCGGGCGATTTCCCGCAGCGTGGGGGTCTTGAACGCTCCCTTGTCCCCTTCCAGCTTCGTCACCAGGTAGCGGCCCAGGTCCGGGTCCTTTTTATCCATCCCCACACCCAGGTTGTGGAACCCGCCGTCGGTGAAGTTGGGTCCGGAGTGGCACGCCGCGCAGTTGGCTTTGCCGAAGAACAGCTCCATACCCCGGATGGCCGCTTCGCTCATGGCCTTTTTGTCGCCGGCTTTGTACCGGTCGTAAGGCGCGCCGCCGGAAAGGACCGTGCGCTCAAACGCGGCGATGGCCTTGGCGATTCCGTCGGCCGTCACGTCGGTGCCGAACACTTCCCGGAACTGCTTGCGGTAGCCTTCGATCTTGTTGAGCTTGGCCACCACTTCTTCCAGGGTCATGTCCATTTCGATGGGGTTCTGGATAGGGCCCAGGGCTTGTTCTTCCAGCGACCCGGCCCGGCCGTCCCAGAACTGGAACCGGTTGTACCCGCTGTTGATGATCGTGGGGGAATTGCGTCCGCCCTTCTGGCCCCGCACGCCGGTGGCGAATTGTTCGCCGTTGGACCAGCCCTTGGCCGGATCGTGGCAACTGGCGCAACTGATCGTGTTGTCGCGAGACAACCGCGGATCGAAGTAAAGCTGCTTGCCCAGTTCCACCTTTTTCTTGGTAAGAGGGTTGTCCTTGGGAATCTTCATCGGCCGCAACCCCAGCGGATACTTCAGCTCGTAGGGTTCGTCGGCCCGGGCGCCGGCCGAGGGGAACACCATCGCCAACGCCGTACCTAACACGGCACCGAACAGGACAAGTGGACGCATAGGAACCTCCTCCAATGTTTGCAGAACTCAGGCGGGACGATAGACCATCGAGGCGGGAGGACGCACGGCAACAAGCGGTGTCCGAAACTTGCGACACCACGGCGTGTTTCGGCCTTGTTTGTCCGAAATTGCGTTACCAATTGTGGTAGATCGCCCCGGGCGAGGCAAGCACCTTTTGGCCTGACCTATCCCCACTTTTTCCTGCCCGACGCCCTAAGCGGGCGATAACCTCCAAGTGACGAGCGTGTGAAAGGTTAAGGACCTGAGCAATTGTTTTTGAGCTGAGCAAATTAGGCAGACGGCGCTGTTCGGTACTTCGGCGAGCCGGGGATTTCAGTCCGGGAAGAGCCGAAGGAAAGCGCTTACTGGTGTTTTGCCGACTCAAGTCGACGGCTCGCCGTTTCCGAGAATTGGCGTTTATTCTTGTATTCTTGCATTGGTGCGGAAGCACCGCGCAAAGCGTACGGCGCAAGCCGCAAGCCGATTCCCGCTCGGAGCGGAAGCTCCCCC
>WFOE01000242.1 GCA_015488215.1 Planctomycetales bacterium
GTGGGGGGATGGGGGGTGAAGGGCGCGAGCCCCGCACGTCAGTGCGGGGAGAAACGTCGGAGATCGGCGTGCGGCGTGCGCCTTGCGCCGTGCGCGTGGAGCTTCCGCTCCAGTGCAAGAATAAACGCTGATTCTTGCCATCTGGCGAGCCGGGGACTTCAGTCCCCGGAGAAAAAGAACGAGCGAGCGTTTTTCTCCGGTTTCCCCGGCTCTCCCCGGACTGAAGTCCGGGGCTCGCCGTGAAGACCGGGGCTTGCGGCAGCGCCGGATGCTACTCGAACTGAAGCACAGCGTACTTTTTGCGTCCGGCCCTTAGCACCAGCGAACTGGAAGTGACCAGGTGCTCTGGGGTGAGCAGGGCCTCCGCTTCCGCCACGCGGCGATTGTTCACGTAGGCTCCACCCTGGGCAAGCAGCCGCCGGGCTTCGCTCTTGCTGCGGCACAGACCGGAACGGACCAGGGCGTCCACCACCGGCAAGCCCTCCTCCAGCAACTGCCGGGGAAGCTGGGCGTGCGGCACGTCGGCGAAGATTTCTTCCAGCTCCTCCTGGCTCACCTGGTCGATCTCGCGGCCGAAGAAAATCTCGGTGGCTCGCTGGGCCCGCTGGAGTCCTTCCGGGCCGTGGACCAGTCGGGTCAGTTCTTCGGCCAGTTGTTTTTGGCTGGCCCGCTTTTGCGGTTCCTGTTCCCGCGACCGGTCCAGGGCTTCGATTTCCTCCCGCGGCAACTGGCTGAAGAACCGCAGGCAGCGGCCCGCGTCTGCGTCGTCCACGTTAATCCAGTACTGGTAAAACCGGTAGGGGCTGGTCCGTTGCGGCGAAAGCCACAAAGCCCCCTGTTCGGTCTTGCCCATCTTGGTGCCGTCGGCCTTGGTCAGCAGGGGGCAGGTGAGCCCATAAAGCTGCACGCTGCGCATCCGCCGGGCCAGGTCGATCCCGGCCGTGATGTTGCCCCACTGGTCCGAACCGCCAATCTGCAACAGGCAGCCGTGCTCGTCGTACAAGTGCACGAAGTCGTAAGCCTGGAGCAGCATGTAGCTGAACTCCGTGTAGCTAATCCCCGCCTCGCTCTCCAGCCGGGCTTTGACCGACTCCTTGGCCAGCATCACGTTCACCGGGAAGAACTTGCCCACGTCGCGCAAGAAATCCAGGTAGGTAAAATCCTTCATCCAGTCGTAGTTGTTCACCAGCACCGCCGACAGGGGGCCGCAGTCGAAATCGACGAACCGGGCCAGTTGTTCCCGGATGGCCTCGACGTTGTGCCGGAGCTGTTCGCGGGAAAGCAGGTTCCGCTCCTGGCTCTTGCCGCTGGGATCGCCAATCATGCCGGTGGCTCCGCCCACCAGGACCACGGGCCGGTGCCCGGCCTGCTGGAACCGCCGCAGCGTCATCAGCGCCACCAGATGGCCCACGTGCAAGCTGTCGGCCGTGGGATCGAATCCGGCATAGAGCGTGACCGACTGCTCCCGTAACAGCCGCGGGAGCTCTTCCGGGTCGGTCATCTGGTGGATTAGCCCGCGCCAGGAAAGTTCGGCAACGATGTCTTGGGTCGGCTTCATCACGGCAAGAATTGGGAGAAACAGGGGAAATCACAACCTGGGTGCCGTTTCATGCTAACGCTCCTCACCCGGCCTGACTACCGGGCCCGGGGCCTTGCCGGCGGCGGAGTCGGGGACCGGATGTGTCGAATAGGGCGATTGTGCCACCCGGGCGTGAGGTTACCACAAGTGCGAAACCGCTTTTGTGCTGGTTGGCTGCTGGGGATGTATGGCACGTTTTCATGGCGAGGGAGTTGCAAAGCCTCGGGCACGCCCGTCCGATTCGTCATCCCTTTTCCGCAAGCCGAACCACTCGTCCCTTCCAACCCAGGTCGCACCATGAGCCGTTACCAGTGGGAGTTGTTGGACGATCCGGACCAGGTCCCTCAACACGCCATCGCCTGGAACGACCTGTGGTGGCGTAGCGACACTCCCTGGCCGCTGGCTCGGGCCGAAGTGCTGCCGCTGTGGCTGGAGCACTTCGCTCCGGAAGCGGCGCTGCGGGTGGTTATCGTGCGGCGGCAGTCCGGAGCCTGGACGGCGTGCCTGCCGCTGATCTCAGGACGCGTGGGCCGCTGGTTTCCCGTGGGACGTTTGCCGGGGAACGCCTGGACCAGCGCGGGCGACCTGTTGCTGGACCCGGTAGCTGTGAAAGAGCCGGAGTTCTGGCAAGCTTTGCGCGAAGCCCTGGCCCATCTGCCCTGGCGCGTGCTGTGGCTGGAAGACCTGCCGGTGGAAAGCCCTCGCTGGCAGTGGTGGCAAAGGCAAATCCCCCAAGAGAAATTGGCCTGCGACGCCTGCCAGCACGTGCCGGTGGGAATTACCGAGCTGGAAGGGGACTGGGACCATTTCTTGCGCACCCGCAGCCGCAACTTCCGCAAATCGCTCCGCCGCTGCCGCCAGAGCTTGGCCCGACTGGGGGAGGTAGAACTGCTCACCCACCTGGATTCCCCATGCTCCGCCCAGGAACTGATGGAAATGGTCAAAGAAGTGGAGCGCCGCAGTTGGAAGTTCCAGGCGGGCACGGCGCTGGTGCAGCACCCGCATGTGGAAGCCTTTTTCGACCGTTGGACCCAACTGCTGGATCAGAGCAGCCATCTGGCCGTGTTTGTACTGCGTGTGGGACAGCGGCCGGTGGCTTACGAGTGGGGCTATGTGGCCAAGGGGACCTATTTCTCCCACAAATGTAGTTTCGATCAGCAACTGGGTGAGCATTCCCCAGGCCACGTGCTCTGCGCCATGGTGTTGCAACGGCTGTTCGACCAGCCCGGCGTCCATCGGGTGGACTACCTGGGCCCCATGACCGAAGCCATTCGGCGATGGTCCACGGGGCATTACTGGAGCGGTCGGGTGGTTTGCGGCCGGGGGGTGGGCCGCGCCGCCGTGGCCGCCCATCGCCACCTGCTTCCCTGGTGGCGGCGTCTGCGCCGCCGGGAGCTTTCCGCTCCGCCGCAGACGGTGCCAATCGGTTTGGCGCCTGCGGAAACCTCGGCCCCGCTGCCGATGGAAAGTTCGTCCTAGCCCTTCGGCTCCCGCTCTGCTGCCGGGTCTCCCACAGACCATCTGCCGCAGTTTCCGAGCAACCAAACGTTTGGAACGGGGTTCAAACTATGGCACAATAGGGGCTCCTGCCCGGAGCAAGGACCCGCCGCCGGAAACTTCCGGCCGAAACCCTCCTTTGTTGCTCGGAGCCATGGTGATGAACTCTCGCTGGATGTTGGTTGCGTTGCTGGGGTTTGCCTGCTGTGCCTCTTCGCTGGCTGCCCAGGAAAGTTGGCCGCAGTTCCGCGGTCCGGGCGGTCGGGCCACCGCGCCGGATGCCCGAATCGACGCCCAGTTCGCCTCCAAGGACCTGCTGTGGAAAACTGCCCTGCCCGGGCCGGGAGCGTCCAGTCCCGTCGTGGCCGCCGGCCGCGTGTTTCTGACCAGTTACAGCGGCTATGGGCTGGACCCGCAAAACCCTGGCGAAATGGACAAGCTTCGCCTGCACGTGGTCTGCGTGGACGCCCGCGAAGGACGCCTGCTGTGGGAAAAAACCTTGCCCCCGCAACTGCCGGAACAGCCCTACCGCGGCTTTATCACCCGGCACGGCTATGCGGCCAACACGCCGGTGGTGGAGGGAAATCGGGTTTACGTGCACCTGGGCCGGGCCGGATTGTTTGCGTTCGACTTCGAAGGCAACCAGCTTTGGCACGCTCCCTTGGGCACAAGACGCCACAGTTGGGGCTCGGCCGCCTCCCCGGTGGTTTACCAGGACCTGGTGATCGTCAACACCAGTGTGGAAGACGGCTCGCTCCAGGCGTTCGACAAGCGGACCGGCCGTCGCGTGTGGCGCACTCCCGGTGTGCGCCGCTGCTGGGGTTCCCCGATGCTCGTTACCACCGCCCAGGGTGAAGTGGAGCTGGTCATCAGCATGCAAGGGGTCATCTGGGGATTGGATCCGGGCACGGGGGAAAAGCTCTGGCAGTGTCGGGGCATTCAGGACTACGTCTGCCCCACCCCGGCCGTGGAAGGGGACGTAATCTACGCCATCGGCGGGCGGCGTTCCCAGTGCCTGGCCGTTCGAGCCGGAGGGCGCGGCAACGTGACCGAAACCCACCTGCTGTGGGAAGCCCGCGTGGGAGCCAACGTGCCTTCGCCCGTGGTGTACCAGGAGCATCTCTACTGGGTTAACGACCGCGGACAGGCCATCTGCGTGCGGACCCGAGACGGCCAGGTGGTTTACCAGCGCCGGGTGGGCCGGGGGCGGAACGTCGTCTATGCCTCCACGGTGCGCGTCGGCGACAAGCTGCTGGCCGTGGCCCGGTCCGGGAACGTCTTCGTGCTGGCCGCCAAACCGGAATACGAGCTGCTGGGGCGGAACTCGCTGGAAGACGAAAGCGTCTTCAACGCCACGCCGGCTGTGGCCCAGGGCCGCCTGTACCTGCGCAGCGACCGCTATCTGTACTGTTTCAAGGCTCGCTAGGGGAGTGTTCCACAAAGCCTCGCCTGAACCGGCAAAGCTCCCCTGATGGGAAGTGTCTCCTGGGCCAGCACACATGGATGGGCTGAGCGGACGTGGCCGAGCCCCACCGGAGAGCAGAGCCGGCAATCGCTTGGTTTTCCGCCGTTGAGTAACGTTTCCGACATTTCTTTCATTTCTTGCGAACGAGTCCGGCCCACCGGAACCTGGCAGGATGAAAAAACGATTCGTCCTGCAAAACGCAAATGAGGCGATTGGCAAAACCCCCAAAAGAGCTAAAATGAACGGTTTTCCTCCGCGAGTTTCCCTTTCCCGGAGGCGAATCGGGGAACGGTAAGGACCGACGCTCCCCGCGGTCCGCCGCACCGGGAAAGGAACCGCAGTCCCTGTGTTTTTTCGGGGGAGAGCCCTCGCGTGAGCAGCACGTTGCCCGAAACCGACACGGCCCCCACCACGCTGACCCGACAGCGGGTGCTGGTGTTGGATTTCGGCTCGCAGTACGCGCAGTTGATCGCCCGGCGCGTGCGGGAACACCACGTGTACTGCGAGATTGTGCGTCACGACCTGCCCGCGGAACGCATCCGCCAGCTTGCCCCCCAGGGGCTGATCTTCTCCGGCGGCCCGGCCAGCGTGTACGAACCCGGGGCGCCCAAGCCCGATCCGCAGGTGTTCCAGTTGGACATTCCCATCCTGGGCATCTGCTACGGGATGCAGTTGGTCGTCGAGGCGTTGGGCGGCGCGGTCCGACCGGTCGAAGCGAGGGAATACGGTCCGGCCCACTGCCGCATTCTGCGGCCCAACGAGCTGTTCCACGGCGTTCCGGAGGAAACCGACGTCTGGATGAGCCACGGCGACCAGGTGGTCGAAGTGCCCGAGGTGTTCGTGCCACTGGCCCGCACCCGAACCTGTCCCGTGGCCGCGGTCAAGCATCGGCAGCGGCCCGTTTACGGCTTGCAGTTCCACCCGGAAGTAACCCACACGCCGATGGGCCGCAAGATGCTGGGCAACTTCCTCTATCGCATCTGCGGCTGCGAGGGCACTTGGCACCTGGGCGACTTCGCCGAGCAGACCATCCGGGAAATTCGCCGCCGAGTGGGTTCGTCGCGGGTCATTTGCGGGCTTTCCGGCGGGGTCGATTCCTCGGTGGTGGCCGCGTTGCTCTATCGGGCCATCGGCGACCAGCTCTCCTGCATCCTGGTCGATCACGGCCTGATGCGCAAGGGCGAAGTCGAAGTGGTCATCGACCAGTTCACCCGTCACTTCAAGACCGACCTGCACGTAGTTCGCGCCCGGGAGCGTTTTCTGGAACTGTTGCGGGGAGTGACCGACCCGCAGGAAAAACGGGCCCGCATCGGCCACGCGTTTATCGACTGTTTTCGGGAAGAGGCGGCCAACATTCCCGACGTGCGGTTCCTGGCCCAAGGGACGCTTTACCCGGACGTGATCGAAAGCGGCGCGGCTGCGGACGGACCGGCGGCCACCATCAAGCTGCACCATAACGTGGGCGGACTGCCCGAAGTGCTCGGTTTCGAGCTGATTGAGCCGCTGCGCGATCTGTTCAAGGACGAAGTGCGCCGGCTGGGGCTGGAGCTGGGACTGCCCGAGGAGATCGTCTGGCGCCATCCGTTTCCTGGGCCGGGGTTGGCCGTCCGCTGCCTGGGCGAAGTGACCGAGCCCCGGCTGGCCAAGCTGCGCGAAGCGGACGCCATCGTGGTGGAGGAGATCAAACGGGCCGGACTTTACCGCGAAACGGCCCAGGTGTTCGCCGTGCTGTTGCCGGTGCGGAGCGTGGGCGTGATGGGTGATGCCCGCACCTACGACGAAGCCGTGGCCGTGCGGGCCGTGACGACCGAAGACTTCATGACCGGCGATTGGGCCCGGCTCCCTTACGAAGTGCTGGCTCGCATCTCCACCCGGATCATCAACGAAGTGGCCGGTGTTAACCGCGTGGTGTACGATATCAGCTCCAAGCCGCCGGCCACAATCGAGTGGGAATGACCTGCCCCCCGCCGGTCCCGCATCCCGGCGGCGGCAAACTCGCCCGGGTTCGCAAAACCGGCAGCGGCTCGCCCCCGCAGGCCGCGAAGTTTGCCCCTTTATTGTGGAGGAGCGGCAATGATATGTTCTGCCGGGAGCAGGTGGCCGTTTTTCTGCATCGCCCCGGTGCTTTTGCTTTCGGGAAGTGTGGCGGCGGATCCGCCTGCGGGACGACGGCCCAACGTGGTGCTCATCGTTTCGGACGACCAGCGCCCCGATACGATCCACGCCTTGGGCAACCCTCACATCCGCACGCCGAATCTGGACCGGCTGGTGCGGATGGGGACGGTGATCGAGCAGGCCGTGTGCGCCAATCCTATCTGCACGCCCAGCCGGGCGGAGATTCTTTCCGGCTGTAGCAGTTTCCGAAACGGGGTGATGGACTTCGGCGGCCGCTTGCGGCCCCAGTTGGTGCTTTGGCCCGAGGCCATGCGCCGCGCCGGCTACCACACTTGGTACGTGGGCAAGTGGCACAACGACGGGCGGCCCCGGGACCACGGCTACGAGCTTTCGCGGCGGCTGTTCGCCGGCGGGGGCAGCCGCTGGTGGCGCCCGCAGCGGGACTACGCCGGCAGACCCGTCACCGGCTATCGCGGCTGGGTGTTCCAGGACGACCAGGGCCGAAAGTTTCCGGAACTGGGCGTCGGGCTTACTCTGCGCAGCTCGGAGCGGATTGCCGACGGGGCCGTGGTGCTCATCCGCCGCCGGCCGCGGCGGCCGTTTTTCTTGCACGTGAACTTCACCGCCCCGCACGATCCGCTGCTGCCCCCACAAGAGCTGTACCAGCACTATCTGCGGCAACGACTGCCGCTGCCGGTGAACTTCCTGCCGCGGCACCCGTTCGATCACGGCAACCTGCGCGGCCGGGACGAGCTGCTGCTGGGATTCCCCCGCACCCCCGAAGAAGTGCGCCGCGAGACGGCCGCCTACTACGCCGTCATCGAACAGATGGATTGGCAACTGGGCCGCATTCTCCAGGCGCTAGAAGATACCGACCAGTTGCATAACACCATTGTCCTCTTTACCAGCGACCACGGCGTGGCCCTGGGCAGCCACGGCCTGCGCGGCAAACAGAACATGTACGAACACACGATCCGCGTGCCGCTGGTGATGGCCGGGCCGGGCATTCCGCAGGGCAAGCGGCTGAAGGCCCAGGTGCACCTGCGGCAGCTTTATCCCACCGTGTGTCGCCTCTGCGGCGTCGAAGTACCCGGTACGGTGGAAGCCGCCCCGTTCGAGCAGCTTCTGCGGGGCCAAGACGAAGCGGCCGGAGAGCCGTACACGTTCGGCTATTACCGCCAGGAGCAGCGGATGGTCCGCACGCCCCGGTGGAAGCTCATCTGGTATCCTCGGATCGACCGGGTACAGTTGTTCCATCTGGCCCAGGACCCGTACGAGCTGCACGACCTGAGCGCCGCCGGAGAGCATCGCCGGATACGGCAGCAGTTGTGGGACGTTTTGCAGCGGCAACTGGCCCGCTGGAACGACCCGGTGCTCCGGCAACAATCCGCTCCGGTTCGTCCCTAGCCGGAGTTTGGTAGCCGACGGTTCAGTCTCGCGGGTCGGGCAGGAGAGGGTCGTCCTGCGGAATCCCCTGCTGCTGCATCCAGCGGCGCAGGGCCGCCGTGCCGCCGCGGAAGCTGTAGGCTTCGTAGCCTGCCTGCTGCATCTTTTCGGCCACCGCCGCGCTTTGCAGCCCAAAGGGGCAATAGAGCACGTAGGTCCGCTGGCGGTCCAGGTGTTTGAACCGGTCGATGAGCTCTTCCAGCGGCAGATTCACCGCGCCGGGATAGTGCCAGGCTTCGTATTGGTATTCGGGACGGCAGTCCACCACTTCGGCCCCGGGGGGGATATGATCGATATAGATCGACTCGACCACCAGCTCCGAAATGTCCAGGCTGCGCAAGTCGAGCACCCGGCGCTGGGCCACCAGGGGGGCAAGCAGCCCCGGGGGGAGTTTCCCCTCTTCGTTGTCCACCGCTTCGATGCGAGCGGCGGTAACGGGTTTTTCGGGCACCAGCGCGCAGTATTCCTGCACCTTGCAGCTCAAGGCGTAGGTGCCCACCTGGCGACTTTGGGCGATGATGTCCTCCTTGTCCAAACCCACCAGTGGGCGGAGCACCAGCAAGTCGGCTGCTGGCTGGATGGCGGCCAGGTTTTTGAGCGTCTGGCTCGATACCTGACCCAACGCCTCGCCGGTGACCAGGGCCTGGGCGTCGATTTCCCGGGCCACCTGGCAGCCGGCCCGATACATCAGCCGCTTGAGCACCACCTGCACGTATTTGGGATTCACGTCGCTGCGCAGGGCGCGGACCACCGGCTCGAAGTCCACCACGTGCAGCTCGGGCCGATAGCCGTAACTCCACAGGTCCGAAAGCACCTTGGCCACGCTGACGACCAGCCGCTGGTACGCGGCTCCGGCCAGGTTGAAGAACACGTAATGCAGCTCCACCCCGCGGCGCAGCACGTGCCAAGCGGCCACGGCCGAATCGAACCCCCCGGAAATCAACGCCACGGCCTTGCCCTGCACGCCCACGGGCAGTCCGCCTGGGCCGGGAATCACCTGGTGGTAGAACATGGCCCCCTGGGGGGTCATCAGCACGTGGACGGTAATGTCCGGGTGGTCCAGATCGACCTTGGCCCCAGGGTTGAGGGCGGCCCCCAAGGTTTCGTTCACTCGCTGGGCCGAAAGGGAGCAGCCGCCGCTGCGATGGGCCCGCACGGCGTAGCGGCGCCCCTGTACCCGGGCATGGTAAAGCTCGGTGCCGACGCGGACGATCTGCTCCAGTTGGCACGGCGCGAACCCTTCGATGGGCGAGAAGGACTGCACGCCGAACACGCGCCGCAGCACCCCGGCGGTCGAGTCGTCCCCGCGCACCAGGAGCCGCGACCACTGGTTTTCCACGTGGCGGAAAGGGACCTGGTGGGCGGTCAGGGCGTCGCGCAGGTTCTGCACCAGCTTTTGCTGAAAACGCTGGCGCACCCGGCGACTCTTGGTCGTTACTTCCCCGCCCAGGCGGACCAGGTAGGTTCGCGCCGCAGGACCGCTGGTACTCATCGAATCTCCGGCAATTGGGCGGGATCCAGCACCACGTGCTTGATCGTCTGCCGCCGATAGGTGTAGGTGATGTGCACCCGCCCGTCGCGGGTCTGGATCACCGCCGGATAGGAAAACTCACCGGCGGAAAGTTCCAGCGTCATCGCCACCTTCCACCGCTTGCCGTCGCGGCTCAGGGCCACGTTGAGTACGCCGCGGTCCAGCCCCGGGTCGGTACTGTGGTTGTACACCAGCAACTGCCGCCCGTCGCGAAGCGTCACCCCGTCGATGCCGGAGTTGGGATTGGGAAGCGCCGTGGGCTTCAACGGGGTCCAGCTTCGCCCGCCATCGCTGGACCAGGTTTCCACGATGACGTCCTGCCGGGTGCGACACAGGGCCTGGAGTTTTCCGCCCGGGTAAACCAGCACCGTGGGCTGAATGGCCATGTAGGTCTTGCCGTCGTTAATCGGCCCAACGACGGTAAAGCGGCTCAGCTTCGGGTCGGTCAGCTCGAAGTGCACCCGCCAGCGGTTGTGCTCCGTGCTGGAAGGGAGGAGAAGCACCTGGTCGGAAAGCTGGACGGGCTTGTTTTTCACCGGGCCAATCAGGTGGCCGATTTTGGGGTCTCGGCCCAGCTTGCGCGGCTTGCCCCAGGTGCGGCCGTCGTCGTGCGAGGCGATGACCATTCCCCACCACCGGCTGGCGCCGGGCCCGACTTTGTAAAACAAATACAGCGGCCCTCCCTTGGGCTGGAACAGCACAGGGTTCCAGCACGGATACTTCTTGCCGGTTTCGGCCCCGTTGGCCACTTCCACGGGGCGGGTCCAGCGGCCGTTTTCGTACCGGGAAACCCAGATCACCACGTCGTGGCTCCCTTCGCGCTTGCCGCCGAACCACGCGGCCACCAGTCCGGAAGGAGTCTCCACAATCGTCGAAGCGTGGCACTCCCGAGTCGGCCGATTGTCCAGCGGGAAGATGAACTCCCCTTTCAAATAGGCTCCCTGGCCCGGCTTGGCCAGCGGGGGCAATTGCCAGGTTTTGCTCTGCGGAGGGGCGGCCCAAACCGCACTCGCCCCCAGGCCCAACACCAGCACGAACACGGACCACTTTTTGGCATCAAAGAGCATCGAACGTTCCTTTTGCTTGAAGCATGGGAATGGATCGGAAATGACAACCGGGGCTGTTCCTTATGAAAAACCGAACCTGCCCGCCTTGCAAGATGCCACCGTTTTTTTCTGGCAACCGATGCTCCGCATTGTACAGTACATACTCTGCCAACACCGCCAAAGGAGAGGGGAACATGGCCGAGGGCGTTGGTTCTGCCCTTGACCGGGAAC
>WFOE01000243.1 GCA_015488215.1 Planctomycetales bacterium
GGGGACGCTTAGTGCTGTTCGCGGCGGCGTAGCTGGTCGCGGAGTCGGGCGGCCCGTTCGTATTCTTCCGCCGCGATGGCTTCGGCCAGTTGTTCGGCCAGGGTTTTGCCCACGTGGAAGTCCTGGCGAATCGTTTCCCGCAGGTCTTGCAGCCGCTGGACCAGCTCGTCTTCGTCGTAGTGTTCCTCGGCGTCGTAGTCGGCGTAGAACTGGGCCATCTGCTCCAGCCCGCGGTTGAGCTGATTGATCGCCTCTTCCGGTTCGTTCCGATCCAGCGCCGCCAGAGCGGCCGCCTGGGCCCGATGAAAAAGCACAAAGGGGCGATACTGCTCATGGGACCAGAGCCACTGGCGGTCACGGCACCGGCGGCGGCAAAACTCCATCAGGGCCAGCGTATGGTCGGCGTCCTGGACCGCCTGTTCGTATTCGTTCAGGGCCAGCCAGCCGATGCGGCGGTGGTAGAACTGCTCGAACTCCCGGTCGATCTGCTCGTAGTGCTCCTCGTCCAGCTCGAATCGCTCCGGATCGTGAAACTCCAGCGAAAGCAAGTAGTCCAGATAGGTATCGGCCCCGCCGGGTCGGGTGCCGTCGGGCCGCCCCTGGAGCTCCATCTGGAGGATGCCCAACTCCACCCGCATCTGCATTACCTTACGCCCCTGCACAGTGCGGATGAGTCGCACCTGGATCGCATCGGGCTTGTACGGCCAGGCGGCCAGCACGTGGTCGATGTCCTTATCCTGGTCCAACGACAAATTGCGCCACGCTTCGTTCAAGATTGGGAACCCTCGTTTGGCCGCCGGTTCAGGTACGCCTCTTGTGCCGGGCGTGCTGCAACCAGCCGGTGGGGAACATCGGCATCTTCGAACCACCTCCATTGTATCCCTTGGCTCGACTTTCGACCACGCAGTTGCCCACCGGTTCCGCTCCGCTGCCAGAAACGGTACACACTGGGCCGGGCTACCAGTGAACGTGAGGCACCACTTCCCCAAGCCGCTGGAGCTGCTCCTCGCTCAGTCCCGTGCGATACAGGTACAACGAATCCAACTGCTTCATGCCAAGCAGCACCCCGTACCCTTCTGCGTCCAGCGGTACCTGGTCCAGAATCAACGCCTTGAGCCGCGGCAGCCGGGCCACGTGCCGCAGTCCCGGAGCCCCAATCCGGCAACCGACCAAACGCAGCAGCTCCAGTTGCTGGAGAGCCGCCAAGGCTTGCAACCCCCGGTCGGTTACCGCGGTGGCTTGCCCGGCGTTGAGCACGCGCAGATGCGGCAAACGGCTTACCGCTTGCAATCCCCGGTCGTCCAGCGGCACCTGTCCGAGATAAAGTTCCCGAAGCCCGGTGAACCGGGCCAGCCATTCCCACCGAGGCGCCCCTTGGTCGGCCCAACGCCCCAGCCGTAATACCTGAACGTCCGAGGAGGCTTTTCGGCCTAACAGAGCCAGGTCCCGCGGATGGAACTGACAGTCGGAAAAATCCCACTCGGTTGCCCTGCTGCGAACCAGTTCTTCCAGCCGCCGGGCCACCGTGGGACCGTCTGAGGTGGTGGCCGTTTTTTGGGGATGGGTGGCTTGTTCTTCCGGCAAACCGCAGCCGGTTACCAGCACCAAACCGAAGAATCCGACACACAGGGGCAAGCGGTCACAAGGCATAGGAATCCCCTTCTGGGACATCGGTAGCCAATGGGGCTTTCCCGGCTTGGGAAACGCCTCTTGCCATTCTTCTGGCGCAAGCTCGTCCCTCGCAGCCGGAACCTCTGCGGCAAGACAAGCTCTTGGGGAAAGGGCTTCTTCCCCCCGTGCGGCTTGCCCCGCCGGTGGCCTCTGGGCCATTCTATGATATTCCGACGCCGCCTTGCGGTTCGACGCTGCGACGAGCGAACCGATGGCTCGCCCAGGTAGCGCTGTCCCGCAGCCAAAGCGGATTGGCTGAAAGCCCCCTTGTGGTGGAGGATTGCCGCGTGAACGACTTGGAACCGAAACCCGAACAACTGCACCAGGCTCGGCAACTGCTCGCTCCCTGGCCGGTGATAATCCAGTTGCCCGTGCAATGGGGCGAGCAGGACGCCCTGGGTCACGTGAACAACGTGGTGTTTTTTCGCTGGTTTGAATCGGCCCGGGTGGCCCTGCTCCAGCGGCTGGGGGTGCGCACCCACAATCAGGAACGCCTGGGCACCATCCTGGCAGCCACCCAGTGCGATTACCGACTGCCGATTACCTATCCGGACACGGTGCTGGTTGCCGCCGGGGTGCTCCGGCTGGGACGCACCAGCATCAGTATGGCCCAGCAGGTGGTCTCGGTCGGCGCAGGCCGGGTTGCCGCTTCGGGGACGGCCACCGTGGTGGTGTTCGATTACGTCGAGCAGCGTCCCACGCCCATTCCCGAGCCGATGCGACAACAGCTCGAGCAGTTGACCCTGCCGCCGGAAGTTTCGGTCCAGTTCGCTTCGTAGAAGTGAAGAGGTAGAAAGTAGAGTAGAATTGTCCGCGGCAACCGAAAACACACAAAGCCGCGAAACCGCACGGGGGCGGCAGACAACGTTGCTTAGCGTTTTAGCGAGCCCCGGACTTCAGTCCGGGGAGAGTCGATTGTGTGAATAAACAGGTGTTCTTGCACTGGAGCGGAAGCTCCTCCCATCCCTCCGCCCCTCTACGTCCCCGCGCCTGCAATTCCTCAGCCCCCAGAGTCCTCCGTGCCAGGACAGGCCGGAGTGTCAATTGCCTTCTTGCTGGGGAACAGGTAGGCCCATTTCGCGCAGCAGCAGCTTCATGTCTTCCCAGGTCTGCCGCTTGGCGCTTGGGTTGCGCAGCAGATAGGCCGGGTGATAGGTCACCACCACCTTAATACCGTGGAAATCGTGCACCTGGCCTCGCAGGCGGCCCATCGGGGCCTTGGTGTTGAGCAGTCGCCGGGCAGCCACGGCCCCGAGGCAGCAGATGAACTCGGGCCGGATAATCTGGATTTGCCGCAGCAGAAACGGCCAGCAGTTGGCTGCTTCCACTTCGGTGGGCGTGCGGTTTCCGGGCGGACGGCACTTGAGCACGTTGAAAATGTACACATCCTCGCGCCGCATGCCGCAGGCCTGAATGATGCGGTTGAGCAACTGTCCGGCTCGGCCCACGAACGGTTCGCCCAACCGGTCTTCGTCCGCCCCGGGTGCTTCGCCCAGGAAGCACAGCCGGGCGTTGGGGTTTCCTACCCCGGGGACCGTCTGCGTGCGCGTGGCCACCGGCTCGGGGCATCGGGTGCAGCGGGCAATTTCGGCGGCTAGCTCATCCAGGGCCTGCTGGCGTTGCTCAGGAGGCAGCGGCGGTTCCTGCCAGAACGGGTCGTCGCTGCCAGCAGCGGCTGGGGAACCCAGCAGCGAAAGCTGTTGCGGCTGCCCGGAAGAGGAAGCGGGGCTTTGTTTCGGACCGGTGCTCGCCACGGCAAGTTCCTTGGCTGGCGGAGCAGGAGCGGGTGGGGCGGACGTCTGGCCACGACGAGGCGGAGGGCTTGCACTCGGAACCGAGGGCGGCTCTTCTGCTGGTTCGAGCCGGGGGCGCGGCAACTGCTCCACGCCCCAGTGCCGCAGATAACGCAGGTACTGGACCCATTGCTCCGGCGAAGGGTTCGGCGAATCGGCCATCGGCACGCACCGGCAGTGGAAACGTCGGCAACTTGCCACATTCGGTCCCCTTGGCAAGCAGGGCCAGTGTAGCAGATTCCGCGGCGAGGTTTCGATACCCTCGCAGGGGCCGTGGCCACCTTTCTTCGCTAGTCCTATCGGCTCGTGCAGTCAGGTCCGGCGGGAGAGCTGCTCTCGTTCCCCCAGGGGCCTTGTGCTACGATGTGCGTTTTGCTTTGTTTGGCCTCGGTTCCAGAACGCGGCGGGCCGGAACTCACCGAAGTCCGGCACGTCTTTGGCAACGGACTATGTACACGCGTCTTGGGGATTGGGCCAGTCGGCACGGGGCCGTGGTGCTCGGGTTGTGGTTTGCAGCCACGGCGGCCCTGTGGCTGCTGGCTCCGGAGTGGAACGCCGTAACGCGCGACGGCGAGGCGGCCTATCTGCCCCCGCAGCTCCCCTCGCGCCGCGGCGAGCGGCTGCTGCGCGAAGCGTTCCCGGAGCAAAACGCCCCCAGCCAACTGGTGCTGGTCATCTGCCATCGCGGCCGGGGCTTTTCTTTCCGCCGGGGGCTTTCGGCCCCGCAGCGAGAAGACCTCCGCTGGGTGGCCCGGATCGAACGACTGGCCGTGGACCTGGCCCGACAACGCGGCGTGCTGCTGAGCCACTGGTCGCCCCTAGGGGGGCGCAGCACCGCCCAGCGGCTGATGGCCCGCCCTCTGCGCAGCCCGGACGGCAAAGCGGTGCTGGTGGTGCTGAATCTGAGCAGCGACTTCGCCGCGGTGGAAAACATGACTCTCATGCAGCAATTGCAAGAGCGGTTGCAGCAACTGTACCAGGAGCCGGGCTTTCCTGCCGACCGGCTGGAAGTGGGCATCACTGGCACGGCGGCCATCGGTGGCGATACGTTCCTGGCCGCCAACCAGAGCATCCGCAACACGGAAACCACCACCGTGGTCATGGTGTTGCTCATCCTGCTGGTGGTCTATCGCGCCCCGTTGCTGACCCTGGTGCCGCTGGTAACGATTGGTGCCAGCGTGGTGGTGGCCACGGCACTGGTATCGCTACTGGCCCTGGCTGCGCAGCATTTGTCCTGGTTCCACTTCATGATCTTCAAGACCACGCGGATTTTCATTGTGGTCATCCTGTTCGGGGCGGGCACCGATTTTTGCCTGTTTCTCATCGCCCGATTCCGGGAAGAGCTTGCCCGAGAGGGCCGCTCCGTGCCCGAGGCGGTCCACCAAGCGCTGGTGCAGGTGGGCCGGGCGCTGGCGGCCAGCGCACTTACGACCGCCGTGGGACTGGCGATGATGGGCTTTGCCCAGTTCGGCAAGTTTCGCAACAGCGGACCGGCTCTGGCCTTGTGCCTGCTGGTTACTCTGGCGGCCAGCTTGACGCTGGCGCCGGCCCTGCTGCGCTTGCTGGGACCGGCGCTTTTCTGGTCCTGGGGCTGGCGAAGCTGGTTCTCTGGCCGGTTCGGGAAAAACACCCCCTCCGGACAACCCGCTTGCGAACCAGCTTCCCGGCAAGACACCGGCCGGGACACTGCGGACCAGCGGGAGCAGTCCTCCCCGGGACCGGACACCGTTCCGGGGGGAAGTTCCCGCTTCTGGGCTCGGGTGGCCGACTGGACTCTGGCTCGGCCCCTGCTGACTCTGGCCGTGGCGTTGTTGCTGATGGCCCCACTGGCCTGGGTAGGCTGGCATGTGCCAGTTTCTTTCAACCTGCTGGCCGACCTGGGCCCGGAAAGCCCCAGTGTGCGCGGCACCCAGATGCTGCAAGGCCACTTTCCGCCCGGCTATGTGGGTCCAATCCTAGTTCTGGGCGTCCGCTCTCAGGGAGATTGGCTCTCCCGCGAAGGACGCCACCGAATTGAACAACTGGACCGGCAACTGCGTAGCTTGCCTGGGGTAGCCCTGGTCCGCAGCGCCGCAGCCCCGCTGGGCCAGTTGCCCCAGGGAACCCTGAGCGGCAGAGAACTGGCCCGGCTGCGAGCCGCCGGCCGCCGATACGTTTCGCAGCAAGAAGGCTATCGCGGCCAGGTGGCCCGCTGGGAAGTCGTGCCGCAGGTGGACCCGTTTGACCGCCGTGCACTGGCCGTTTACCGGCAGATTCAACAAACGCTCCGTCGCCTGGGCCGCGAATCGGACGGGGCTTCCTGGTGGTCCCAGGTCCGCTTCGAAGCCGCCGGGACCGTTCCCACCGTGGCCGATCTGCGGCAGACGATTCGTGCCGACCAGCGGCTAATCCAGGTCCTGTGCGTGCTGGCCGTACTGGGCGTGCTGGTCGTCATGCTTCGCCAGGTGGGACTGTCCGTATATCTAATCTTCACCGTGCTGTTCAGCTATCTGGTTACGTTAGGCGTCTCCTGGCTGGTGTTTTCCTGGTGGTACGGTCAGTCGCTGGAAGGGCTGGACTGGAAAGTGCCGCTGTTCCTGTTTGTCATCCTGGTGGCCGTGGGCGAAGACTACAACATCTACCTGGTCACCCGCGTGCAGGAGGACCAGCAGCGCCTGGGCTCACGACACGGCTTGCGCCAGGCGATGATCCGCACCGGAGGAATCATCACCAGTTGCGGATTGATTATGGCGGCCACGTTCGGGTCGATGACACTGGGGACGCTTCGGGCCATTGTCGAGCTGGGCTTTGCCCTCAGCTTCGGCGTGCTGCTGGATACGCTGGTGGTCCGTAGCGTGCTAGTGCCTGCGTTTCTGGCCCTGGAAGCCACCAGGCAGTAGAAGCGTTTTTCCTCCTGAGAGAGGGGACACACTTGGGGTTGTTTTCCGGGCAAACTTGCCCAACCGGAGCCCCAGCCTAGAATGACGGGTGTCGGCTTCCGGAACAACGGGGGCTTGACCGAGGGCAGAAGTCGAATCGCCACCTGGGGCTCTTCTGGGTTCCGGCAACAATCTTGCTACGAAAGGGGGATGCCGTTTTGGCTTTCGAGCACGTCCAGGTACTCACCGGCCCGGCTCGCTCGGGAAAAACCACGCGGCTGCTTGAGCGTTACCGGCAGGTGCTGCACGACGCCGAGCCGGGCGAGGCACTCTGGTTGACCCCGACCGCGCTGGCTGCCCGGCAACTGCGGGCCCGGCTGCTGGATGGGCAGTTGCGGGCGTGCTTTGAGCCGCGTATCTGGACTTTCGACCAGTTCGTCCACGGGGTGCTGGATGCTTCCGGGCGGAAAGTGCAGCGGATTTCCCCGTTGCAAAGCGTGGAGCTCGTCCGTCACCTGCTTTACCGGCTGGCCGAGCGAGGGGAGCTGCGCTACTTTGCGCCGGTGCTCGATTCGGCCGGGCTGGCTCCGTGGGTTGCGCGGTTTCTGCAGGAGCTGAAGCACCACGAAATCTGGCCCGAGGAGTTCCTCAAAGCCTGCCGTGCCGCGGGCGGCCCGACGGAAAAAGACCACGACGTCCACGCCATCTATGAGCAGTACCAGGAGTTTCTAAACGGGCGGGACTTGTACGATGCAGCCGGAGCCTACTGGCAGGCCCGCACGCTGCTCAAGCAAAAACAAACCGCCCTGGTGGACCGCTTGCGGCTGCTGGTCGTGGACGGATTTACCGACTTTACCCGAACCCAGCAGGAAATCCTCCGCGAGCTGTTTACCCGCAGCGACGAAGCCTGGGTGTCGCTCCCATTGGAAGGGGGAGAGCGCCGCCGGGAACTGTTCGGCCGCAGTCGCCGCACCTGGGAAGAGTTCCTGCAACCCTTGGGCGCCAAGCGAGTGGAACAGCCGCAGCCAGCCTCCTCTTGGCCGGCCCTGGACCACGTGCAACGGGAACTGTTCGCCTCGGAAGCGCAACTCTGGCCCCAGGACCAGCCTCCTCGAGGCATCCACTTGCTAGCGCCTCCCGGCACCACGCACGAAGTGCAGCAAGTGGCCCGGCAGATTAAACGCCTGCTCGTTGACGGCGATCCAGAGACCCACCAGCCGGTTTCTCCCGCCCAGGTGCTGGTCGTGGCCCGGCGCGTGGAACCGCTGGCCGAGCTGATTCGCCAGGAGTTTGCCGAAGCCGGCGTGCCGGTGTTTCTGGAGGCGGGGCTGCCGCTGGTCCGTTCCGGCCTGGGGCAAGTGCTGCTCCAACTGCTGCAACTGGTCGAGAACAACGCTTCGTTCGATGACGTGATGACCCTGCTGGGCAACAGCTCGCTGCAGCCGCCGGAGCTTACGTGGGACCGGACTACTGCCATGACCGTACGGCAGGCGGTGCGCTGCTGCCAGGTACCCGAGGGATGGGCCCCCCTGCTGCAAGCCTACGCTCGCCTGGTGGAACGCCGAGCCGAAGAAAACCATCGCACCGGCGACGAAGACCAGGGCGAAGAACAAACAGACGGCGTAGAACGGAAGCGGGACTGGCCGCTGGAACACTTGGAGCAGGGGCGCGAACTCTTACTGCGGCTGGCCGGCGTGCTTGCCCCCTGGCAGAGCCCAGGCACACTTGCCCAGTGGCTCCAGCGCGTGGAGGAAACGTTGCACGCCCTGGGAGTCCATCCGGACCAGGCGGTTTTCGATTCACCAGACGTGCAGCGGAACCGGCGTGTCTGGCACGCACTGCGGCAAGAACTGCTGGCTCTGGACCGACTATTTGATGGAGAAGAAGGCGACCGCTACTTGCCGGAAGAGTTTCTTGCCACGCTTCGGGACCTGCTCCAGCAGACCACCTACCACGAACCCGCCGTCCCTGACGCTTGCGTGCGCGTGGTTTCGGCCATTCACGCCCGGGGAGTCAGTTACCCGTGGGTGTTTCTCATCGGGCTGACCGAAGACAGCTTCCCCGCCCCGCGTGATCGCCTGGCGGTCTATTCCCCCGCCCAACGCCGCCAGCTCCAACGCCAACGGTTGCCGCTACCCGGGGACGAAGAACACCACCAGGGCGAGATGCTGTTGTTCTACGAGCTACTCACCCGGGCCACGCGGGGGCTTTGGCTCAGTTACCCGGCGCTGAACGAAAAGGCCGAAACGCTGCTTCCCAGCCCTTACCTGCAGGAGGTACAACAACTGCTCGGCCTGCAAGTGCCACCCCTGCAAGAACAATCGCTGGTCCAGCTTCCCCAGGATGGTCGGGCCATCAACGCCCGGCAGCGGTGGATGCTGGCTGTAAACGAGGCGCTCCGACGCACCCCCAAGTGGCTCGGCTGGATGGTCCAGCACGACCCGCCGGAACGAGTGGCTCAGTTGCACCGCACCTGGCAGTGCGTGCGGCAACGGGGGCGTTCGGAGGGCTTCGGCCCCTGGGAAGGGATGCTCAAGCTGCAGGCGGCCCTGGAGGCCGTGCAACGCCAATGGGCCCAAGGGGACACGATTGGCGTTACCGCCCTGGAACGATACGCCTATTGTCCCTGGCGATTCGTCATGGAGCGGCTCCTTGGCATCCGCCCCTTGGAAGAACCGGCCGAGGAGCTGGAATCGACCCAACTGGGCCTGATGTTCCACGCCCTGATGACCCAAGGCCACCGTACCTATCCCGACCTGGAACAACTGGCCGAACAATCGCCGGACCAGTTCCTCCGCCAGTGGACCCCACTGGTCGAAGCCGTGTTGGAAGAGCATCTGGGTCCGGCCGAAAGACGCTCCGGCGTGCAGGAAGCCCTGGCCCAACTGGCCCGCGAAGACCTGCTGGCCATGCTCCGCGCGTACCACGAACAACTGGGCCAGTACCTGGCCGCGATGAAAAAAGCCCAGTGGACCGAGCCGCCTCGGCCCGAGTACCTGGAGCTGGCCTTTGGCACTCCGGCCCGAGGTGGCCAGGCCGATCCCGGCTCCACAAGCCAAGGGCTGTTGTTGGAAAGTGGTGAGGACCGGTTGCGACTTTCGGGCCGGGTGGATCGCGTAGACCTGGGCCGCATCGGGCAGCACCGCGTGGCCGTGGTCATCGACTACAAGACCAGCTCGCCCCGGCGGCTCAAACGCCCCCGGGACGAAACTCCGCTGCTGGACGCGATGCAACTGGACGTATACCCGGCCGCCTTGGAACAACTGATATTCCGGAAAGGCGAGCAGGCGGTGGAATCGGCCTACTGGTCGGTGCGGGCACGGGACGAGGGCCGCGGCTACGTGCGGTTTGCCCAACGTTATCAGGCGGGGCCGAATGGTCTGGAACCGGACGACCAGTCCCAGCAGCGTTGGCAGGCCCTGCAAGAGTTGGTGCTGAAACTGTGGCGGAAGCTGCGCGGCGGAGAGTTCGTCGTCTTTTCGGCCGACGACCGATGCACCGAGTTTTGCAATCTGGCCCGGGTGTGCCGCATCGGGCAGATCCGCAACCTGGAAAAGACCTGGGACCCGGCGGAGGCGGAACCGTAGATGCACTACACCGACGAACAGCGCAGGGCCATCCATCAGCAAAACACCTCGGTGGTGCTTTCGGCCGGAGCCGGCTGCGGCAAGACGTTCGTGCTGACCGAACGGTTCTTGCGGCAGCTCGATCCCACGGGCCGGGGGCCGGAGCCGGATGCACTTTCCCGACTGGTGGCCATCACGTTCACGCAGCGGGCCGCCCGTGAGATGCGGGACCGGATTCGCCGCCACTGCCAGCAGCGCGCCCGGGAAGCGACCGACCCCCGAGTGCAAGCCCGCTGGCAACAACTGCTGCACCAGTTGCACACCGCCCGCATCAGCACCATCGACTCGTTCTGCGCCGCCTTGCTGCGCCGCTGGGCGGTGGAAGCCGAACTGGACCCGGAGTTCCGCGTGCTGGACGAGTTCCAGGCCCGGGTGCTGCAACACCAGGCGACCCGGGAAGTCCTGCGCCAGTGGCTGGACCGGCAGGACCCGGTGCTCATGTTCGTAGCCCGGCGGCTGGAACTCTCCCGGCTGAGCGAGCTGCTGGAGCAGATTGTAAGCAAGGCTCCCTATATCGACTTCGCCGCCTGGCTCCCCCTCGGAGAAGCCGACGGGGAGTTGCCCGGCCCGGTGGCTCCCGGCTTCCCGCATCATCTGACTGAGGCGGCCCTGCGGCTCTATCGGCGTTGGGAGGGGGCTTTTTACGACTGGGCCGAACGGCTTCGTGCCGAATTGCTCGAAGACTTCGACGTCCAAGAGCTTCATCGCCGCATGAGCAACGATCAGATAAGCGGCAAGACAGGCCAGAGCAACCGCCAGGTGTGGCTGGCCGAACTACCCCGGTTGTGGCAGGCCCCCGTGCCCGAAATGCTCGAGGCCCTCCGCGAAATCCGCCAGGCCTGGAGATTCCAAGGCCGGTGGCAGAACGACGGCGAGCTGGCCGAGAAGATTAAGCAGTTCAAGGAAACGCTGGAACCCCTGCTCAAAACCCGGGACTGGAACCCGCAGTTGCTCTGGGACGAAGCCCAGTTTACGGCCGCCGTGCTGTATCTGGTACGGCAGGTTTTCGACCACTACCAGCAAGAAAAACGCCGTCAGGGCGCGTTGGACTTTGCCGATCTGCTGGCCCGAGCTATTCAGGTGCTGGGGCGAGACGAAGTCCGCCGCCAGGAAAGCCGCCAGATCGAGCTGCTGCTGGTCGACGAGTTCCAGGACACCAACCCGCTGCAAGTGCAGTTGATCCAGCGGTTGCTGGACGGAAGGCTCGAAACCGGGCGGCTGTTCCTGGTGGGGGACTACAAGCAGTCCATCTACCGCTTCCGCCACGCCGAGCCGAAGCAGTTCCTGGAAATGCGAAACCGGATTCCCACGGAAGGCCGCCTGCCCCTTTCGCGGAACTTTCGTTCTCGGCCCCAGGTGCTGGATTTCGTCAACACCTTGTTCGACGGGGCGTTCGAGCAGGAATACGAACCGCTCCACCCGCACAAACAGCGCGTGGAACCTGAGTGCACGGTGGAGTTTCTCTGGGCGCTGCCCGAGCCGGACGAAGAAAAACGCAGCGTGGCCGAAGCCCGCATGCACGAAGCCGACCTGATCGCCCGACGGATTGTTCAGTTGCTCGGCGAGCGGGAGCCGCTGGTCTATGAGGCCCAAGGGGACCAGGTCCACAGCCGGCCGGTCGAGCCGGGAGACGTGGCCATCCTGTTTCGGGCCATGAGCGATCTGCCCTATTACGAATCGGCGCTTCAGCGCTACGACATCCCCTACTACGTGGTCCGCGGCACGGCGTTCTTTGCCCAGCAGGAAATCTACGACCTAGCCCACCTGCTCCGTGCGGTGCTCTGGCCCGAGGACGAAGTGGCCCTGCTGGGTGTACTGCGCAGCCCGCTGTTCGGCATCCGGGACGACGTGCTGCTGGCCATGGGGCCGCCGCTGAGCCGTAACTTCTACCAGGAGTGCTGGCCGCAATCGCTGCCGGAAGACCAGCGCCAGGGCCTGCAACACGCCCGCGAAACGCTCACCTGGTTGCAACAGGCCAAGGACCGGCTGTCGGTCAGCCAACTGATTCTCGAAGCGCTTCGCCGCACCGGCTACGAAGCCACGCTGCTGGCCGAGTTCCTGGGCCAGCGGAAGCTTGCCAACTTGCATAAACTGCTGGACATGGCCCGGGCCGCCGACGCCTCAGGCGCCATGACCCTGGCCGATTTCGTCTATCAACTGGAGTCGCTGGTAGCCCAGGAACCGGACGAGCCTTCGGCCGCCCTGCACCCAGAGGCCCACGGCTCCGTGAAGCTGATGAGCATCCACCAGTCCAAGGGGCTGGAGTTTCCTGTGGTGATCGTGGCCGACTGCAACCGGCGGAAAAGAGTTTCCGCGCGCCCCTTTTTCTACCATCCGCAATACGGTCCGGTGGTCAAACTTTCCGCTGGGCGGCCCCGGAACGCACAAAGCCTCGCGGACGCGTTGAGCCACTGGGAACAGCAAGAAGAAGAACAGGAAGCTCTGCGGCTGTTTTACGTGGCCACCACGCGGGCGGCGGATTATCTGATTCTTTCGGCCGGGTTCGAAGATTCCCAAATGGCCCCCGCCAACCCGTGGATGACCCTGCTGCAAGAGCGGTTCGACGTGGCGACAGGCCAGTGCCGGCGGCCAGGACGAGAAGCTCTGCCGCAAGTCCGCGTGGCCGAACAAGTGCCGCAGCCCAAGAAACGCCGTGCGGCAAAGCGTCCTTCGGACCCGGAGGAACTCTTTTCCCAGGCCCGGCAGCGGAACGACAAAGCTCCGAAAAAACTGCAACGCTTCTGGTCCCCCGTGCCGCCGGACGCCCAGGCCGTGGCCGAGCTTTCCATCTCCCGCCTGGAGGAAGACGTGGCGGAACTGCTCGGCTGGGAACAAGAGCACGCCCCGGGGGACGAAGCGCCATCCGGCGAAGGTGGGGCCCGGGCCATCCAGGTGGGCCAGTTGGTTCACGAGGTGCTCGCCCGCTGGGACTTCGCCCAGGAAACCGCCGCCGAGTTGCCCGACCGGCTGAATCGGGCCGCAGGCTTGCTCGGGCTGGTCGATTCCGCTCCCTTGGACGAAGCCGAACAAATCCTCCGCACCTTCCTGGAAAGCCCCCTGGTCGAATCGCTGCAACAGGCTCGCCTCTTAAGACGCGAACTGGAGTTCCTGCTCGCCTGGCCTCTGGAAGGAGAACCGCAACTCCGCTTTCGCGGGTTCATCGACTGTCTGTTCCAGGACGCCCAAGGACGCTGGCACCTGGTCGATTACAAGACTTCCACCGGCGAAAAAATCGACCTGGAAGAACTGGCCCAGCGATACAAGCCCCAACTGTGGCTCTACGCCCAGGCCGTGGCCGGGGTGCTGGGCCAGGAACCGGATACGGCCCAGGTCTGGTTCCTGCGCCACGGCCGAAGCATCCCCCTGCAATGGCAGGCAGAAGAAAGCCAGGAACTCATCCGGGCCATTGACCAGGCAATCGACCGGCTCCGGCAGAGGGTTGTCGAGATGGGCTGAAGCAGGCTTAAGTACCCAGCAATAATCTTTGAGCAAATCAGCACACGCCTCGACTCGACGCTTCGGCGACTTGGCGCTTCGGCGAGCCCCGGACTTCAGTCCGGGGAGAGCCGGAGAAACCGGAGAAAATCGCTTGTTCGTTGTTTTCCTCCGGGAACTGAAGTTCCCGGCTCGCCGAGTGCAAGAATTGCGTTTGTTCTTGCGCCGGAGCGGAAGCTCTCCCCCCAC
>WFOE01000244.1 GCA_015488215.1 Planctomycetales bacterium
CCAGCTCGAGCTGGAAGTCACCCCGGTGGATCGCCCCCAGGAAGCCGCCGAGGAACTGCCCGTGGTGGTTACGGCCACCAGCAGCCGCGAGCCGGTGCTGGACGGGCGCTGGTTGGCCTCCGGGGCGCTGGTCATCGCCATGGGTTCCAACTGGTGGCAGAAGGCGGAGCTGGACGTAACCACCATCCGCCGCGCCTACCCGGTGGTGTGCGACGACGTGGAGTGCTGCCGCCACGAAGCGGGCGATTTTCGCGAAGCGCTGGAACAGGGCGTGTTCGACTGGTCCGAAGCCATCTCGCTGGCCGACGTCGTTTGACGGCGCCGCAGCGGCCGTACCGCTTCCAGCGACCTGGTGCTGTTCAAATCCGTAGGCATGGCCCTGGAAGACGTAGCTGTGGCCACCCTGGTTTACGAACAAGCCAAACGCCAGGGGATCGGCACGCCGCTTCCGCTCTGAACCGCCTGCGGTGCCGGATTCGGCTACGGCAGCTCTTTGATGCGAATGTCCTTGAAGCGAATCTCCATCGCCGGTCCCGTATGAAGCTGGAAGGCGATAATCCCTTCCTTGGCCCCGCGCTTGGGATCCTTTTCGTAATAATCCACCGTGGTGTAACCGTTGAGCATCAGCTTGATGTGGGGACCGTTGGCCACGATGGTGTACTCGTTCCACTGGCCCGGCTTGTAGTGCTTGCGCACTTCCTTCGGGTCCACGTCGGCCAGGATACCGCGGCCGCGTTCTTCGTAGAGGATGCCCAGGTAGCGGTTCTCGGCAATGTCGGCCTGGTAGCCGCGAACGATGTAGTCCTTGAGCAGTTGGCTGCGGAACTGGATGCCGGAGTTGTGATTCCGCAGTTTGAACTTGACCTTGAGCACGAAGTTGCGGAACTTGCGCCGCGTGGCCAGAAACGAATTGTGCTTCAGCTTCTTGCCGTCGGTCGAACCGACGATCTGGCCGTCTTCCACCCGCCACAGCTCCGGGTCGCCCACGAACCCGTCGAGGGTCTTCCCGTCGAACAGGGGGCGGAACCCCTTTTCCTGTTCCTGGGCCTGGCCCACTTCGGCGGCGGCCAGCACAAACAAACCCCACATGGCGACGAGCAACAGACGTTTCATGGCGATGGTTCCTTGCTGCGGGAAATTGACGGATGAGCAACCGAATCGGGCGGCACCACCTTTCGGCCGGCGACCGCTTTTCCGCCCAGTGTATTTGCTCTGCCGCGGTTTGCCAGCGCCGAGCAGCCATCCGGCCGAGGAATCGGGTGGGCAACTCTCCTGCTTCGCAGCCGAGCCTCGGACACACCTCTTTCCCTGCCGGCAACGATTACCCTTGCCGGTAACGACCATCGGGGTAAGACCGACCGGGGCTTTGTCGCACAAAGTCCAGGAGTTCGGGGGGCTTCTGCCCCTGCGCCGCGGATGGCCCCTTGCAAGCGACAGCCGGCGCCCCCGAGGCGGCCTTCGGCGTGGGAAACGCGTGCCTTGCTCCCGGCCCTTGGCGGCCCCTTCCAGCAGCGGACGTAACCGAAGAAGCGCCCCGCAGTTTTTTGCCACAGTGCCCTTGACCCGAGGGGTTCTGCCGTATTTAGTTATATGAGGGCACAAGGCCCCCTGCTCCGAACGCCACACTGGGGCATGGTGTAACGGCAGCACAACTGACTCTGGATCAGTTAGTCCAGGTTCGAATCCTGGTGCCCCAGCTTAGGGCCGCCTGGGAAGGCGGCCCTGATTTTTGCGCGGCGGGGGCGGGGGAGAAATATCTCTGGCCCGGGCGTCAAACCTTGCGGCAGAATGGCCTCTCGCCTGGTCCGGTGCCGGGTGATTCGTACCGGCCGGTCAGGCTTTCGATTTCTTGTTTCCCTGCCGGAAACACGTTTTTTCTGCCTGTCTCATTTCCCACCGCTTCGAAAACAGGGGCCGGTTTCCGCCTTTGCTAACACTTTGTCTGCAGGGGAGTGCTATGCACCGCGTGTTGTTCTTAGGGTTGGCTCTGGTCGCACACTGCCTTGTTGCCCAGGCCGCCTGGCGGGACGCCTACGAGGCCACCGTGCGGGTGGAGCGCCCGGGCGCAGCCGGCTCGGGCGTGGTGTTTCATGCCGATGAGCGGTTCATCTGGGTGCTCACCAACGCCCACGTCACCGGGCGGTATGGC
>WFOE01000245.1 GCA_015488215.1 Planctomycetales bacterium
CTCGAGAAGGCGAAGGAGGCACCGGGCGCTGGGGAGGCTGAGGACGCGGAGGTTGCTTCCGCTTCTGGGCCGTCTTGGCCCCCTGGCCGGCCAGTTGGGTAAAAAGCCAAACAATAAACCCAATGGCCATCGCCGCGACGGTAACCCAATCGCCGCCCTTGGCCAACAGGCAGTCGGAGCAGGCAACGGCTGGAATCATGAGGCAGTTCCTTCGCGGGCCGCCGCCGGCGTGGCTCCCGTGCCGGCAATCGAACGCCGCATGTCGGTGTCGGCCTGGAGATTGCGCAAGCGGTAAAAGTCGAACACGCCCAGTTTGCCTTCGCGGAACGCTCGGGCAATGGCCCGAGGCACTTCCGCCTCGGCGGCCACCAGGGCGGCTCGGGCTTGTTCGATCTTGGCAATCATTTCCTGTTCTTTGGCCACGGCCATCGCCCGGCGGCCTTCGGCTTTGGCCCGGGCCACGTGCGTATCCGCTTCGGCCTGGTCGGCCTGGAGCCGCGCGCCGATGTTGGCTCCCACGTCGATATCGGCAATGTCAATCGAGACGATCTCATAGGCGGTTTGCGAGTCCAGTTTGCGGGCCAGCACCGCCTTGGAGATGCGGTCCGGGTTCTCCAGCACCTCTTTGTGGCTTTCGGCCGAGCCGATTGCGCTGACAATCCCCTCGCCCACCCGGGCAATAATCGTTTCCTCCGTGGCTCCGCCGATGAGCTGGCGGATGTTGGCCCGAACGGTAACCCGGGCCCGGGCCTTCAACTGGATGCCGTCTTTGGCCATGGCGTCCAGGGATTCGCGGGGGCCGCCGCGGGCCGGGCAGTCGATCACCTTGGGATAGACGCTCGTTTGCACCGCTTCCAGCACGTCGCGGCCGGCCAGGTCGATGGCCGTGGCCAGACGAAAATCCAAATCGACAATCTTGGCCTTCGAGGCGGCAATCATCGCCCGAATCACCAGCGGCACGTTTCCTCCGGCCAGATAGTGGGCTTCCAGCGCCTTGCTGGTCACGCCGGTTTCGTCCCCCAGTCCCGCTTGCACGGCCATAATCTTGGCCCGCACGATTACTTCCGGATTCACCCGCCGGAACTTCATGCCAATCAGGTCCAGGATGCCGATGCCGGCCCGGGTGGAAATCGACTGAATCCACAGGCTGAAGAACCGGGCGAACACCACCAGCACGATGACGGCAAAGATGAGCAGGGCCACCAGCCCCACGATGGTCAGAATCTCCCACGTGCCGAGTTCCTGAGCCAGCAAAGCCATGGCGGTCCCTTCTTTTTCCACGAGACAGGCGCAACCCCCGAAGCGTTCCCGCCGTACCCGGGCGTTGCGTCGGACGGTTCCGGCGCTCAGGTGCTTTTTGCCGCGGTGCCCTCAGGTGGCGCAGAACCGAATCCACAGGCACCGTGTGGTGTACCGCAGCACGGGGGCGGTGTCAAGTTTCCTGGTCGCCCAGCTCCAGCCCCAACTCGTCCACCGGTTTGGAAAGCAGGTCTTCTTCCGCTGGCTGGTCCGCCGGTCGGGTTTGGGCCAGGTGTTGTTGCAGTTCCTGTTCGTCCAGCGGTCGCACGACGATCCGGTTCCCTTTCACTTCGACCACGCGCACCCACTGGCCCGGATCGATGGCCACTCCCTGGCTGATGGCGTCGTAAACGCGGCCTTCCACTTCGATGGCCCCGCTGGGCAGCATGGGCGAGCGGGCGCGGCCTACCTGGCCTTCCAGCCGCTTCAGGGCTTCCAGTTCGGGATCATGCGGTTTCAGGTCTTCTTCGTCCGGCACGTCCAGCAGCACGCGCCGGCCGATGGGAGTGCGGGGCCACCACTTCAGCGCCTGGACCACCGCCACTGGCACAATCACCATGTTCACCACCAGCAGCAACACGCCGTGGCTGGAACTGCTCATAAAGCCCAACACCACTGAAGCCACGATAGCCACCGCGGCCAGAAAGCCCAGAATCCCTCCGGAGGGGATGAACAGTTCCAGCACGATTAACCCCAAGCCCACCACCACCAGCACCAGAGCCCACAGTAGTTCGACACTCACGGTCGGTTCTCCCGTGGAGGAAGGCGATTGTTTCCCCAGGCTCGGGCAAACGGCCAGGCGACCGCTCCCCGGTGCCCGTCCCCCCAGCCCACTCATTCTAACACACCACCGCCCCTGCGACGACGAGACCTGGCCGGAAGGTCCGGTCACCTGTTGTCGTTTCGGGGGCAAGTAACAAGCGGTAGGTGACCAACCGCCAGCTCCGGGCTGGAATGGGCTTGGCGTTTGCGGGCTTTGACAGGCGGCGTTGGGCTATCTATAGATAGGAAGCTGGACTGGCCCGAATTCGCACAGAAGCATGTTTCGGTTGCTGCATCGAGTGCGTGTGTTGGCTCAAACCGTTCCTCCCTTAGCATCTTCCTGCCGATGACACCTATGGCGCTGGTCGATCCTTCCCATCCTTTGGTCAAGCTCGTCCAGGAAGACGGCCGTTATCCGTTGCAGGCCTACCTGTTTTTGTTCGAGGCGTTGGAATACGCGCAGACCAAGCTCGGCTTCGGCACCGAGGCCGAAAGCGAACCGCTTCCCGGCGAGGAAGAATCCGAAGAGAGCGAGCCGGACGACCAGCCGCACCGGCACGTCACCGGACAAGAGCTGTGCGAAGCCATCCGGCAATATGCCCTGGAACAGTTCGGTTACATGGCCCGCTGCGTGTTCCGCTGCTGGAACATCCATTCTACGAGCGATTTCGGCGAGATGGTCTATAACCTGATTCGCATTCGCCAGATGCGAAAGACCCGGCAAGACCGCCGCGAGGACTTCGACGACGTTTACGATTTCGAAACCGCGTTTGAACACGTCCCACAGTTCCGTTTGCCCTGGAGCCGAAGTGCCTGAAAGGCTGTCGCCAAATCTCCGGCCGCGATTGCCACGCTCAAGGATTGAAGCGGCGCCGCAGGGTTTGGTGACACGCCGTAAGAAGCCCCGTCCACCAGCGGCCGGGGTCGCTTGATTGCCGGGCGTTTTTTGGTCTAGAATAATATGACGAATCGGGGGCATCCGCCCTTGCGGATGTCCGGCCAGGGTCGTCTGCTCGCACCGGGGCCGCAGGGCCCGTAAGTTCTTTTATGGAAAACAGTTTCGCCCTTCGCAAAGTCGAAGTCTCCCTGTCCCCGCAGGAACGGTTCGAGGAATACCTGCAGAGCCGGGGCAAGCGGATGACCCATCAGCGCCGGGTGATTCTGGAAACGGTCTTTGCCCAACACGAGCACTTCGACGCCGACGGGCTGTGGGAAATGGTCCAGCAGGCCGGCCATCAGGTCAGCCGTCCCACAGTCTATCGCACTTTGAACGAGCTGGAAGACTGCGGTCTGCTGCGGCGGATGCAGTTGGGAAACCGGCGCGTTTACGAACACGACTACGGCTACCCGGATCACGACCACCTCTACTGCGAACGCTGTCATAAGCTGTTCGAGTTCCAGTGCGAAGAGTTGGAACGCATCCGCGAGGCGGTGGCCCGTGAGTACCAATTTCGGGCCAACGGGCACCGGTTCATCATCACCGGGGTTTGTGCCCAGTGCTCCCAAGGACGCCGCCGCCCGCGCCGGCTGGAGCTGGTTTAAGACCGCCTGTTTGCTCGTCCTCTTGCTTGGGAGTATCTTCCATCCTCGAAGCTGTCGGTGCTGGCAGTTTCGCTCCATTTCGGATGGACCGCAGAGGAACCCTTCGGGCAAACTGACGCGGCCACCCGGCGAGCCGTTACAGGTCTTGCGTCTTGGGTCTTGTGTCTTGAGCGAGGAGCTTCCGCTCCAATGCAAGAACAAACGCCAATTCTTGGAAACGAAGAGCCGGGGACTTCAGCCCCCGGAGGAAAAGGGAGGAAAAGCACGAGCGAGCGTTTTCTTCCGCTTTCTCCGGCTCTCCCCGGACTGAAGTCCGAGGCTCGCCAACGACACGACGGAACACCCTACCAGCAATCTTGCCGCGGCGCGTCGTGGTCAATCGCCGCGGGTTCCTGCCGGCCCAAGACCCAAGACGCAAGACTCAGGACCTTTTTGTCCGAGGCTCGCCGAAGTGCCGCGTAGAGTCGCCTGCTGATTGTTCAATGACTACTGACTGGGGACTTAGCCGATGAAAACGCTCTTCTGCTTCGCAGCCTCCGGCACCTAGTGGCCGATGGGAATACAAGGGCCGGTAAGCTACCTTGGGTAGTTGCATTTCCCCGCTGGAGAAGGATGCCCATGTTTTCTTTTGCTTCGACCGCAGCTTTGCTTGCCGGCGTGCTTAGCGGCACGGTGGTGGTCGTCTGTCCCGGACCGTGGCAGAAAGAGCTGGCCCCCTGGGTGGCCAAACGCACCGCCGAGGGCCATCGCGTGCTGGTGCTTCGCTACCGGGGCGAAGAGGCCGAGGAGCTTGCCGGACGGATTCGCCCACTGCTGCAACGATCCGGCCAAGCCGGCTACGTGCTGCTGGTGGGTGACCCGAGCCCCCAAGCCGCGGCCGGAGAACACGAGCCCGCGACTCCCAAAGGCCGCAGAGAACCCGGCGTGCCGGTGTTCTATCGGGCAAGCCGCGTGGTGCCGGGAGTCAAGCTCATCGCCACCGACGCTCCCTACGGCGACCTGGACCGCGACGGTTGTCCCGATGTGGCCGTGGGCCGCTGGAGCGTGACAAACACGGCGGAGCTGCGCGCGGTGGTGGCCAAAACACTCGCGGCGGCTCCTTCCGACAAACTCCGCAACCCGGGGCCGGAACAGCTCGTGTTTTGGGCTGGTCATGGGGGCTTTGGCGCCGTGACGGATCGGGTGATTCAGACCTGCACCCGCATGGTGCTGGCCGGCGAATTGCCGCCGGAGTGCCCGATTACGCTCATCCCCGCCCAGTGGCGAGCCGGTTCTTCCCGCGGGAATCGGTCCGGGAAAATCCGCCCCCAGTCGGCTTTGCGGTTTTGGGTTTACATGGGCCACGGGCTGCCCTGGGCGCTTCGTCCCTGGCCGGGCAGAGAGTGGGAGGCCGCTTCGCTCCTGAGGGCCGGCTCGGTCGCCCCCCGGGCAACACTGGCCGTGCTGTTCTGCTGCGAAGCGGGCATGATGGACCAAGGGCCGGCGTGCCTGGCCGAGCAACTGCTCCGGCATCCCCAAGGACCGGCGGCCGTGCTGGCCGGTTCGCGGATTACCATGCCCTACGGCATGGCAGTGCTGGGACGCGGGCTACTGCAACACCATTTTGCCGGCACTTCGCCGCAGCAGGAGAACACCCTGGGCCGCATCTTTCTGGCCGCGCAGCGCCGGGCGTTCCATCGGGAAGACAATCCGCAGCACGATCCCACGGCCCGCATCATCGACCAGGCCGCCCGCTGGCTGAACATCCACCCGCACCTGAAGCGCGAGCGGCGCGAACACGTCTGGCTGTTCAATCTGCTGGGGGATCCCACGCTGTCGCTGCCGCGCGTCCCCCGGATGGAACTGCAAGTGCCCCAACAACCCACGGCCGGCGGCCTGCTCGTCTGCCGGTTGCGTTCTCCTCGGCCAGGGCGAGTTACCCTGGAGCTTTACCCCCCGCTGGGCGAAGCGGTCGCCGCGCCGCAGTCCGGTTCGGACAACCCCGCCCGGGCGTCTTCCTCGCAGGGTGCCGGAGCGGAAAAGACTGCCTCGGACGTAGTCGTCTTTCGTCGCCGGTGTCTGTTCCGCCGCCACCTTGCCCGAAAAATCGCACCGGACGAAGTGAACGCTTGGGTCCAGGTGCAGACCCCTCTGGAAGGCGTACGCCCGGGACGATACACGCTGCTGCTACGGGTCCAAGGGGACCAGGGCCAAGCCCGAGGCTGGACCAGCGTACGCGTGGCTCCTGCCGAACCGGCCGCCGCCACCATGGCGCCGTAACGGCCGCGCAGTTCCCCGCTTCCTCGGCGTGCACCGCCTGGCACAGAGGTGCCCGGCATCATCGACTGGGAAGCGGCGTTTGGTCAAAAACCTTGCTAGGGCCGGGGGGCTTGGTGCAAAATTGGCCTTAGTCTGCCGGAAGTGGCCGCCCTCCGAATGCTCCCTCCTGCAAGGAGTCCCGCCTATGCGTGGCCGTCCGCTTGCCTCTTTGTGGCTGGTGGTGTGGATGCTGGCCACATCGGTCGCCTGGGCCGAAAACCGGCCGGAGCCGGAGCAACTGCGTATTCTGCCCGAGGTGGTTTCGCTCACCGGTCCCGAGGCTCGCCAGCGTCTGCTGGTCCATCGGTTCCGCGGGGAACTGAGCCTGGGCAGCGTCACTCAGCCGGTGGAGTGGAAAGTGGAACCTACCGGCGTGGTGGAAATCGACCAGGGACAACTCATCCCTTTGCGCAACGGTCAGGCCGTCGTCACGGCCATCGTCGGCAAGCAGCAGGCCACCGCGAAGGTGACCGTGCAGGAGATGGACCGGCCCTGGCAGTGGAGTTTTCGAAACCACGTGCAGAGCGTGCTGACGAAAAAAGCCTGTAACTCCGGAGCCTGCCACGGAGCGGCGGCCGGGAAGAACGGCTTTCGGCTTTCGCTGCGCGGTTACGATGCCGCCGGAGACTACGACGTGCTGGTCCGCCAGGTGCGCGCCCGGCGGGTGGTCCCCAGCGACCCGGGCCGCAGCCTGCTGTTGCTCAAGCCCACCGGGGCGCTTCCGCACGGCGGGGGCGTGCGGCTGGACGTGGCTTCGCGGGAATATCGCGTGGTGGCCGAGTGGATCGCCCAGGGGATGCCCGCCCCGCAGGAAGACGATCCGCGGATCGTGCGGCTGGAAGTGCTGCCGCAGCAGATGCAGTTGACCAAAGGGAGCCGCGAGCCGCTAGTGGTGCTGGCCCATTTCAGCGACGGCCATACCGAGGACGTGACGGCCTGGGCCAAGTACAGTTCCACCGAGGCAAGCGTGTGCCAGGTGGACGAACAGGGCACCGTGGAAGTGATGGGCTACGGCCAAGGGGCGGTGACTGTCTGGTATCTGAACAAACTGGTGGTGGCCCGGGTGGTGGTCCCCTATCCGAACCAGGTGCCGCCGCAGGTGTTCGCCCACGCGCCGGTGAACAATTTCATCGACGAGCTGGTACTGGAAAAGCTGCGGCAACTGAACCTGCCCCCTTCGCCCCCTGCCGGAGACGAGGAGTTCCTGCGCCGGGCTTACCTGGACACGATAGGCGTACTTCCCAGCGAAGAAGAAGTCCGACGGTTCCTGGCCGACAAAAGCCCGGACAAACGCAAACGCTTGATCGACCAACTGCTGGCCCGGGAGGAGTTTGTCGATTACTGGGCCTATCAGTGGAGCGATCTGTTGCTGGTCAACAGCCGCAAGCTCCAACGGCCCGCCATGTGGGCCTACTATCGCTGGATTCGCGATCAGGTGGCAGCCAACACGCCCTGGGACCAGTTTGTCTGGCAACTGGTGACCGCCCGGGGCAGCACGCTGGAAAACGGAGCGGCCAACTTCTACGTGCTGCACCAGGACCCGCTCGACGCGGCCGAGACGGTCAGCCAGGCTTTCTTGGGGCTTTCGATCAACTGTGCCAAGTGCCACAACCACCCGCTGGAAAAGTGGACCAACGACCAGTACTTTGCCATGGCCAACTTGTTCGGCCGCGTGCGATTGAAGAAAGCGCCGGGCACCGGGCACTTCATCGTGTACGAGGATCGCCGCGGCGACGTGATCCAACCGCTGCGGGGCAAACCACAGCCGCCGCAGCCCTTGGACGGCGAGCCGCTTCCGCTCCACGGAACCCAGAACCGCCGCGAGCATCTGGCTCGCTGGCTCACCTCGCCGCAAAACCCCTACTTTGCCCGGGCCGTGGTCAATCGGGTGTGGGCCAACTTCATGGGCGTCGGTCTGGTCGAAGCGGTGGACGACCTGCGCATCTCCAACCCGCCCAGCAACGCCAGGCTGCTTGATGCCTTGTGCCGCTACCTGGTGGAACACGACTGGGACTTGAAAGCCCTCATGCGGCTTATTCTCCAGTCGGCCACGTACCAGCGGAGTAGCGTACCGCTGCCGGAAAACCAGGCCGACCGCCGCTTCTACGCCCGGTACTACCCCCGGCGGCTCAAAGCCGAGGTGCTGCTCGACGCTCTGAGCCAGGTGACCGGGGTGCCCACTCCGTTCAAGGGCTATCCCAGCGGATACCGCGCGTTGCAACTGCCCGACTCGAACGTGGACAACTACTTCCTGAAAACCTTCGGCCGCCCGAAGCGGGAAACCACCTGCGCGTGCGAACGCTCCCAGGAGCCGAGCATGACCCAGGTGCTCCACCTGTCCAACGGGCAGACGATTAACCAGAAGCTCAAGAGCAAAGGGAACGTGCTCCAGCGGTGGCTTGCGGCTGGGTGGAGCGATGAAAAAATCCTGGAGCAGTTGTACCTGCGGGCGCTGAGCCGCCTGCCTGCGGCCGAGGAAAAACGGCGCATCCTCCAGGCGTTGAAGGAAGCCCAACGTAAAGCCCCGCGCCGCGAAGTGCTGGAAGACCTGTTCTGGAGCGTGCTGACCAGCCGCGAGTTTTTGTTCAACCACTGATACTTGGGCTTGCGGCCTGCGCCTTGCGCGGGTGCTTCCGCACCTGTGCGGGAAGGAACGCTCCTAGCAAGAATACGCTCCCACGTAAGAATAAGAGCCGGTTCTGGCAAGTGGCCAGTCGCCGACTTTGGTCGGAGGAGGCGGCAGGACCGCCTGCCACTAGGTGTTTTCGTACCGAAGGAAAAACAATCGTTGCAATACCCAACGGCGAGCCCCGAGCTTCAGCTCGGGGAGGAAACACACAGCAGACGCTTTTCTTCGGCTCTCCCCGGACTGAAGTCCGAGGCTCGCTGGGACAAGCTCGAGTTTGCCGGACCCAGAGGTATTCGCAAAGCGGCATGCTCAAACACGTTCGGCCGAAGTATTTCGAACTCCCAAAAGTCGGAATCCCAAGAGCTAACGGAACCCCCCGATGAAACCCATTCGTACCACAAGCTGCCTGTTGGCGTGGCTGCTGCTGGGCATGGGGCCTTCGGCCCTGTGGGCCCAGGCGGTGGTGGCTCCCGAGCCGGGAAAGCCCGATGCGGGAAAAAAAGCGGCTCCCCAAGCGGCCGGCGAAGCGGTGGATTTCCACCGCCAGGTGCTTCCCCTGCTGCGCAAATACTGCCAGGGATGCCACAACGCCGAGGATCGCGAAGGAGGCCTGAGCCTAGATTCCTACCAGGACCTGCTGGCCGGTGGGGAGAACGGCGCGGTGCTCGCCCCCGGGGACAGCGGCCGCAGCCGGCTGTACCTGGTTCTGGTGGGCAAAGCCGAACCGGCGATGCCGCCCGAGGGGAGCGACCCTCCCAGTAAGCAAGAGTTGGAGCTGCTGCGGCGCTGGATCGACCAGGGGGCTCGCGGTCCCCAGGGCAAAGCCCCCCCAGCGGTCATCCTGGCCGTGCCGAAAGTGCCGGTGAAGGTTCGGCCGCGGGATTCGATTCTGGCCGTCGCCTGGAGCCCGGACGGCAAGCTGCTAGCCCTGGGCCGTTACCGCCGCGTGGAGCTGGTGGACCCCGTAACGCAGGACCCGGTACGCACGCTCACCGGGTTGCAAGGCGGGGCCAACGCCTTGGCCTTTTCGCCCGATGGCACCCGCCTGGCCGCCGCCGGTGGCGAGCCGGGGCTGGAAGGCCAGGTGATCCTGTGGGACACCAAGCAGTGGAAACCGGCCGCCACGCTTCGCGGCCACCGCGATAGCATCTACGCCGTAGCGTTCTCGCCCGACGGCAAGCTGCTGGCCACGGCCAGCTACGACCACCGAGTGCTCATCTGGGACCTGGCTTCCGGCAGCGTGCGCCACACGCTCAAAGGGCACAACGCCCCGGTGTACGATCTGGCCTGGTCGCCGCGAGGGCCGTTCCTGGCTACCGCCTCGGGCGACCGCACGGTGAAGCTCTGGAACGCCGTGGCCGGAAAACGGCTGGAGACCTTCGGCCAGCCGCTTAAGGAACAACTGACCGTGGCGTTCAGCCCCGACGGGCGGCAGGTCGTAGCCGCCGGGGCGGACAACCGCCTGCGGCTCTGGCACCTGGGCCCCAAAGCGGCCGAGGGGACCAATCGGCTGCGTTACTCCCGGTTTGCCCACCAACGGACAATTATTTGCGTGGTCTGGTCCCCCCGCGGGAACCTTCTGGCCAGCAGCGCCGAAGGGGGCGAGGTGAAGCTCTGGGACACCCGCACCCTGCGCGAGCTGCGGCTGCTGGAGCCCCAGCCGGATTGGGCTCCCGCGGTGGCCTTCTCGCCGCAGGGGGGGCGCCTCGCCGTGGGACGTCTGGACGGCACCTGGGCCATCTACGACACGGCCACCGGCCGCCGCGTGCCTCCGCCGGCCCCGCAGCTCCAGGCCGTGCATCCCTGGGCCTACCAGAACGGCCAGGTGGTCAAGCTCCGCCTGCAAGGGAAACACCTGCGTGGGATTACCGCAGGTGCGGTTTCGTTCCCTGGGGCCAAAGTGGAAGTGCTACCGAAAGCCCAGGACCGCAGCAACGAAGCCTGGCTGAAAGTGCACGTGCCGGCCGAGGTTCCCCCGGGCAAGTACACCCTGAGCGTGAAAACCGCCGGCGGGCAAAGCAACAAACTGGACGTGTACGTGGATACGCTGGCCCAACGGGAAGAAAAAGAACCGAACAACTCCCCTCAGGCGGCCCAGCCCTTGGCTCTGGAAAGCGGCATCTGGGGCACGGTGGCCCGGCCGGGGGATGTGGACTACTACCGCATCCAGGTCCGGCCGGGGCAGAGTGTGGTCATGGTGCTCGAAGGGGCACAGTTGGGTTCCAAGCTCAACGGGGTGCTGGCGCTGTTCGATTCAAAGATGCGGCTATTGGCTTCCAGCAACGATTTCGACCAGGAGGCCGATCCGGTCCTTTTCTACCGCTTTGCCCAAGGCGGCACGTACCTGGTACGGGTAACCGACCTGCAAGCCAGCGGTTCCAAAGACCACCGCTACCGGCTTTCCCTGGGCTGTTTTCCGCTGGTAACCGGAGCGGCGCCGCTGGTGGGCCAGGCGGGCAAGGAACTGACGGTCCGCCTGGTGGGTTTCAACCTGCCTGAGTCGGCGGCGGTCCAAGTGAAACTGCCCGCGAAACCCGGCAAGGTTGCGGTGCCGGTGGACCGACGGCGGTTCCGCGTGCGCAAAGCTCCCCAGGTGGTGGCCGTCGATTGGCCGGTGGTGCTGGAAAAAGAACCCAACGAGCAGCTCTCCCAGGCCGTGGCACTATCGGTTCCCGGTGGGGCCAGCGGGCAACTGCACTACCGCGAAGGCAAGCCCGATGCGGACCTGTATCGCCTGGAACTGAAAGCAGGACAACAGGTGGTAATCGAAACCCTGGCTGCCCGGTACGGCTCCCCGGCCGATACGCGAATCGAAGTGCTCGATGCCCAGGGGCGCACCGTACCCCGGCTGCTGCTTCAGGCGGTGCGGGACTCGTACATCACGTTCCGGCCCATCGACTCGGACCAGAACCAGGCCCGGGTGGCTAACTGGGAAGAGATGGAACTGAATCAATACATGTACTTCGGCGGCGAGGTGGTGCGGCTGTACCGGCTGCCGCAGGGGCCAGACTCGGGCTTTTTGTTCTATACCACCGCGGGCAAACGGCGCTGTTACTTCGACACCAGTCCCAAGGCCCACGCCCTGGACGAACCGTGCTTTATCGTCGAGCCGCACCCGCTCGGCACCCGACTGGTGCCCAACGGCCTGCCGGTCTTTACCGTGTATTACGAAAACGACGACGATGCGATGCGCTACCACGGCCGCGACTCGGTGCTGCACTTCACCGCGCCGAAGGACGGCACGTATTACGTGCGGGTGGAGGACGCCCGAGGGTTGGGCGGCCCGCGGTTCACTTACCACTTGGCGGTGCGGCCTCCCCGGCCCGATTTCACCGTGACGTTCAGCGGCCGCAACCCGCAGGTGCCGCGCGGCAGTGGGCGGCAGTTGGTCTTTACGGTGCGTCGCCGGGACGGGTTCGAGGGGCCGGTGCGGATTACCTTCCGGGGACTACCGCCGGGGGTGCACGTAACCCAGCCGCTGGAGATTCAGGCCGGGCACGAGCGAGCCTGGGCCGTGCTTTGGGCCGAGGAGAACGCCCCCGACCCGAAAAACCACCCGCCGGTGGAAATCTTCGCCGAAGCAAGGGTCCAAGGCCGCACGGTGCGCAAGGCAGTGGGCCAGTTGGGCCGCATCCAGCTCAAGGGGAAGGACAAAGTGCTGGTCAAGCTGGAACCTGCGGTCATCACCATCCAGCCGGGCACCACGGTTACCGCCAAGCTGAAGATTGTCCGCAACGGGTTCAAGCAGCGCGTGACCTTCGATGTGAACAACCTGCCGCACGGCGTGTATGTGGACAACATCGGGCTCAACGGTGTGTTGATTCCGCCCGGGTCCACCGAGCGGACCATCTTCTTGACTGCCCGACCCTGGGTGCCCCAGGGCGAGCGCCCCTTCCACGCCTTGGCCAAAGTGGCCGGCAACCCGTGTTCGGCCCCGGTGGTGATTCGCGTGGTGGCCCCTTCGGCCACGGCGGCAGCGAAGCAGACGGCTCCCCAAACGGCAGCCAGTGCGGCCGACAAGTAGAATAACGCAGGCTTTGCTTGGCAGTAGCCGTTGGTCCTTGAGGGGGGAATGCTGTCGCTTTCCTGCGGATGCCATGCCTGTCGCCCGGGTATCCTAGTCCGGTGCCCCGGGTCAGGCGAGCTTTTGCAGAACTGGAGATTGCCGCCGGGGCATGGTAGTCTCTAGGAAGAGTCTCCCTGGTACACCCTGGAGCCTGACAAGAGGATTCGGCACGTTGACCGCCCAAGTGGCCTGCCCTCACTGCGGGGGTTTGCTGGAAGTGGACCCGGCCCTGGCCGGACAGCAGATGAGCTGCGGCCTCTGCGGCGGGGTGTTTCAGGTGCCGGCGATGGAACAGCCGGCCAATCCGTGGGGTGCGGACCCTTGGGCTCAAGGGGCGACTGCAACACCTCCGGTCCAACCCACTGCCCCGGGCGATGCCTGGCCGCCGGGAGCTGCCGCACCGGCCGTGGAGCCGCCGCAGCCGGGGGCCGCCGGTTTTCAGATGCCCGTCCCGCCGAGCCCCGCTCCCGAGGTGGCTCCGCCGGAAACCGGAGCTACCGGCGCGATCCCCACAAGCGCCAGTTCTCCGACTGCCCCGGCAAGCACCGCACCGCAAGTAGCCCCGGTGCCGGTTCTGCCCACGGAATCACAAGCGGCGGCCCGGAAGAAAAAGCCTCTGCACAAGCTCACGCCGGAAGAAAAAGAAGCCCGCCGGCGACGGCGGAACATCATCTACATGGTGGGTGGGTTTTTGTTCCTGCTGGCCTCGTTGCTGCTCATCCTGGCCCTCACCGGCGGGTAGTTGGCCACCGGGATGGGCGCAAGTGCAGCGTTGGCCGGGACTTCCGCACTTTCTCCTGACCAGGGCAGGAAGCCGCATCCGCTCTGTAACCTTCTTGCCCTCAATAGGTTAGGGAAAGAGGCCGCTTAGTGCTCCGCCCGGCGGTGGTATCCCGGCTGAAGACATGTCCGGCCGAGCCGGGAATGCCCTCAAGTGCCCGGGAAACCGGCACTTATAGTGTACAGTTGTGCGTTCATCAGGGGGCCTTCTAGCATGGAGCGTAGGGAGAGGATGCGGCGGAACCAACCGGACCGAAAGAGCTGGTTCCCGCTGGAGGTTCCCTACCATGAAGCGACACCACTGCCAGCGCAAACCACGCACGGCGCCCGTGCGACCAGCACGCGACATGCGAGCCTGGGTTCGGCGGATGGCGTTCGGGCGGCGGTTGCGGATTCCGGCTCGGGATACCCGCGGGCCGTACTGCCCGCCGGAAGACTGGTACGAACCGACCGGCCAGCCGGGCTACCGCGTGGTGGTCCAGCCGCCGGGACCGGGCTATCGGCATGTGGTTACCCCGGAAGAAGTGCAGCAGCGTTTGGCCCAACTGCCCGAGGAACTGGTCGAGCCGCTGGAAGTGGTTCAACTGAGCCGTCTGACCCGAAAGAAACGCTCCTTCCCCTGCTACGGCATGCAATGGGGCAGGACGATTTACCTGTATCCGATGGAAGCCGATCTGTGCGAGGTGTTCACGCGGCCGCCCAAGCCGGCCCAGTGGAACGAAGCCCGCATGTTCGGCGGTCGTTGGATCCAGGACGGCACACTCTGGCGATTGCAGTGGACCGAGGAGACGATTAAGGACTTCTACCTGAACAACATCCTGATCCACGAACTGGGCCACCTGCTCGACCAGCGCAACACCAACTGGCGGGATCGGGAACGGTTTGCCGACTGGTTCGCCATTCACTGGGGCTATCGGCCCACTCAGGCCCAGCGCCGAGCTCGGCTTCGCCGCATGGCCCGGTCGGCCGAGTGCAACTGATTCGGCTTTCGGGAAAATCGCTTACGGTTCCACCGGTGTGGCTCCCGGCGGGGGCGTGCCGCGTCCGCTGCGGACGTATTCGGCCCGGCCCCGGCGGTGTTCTTCCCAACTGGGCTCTTCCAGCGCGCGGCCTTCCATTTCGGCCTGGTAGAGCCGCCGGAGCAGCTCGCGGCACCAGCCGCAACCGGTCCCGGCGCCGAAACACTCGCTCAACTGACTGGCTCGGCGCGGGCGATGCAGCCGGATGAAGTTGATTACCTTCCGCTTGGTTACGTGAAAGCACAAGCAGAGTTCGTCATCCAGTTCCACGGCTCGGGTTCTCCCAGACTGGCGCGGTCCGGTCGCGGGGCTCCTCGGCGATCAATCCACCGCGGGGGCAAGTTGCCGGGCAAGTTGTTCGGTAAACTGTTGGCTCATCGTGGCCAGATGGCGGTAAAACGGCTCGCTGGCCTGTTGGGCCACCCAGCGGTAGCAAGCCGTGGCCCAGAGCAGGTGACGTTGCAGGAAGCGGGCGCTCATTTCGGCCAGCTCCTGGGTCGCTTGCGAATCGGGCTGCGCTTGAGCCAGCTCGCAAAGCGAAAACAAATAGCCTTGGGTTAACCACTGCAAGCCCAGGTGGTCCGGCGGCACGTGGATGCCCAGGGGCTCCGGTTCCCAGCCCAAAAGTTGCCACCACTGCTGCATGGCCGGGGCACTCGGCCCTTGGAACTGTTCCTGTTGCCAGACCGATTGCACCGGGGGGCGATGTCCCCGAGGACCGACAAACAACCGGCAATACTGTTCGGCCAAGGGAGCAATCCAGCCCTCCAACTCCTGGGGAGATTCCACCTGGGGGAGCCAGCCGCCGGCTTCCACGTAGTGGCTGCGCAGCGGCTCCTGGACAAGCTGTTGCAAGGCCGGAGCGTCCAGTTCCCGAAGCCACAGCCGGCCCAACAGACGGCACACGCCGGCCCAGGCTTCCCACGGTGGGTTTACTTGCATGGTTTTCGCACACTCTTCGGGCAAGGTGTCCGGTCCCCTGATTGCAGTGTAGAGCAGCGCAAGCCGACTGTCAGCCCGACCACCGGGGCGGCTGCAAGCTATACTTGGTTACCGCAGGGGCCTATCTGAAAGGGAAAACGATGTCTTCGCTTGCAACCGCCTTGCCCGATCTGGATTCGCAGCGGCCGCTTGCCGCGCCGGAGCAGGTGTGGCGACAGACGTTTCTCCGCTGGCCCGAAGGGCTCCCCCGCCGGGGAGTGCTGGTGACCCGGTTCGGCGAACCGATTCCGTTTTCCAACTTCTGGGCTTCGGCCGAGCTGCTCCTGCTGGAGCGGACCAACCCGGACTCGCTGGGCAGCCGCAAGATCCTGCTCTCGTTTGCCGAAGTGGCGGCCGTGAAGTTTACCGACGTGCTCAAGCCCAAGGCGTTCGTGCCTCTGGGGTTCGAAGCCCCGGCGAAGAAGAAATCTTCCGCGGACCCATCCTAAGTGGCTACAGGACCTCTCCGGTCTGGTGCATTCGGCACAGGACGCGAGTCTTGCCGGGCACGTTTTTCTCCAAAAAGCGAGCCCGGCCCCAGCACAAGGCCAGGACCGGACTCAGGAGGAGGGAGCAAGCCTGGTAGTTCCTTCGGCCTACCGCCGGCTTATTGTGCCGGGGCAGTTTTCTTCAGCGCGGCGCGGTAGCGGCCTTCGAGCCACTGGTGGTACTTTTGCGGCTCGGCGGCGATTTTGCGCAGGCAGCCCGGGCAGCAGACGTAGAACATCTCGCCCCGGACCGGTGCTCCCTTGGCGTTGGGCGGCAGCGGCTTTTTCATCACGGGGCAGATGCCCTGGGCGGCGCGAAAGTTGGCGTGAATCTGCTGCCACGCCCGCGGGTTAATCCGCCCGCGCAGACAACCGCGGCAGCAGACGTACACGGTTTCTTTGCCCACGCTCACTTTGATGGGCGTGCCATGTTCGCCCAGTGGCTTGCCCGACACCGGGCAGATGCGTTGCACGGCAATCCGCACCTGGTCGTGCTGGGTCAACTGGGGCTGCTGGGCCACGGCGGTCGCGGCCAAAGCGGTACCGAGCAGAGCAGCGGCAATCCATGCTCGAAACATCATCGTTTGCTTCTCCTTTATCCAGACGGGTCGTATCCAGTCGTATCCAATTGAGTCGTATGGGGCTTGCAAAAACCGGCATCGTGCAGGGAAAACTCTTTCCGGCGGCAGGAATCTCCAGATGGGGCACATCTTGCCCGGCGAGTCTCAAGCCCTTGGGGACTTCATGCCCGATGCGACGTGTTCAAAGCCGGAGGCTTGAGGGACCGCCGCTTCCACACCGCGCAGTCTTTTCCGGCGCACAGCGTCCCGTAGGGGGAGTGCGCCTTTTCAAGAGAGGGCCACCCACTAGCAGAGATAGCGGCACAAGACTACGTGAAGCCCTGCCGGATGTGCCGGGCAAGGGGCAGAAGTTCCAGCCGGAACCGAGCGAGACTCCGGCCTGGGGGGCACGAGCCCTGTTTCGGCAAGCTGCTCAGGGCCGACTTGTTGCATCTGGCCGGAATGGGCTTCGGCCAGCGTGGCCGGAGCGGGAGCTTTCAGCACGCCGCAGGTGCAGCCGGACGTGCCGCGGCACGGACAGGAGGGGACACTTTCCTGCTCAGAGCAAGTGGTGCCGCAACAAGTCCCGACCTGGCGCGATGCCACCATCTTGCTGCAACAATGGCCCGGCTGGTCCAGTTCCTGGCTGCAGCAGTCGGTGCAGCAGGGCAACCCCAGCACGGGCATCGCCAGCCAAAGCACAGCCAGCCATACGCCCAACAGACGCCCAACGATGTGGGTGGCAGCTCGCACGGCAGGGGTCGTCCTGAACACGGGCAGCAACATGGACACCGCTCCCTCAGTGTAGTCGGTATTTTACCGATTTTCCTTCACCGCTACAGGTCAATCCGCAGGGTTTTGGCAAGTCGTCCTTGTGTTTTTCACGGCGGGGGACTCGTCCTGAAACCGTTTGCTGTGGCATAACGGCACTTGCGGGCTTGGGACAAACATTCTTCCTCCAGGCAATCGGCCGGTTTACGTCCCCGGGGCGCCGGCTAGGGGTGCCGCAACAGGCTCGGCGGCCGGTTCGTTCACCCGGCGGCGGCTCACCTGGAGCAGGAACTCCTCGATCCAGCAATACGAAACCGGGGCGATAAACAGCGTAACCAGCTCCACCACCATGCCGCCGAACACAGGCAAGGCCATCGCCCGGGCCACGTCGGCCCCGCGGCCGGTGGAAACCAGCACCGGTACCAGGGCAATGAGCGTGGTGAAGGTGGTCATCAAACAGGGGCGGATACGCTTCGAGCCGGCCTCGATCGTCGTCTCGCGGATTTCTTGCAGCGTGCGGGGCTTTCGCCGGGCAAACAGTTGCGAAAGATAGGTGGCCATCACCACCCCGTCGTCCACGGCGATGCCGAACAAGGCGATAAAGCCCACCCACACGGCGGTGTTCATCTCCACCTGGCCCAGGGCCAGGGCTATCATTCCGCCGGAGAAGGCGATGGGAATCCCGGAAAAGACGATTAGCGAAGTGCTCAACCGCCGGAACTGCATGTAAATCAACAGCAAGTTAATCAGCAGCACCGCCGGCAGAATGATGAACACCAGCCGCCGGTTGGTTTCCACCTGGTTCTGGAAGCTGCCGACCAGCTCGGGCACGAATCCCTGGGGCAGTTTCAGCTTGCCTTCGGCGATGGCCCGTTCAATCGAAGACTTGACCGCCATGGCCGTCTCCAGGTCGCCGCGGCCTTCGCGGGGGGAGAAGGAGACGTGGGCCACGAGCCGGGCATTCTCGCTCTGGATGGCCCCCGGCCCCCAGATGCTTTGAATCTTGGTCAGCCGCTCCAGCGGCACCACATCGCCGGTGGGGGTCACGACAGGGAGCTTACCCAGCTCTTCCGGCGACTGGCGGAATGCCTTGAGGAACCGCACCTGGATCGGATACCGCTCGCGTCCTTCCACGGTGGTGGTAACGTTCATACCGCCCAGGCCCGCTTCGACCAACTCGTTGACCATTGAGACGGTCATCTGGTACCGGGCGGCTTCTTCACGGTCCACTTCGAACTCGATGTAGGGCTTGCCCACCACGATGTCCGGCTTGACCACCGAGCCGTCCACGTAGGGGTGGTTTTGCAGGAATTCGGAAACGGCCTCGGCGGCCCGGGTCAGCCCTTGCAGGTCGTCCCCGTAGATGCGCACGGCCATCGAAGCCCGAATGCCGCTTTGCAGCATGACCACGCGTCCTTCGATCGGCTGCAACGGCGACGCCTTGGTAATGCCCGGCAGCGTGGCCACACGGTTGATTTCATTCCAGATGTCCTGGGCCGTTACACCGGGACGCCACTGGTCCCGGGGCTTGAGCATCACGTAGGTTTCAATCATGGCCGCGGGAGCGGGGTCCAGGGCCGACTCCACCCGACCGATCTTGCCCAGCACGTTTTCCACCTCGGGAATCTGCTTGATGAGCGTGTCCTGAAGCTGCAACACGCGCATCGCCTCGCTGAAGCTGGCCGCCGGGTAGAGCATCGGCATGTAGAACCAGCTTCCCTCGTCCAGCGCAATCCAGTCGTCGGTCTTCAGCCCGTCGTGCAAGTGCTTGAACTCCACGTAGCCGGGCAGCTCGTTCAGGTCGGCTCCTACGCTGCTGGCCAGTTGTTCCAGGGGCTTGAGCATCACCGGGAATCCCCACCAGGCGGCCCCGCCCAGGAACAGAATCAACAGCAGCAGCAACACGAACAGTCCCTTGTGGTGCAGCAGCCAGCGGAGCGTGGGCTGATAGACGAACAAGATTGCGCGGCTCACCGGGTTTTGTTCCAGCGGCTTGACCCGTTCGCCCACGATCCAGTAGCCGGCAAACGCTCCCAGGGCGGCTCCGCCGACCCAGGCAGCCACCACGGCCCAGGTGCCGTAGGCGGCCAGCATCGGCTGCCAGACCAGGCCCACCAGAGCCAGGGCCAGGGCCAGCCCCACGGCGCCGCCGGCCCATTTGAGCCAAGGCCGGTCGCCCAGTCGGGCGAAAAAGATGCGGCTCAAAAGGGGTACCAGCGTCACGGCCACGATCAGGCTGGCCACCAGCGAGAACGTCTTGGTCCAGGCCAGGGGGCTGAACAGCCGGTGGTCGCGGCCGGAGAGGAAAAAGATGGGCAGAAAGCTGATCACCGTGGTGCTCACCCCGGTGATGACGGCCGGAATCACCTCGACGGCCGCCTCGTAGATGACCCGAAGCCGCTCTTCGCGGTCGCGGCCGCCCCGGGCCTCCCATTCGGCCAGGTGGCGGTAGATGTTTTCCGAGACGATAATCCCCATATCGACCATCGTGCCGATGGCGATGGCAATCCCGGCCAGCGACATAATGTTGGCGTCCACGTTGAACCACTTCATGCCGATAAAGGCCATCAGCACGGCCACCGGCAACGTGGAGGCGACCACGATGCTGGCCCGAATGTGCAGCAGGAACAGCACTACCACCAGGATGGTGATGATGATTTCCTCCTTCAGCGCCGTGGTAAGCGTGGCCACCGTCTCGTCGATCAGCCAGGTGCGGTCATAGACCGGCACAATCTTTACCCCGCCCAGGTTCGGTTCCAGTTGCTTGATTTTTTCGCGCACCTTCTGGATTACGTGACGGGGATTCTCGCCCAGCCGCATCACCACCACGCCGCCGACGGCTTCGGAACCGTTCAGGTCAATCGCCCCGCGGCGGAACTCCGGCCCCAGTTGCACCTGACCCAAGTCCTTAATCCGCACCGGCACGCCGTCGCGGGTGGCCACCACGGTTTGCTCGATTTCGCGCAGGGTTTCCGGCAGCGTCTTGCCCGAGCCGATGAACCCTCGCCCCCGCAGGATGTGCTCCATGCCGCCCACTTCGACCGTTTTGGCCCCGACGTCGATGTTGCTTTGCCGCACGGCCTGGATCACCTGCCGCAGCGTGACGTTGAAGAACCGGAGCTTGTCCGGATCCAGCTCGATCTGGTACTGCCGCACGTAGCCGCCCACGGAGGCCACCTCGGCCACTTCGTTAATCGACTCCAGGGCGTACTTGATCACGAAGTCCTGCAAGCTGCGCAGCTCGGCCAGGTCCATGTCCGGCGGCCCCTGGAGCACGTAGTAGAAAATCTGCCCCAGGGCCGTGGCGTCCGGTCCCAGCTCCGGGGTCACTCCCTGGGGGAGCTTGCCGGCCACGGTGTTGAGCTGTTCGGCCACGCGGCTGCGGGCCCAGTACAGGTCCACGTTGTCGTCGAAGGTGACCTGCACGAAGGAGAAGCCGAACATGCTCTTGCCACGGACGCTGCGCGCCCCGGGCACCGACTGCAAGGCGACCGAGAGCGGGTAGGTAATCTGGTCTTCTACGTCCTTGGGCGAGCGGCCGTTCCAGGTGGTCAGAACGATTACCTGGTTGTCGCTCACGTTGGGGATGGCGTCCATCGGCACGCTGTTGGTGCAGTACCAGCCGTAGATGACCACCACGGCCGTGGCCAGCAGCACCAGCAGGCGTTCGCGGATACAGAACTGGGCGATTTTGGAAAACATGGCTCAGGTTCCATGTTGTGCGAGTCGAGTGTCGGTTTTGCCCGGCGGGGCCGGACTTCTAGTGCACGTGGGCGGCAGCCACGGATTTGGTTTTCTTCTTCCTGGACGGGGCGTCGTTGCTGGCGGTTTTGCTTTTTTTCTTGCCCTTGACCCACCGCTGCGGCACGGCGTTGGTAATCTCGTGCACCTTTTCGGCGCAGCGGCGCATCTTGTGGCCCCAGTAGGGATTGGCCGGTTCGTCGTCGGCCTGGAGCCAGTCGCCGTATCCGCCGGGAACCATCGAGCAGAAGAAATGCACCAGCCGCATCGGCTTGCCCTGCACCCGCACGCGCACGGCCAGGCGGAGCATGGCCCGACTGAGCTTTTTGAACGTGACGCGCGCTTCGGCCAGGGTCTGCTCGCTCATCCGCTCGGCGGCGGTTTCCAGTTCAATGAGGAACGGATGCACCGCAAGCGGCACTTCTTTCAGTTCCCGAAGCTCCCGGGCCGAGTGGGCCAGGCGGCGCAGCGTGTTCACTTCCACCGGCTTGTCGTCGGCCAGAAGCTGCTGGGTGCGCAAGTAGCTCTGAAGCACCTGCTGGTAAAGCTCGGCGGCCCGGCCCGAAAGCTCGGTTACCGAAGCCACTTCCAGCGGCAAGGGACGGTTCTTGGGCGGTTCGGCCCGGCTCGGGTCGATTACCGACGGCTTGAGCTGCAACTGCATCTGCGAATCGATCAGGAAATTGCCGCTTCGGGCCACGTGTTCGCCCGGGACGATTCCTTCCCAGACGACAATCTCTTCTTCGTTGACCAGCGGGCCGAGCGTCACCCGGCGGATTTCAAACCGGCCCGGGTCGGTTTCCACATAGACGACCGAATGACCGCCCACGGCCAGTACCGCGTCGCGCGGGATGACCACCACCTTGGGCAGCGGCACCGGGCGATCGGCATAGCCCAGTTCGCGCGTGGGCACCAAGGGCACTCCGCACACCGGGCACGGACCGGCCGTATCGCGGATGATTTCCGGATGCACCGGGGAAATCCACTTGCCGGCCAGTTCCGGATCGTAAAGCTGCGGTGACTCGTATCCAGGCGGAAAGACCGGCACCTGGATCGTGGCCACGGCGTAGTCGCCGATCTTGAGCAGCCCTTCCGGGTTGGGGAACACGACGCGCACGTCCACCGTGCGGGTCTTTTCGTTGACCACCGGGTCGATGAAGGCCACGCGGCCTTCGAACGTGCGGCCCGGAATCGACTGCACCGTGGCTTGCACCTTCTGCCCGTAGCGCACCAGCGCGGCTTCTTCCGGGTACAGTTGCACCTTGAGCCACACGGTGGACAGATCGGCCACTTCGTAAAGCACCTGGCCGGTCTTCACATACTGTCCCTCCAGCTTCGGTTTGCGGATCACCGTGCCGGCAATGGGCGAGTAGAGCTTGATGTGCGTTTCGGCCTTGCCCCGTTGCAGGATGCGGTCCACCTGTTGCGGGGTGAGGGCGAAGCGGACAAGCAGCTTTTCCCGGGCCCCTTCGTACAGTCCGCGCTGGGTCTGCACCAGGTTGGGGAAGTTGGACTTTTGGGCCTGCTTCAGCGCTTCCCAGGCTCGCAGCAGCTCCACCTGGGCCGAATAGAGTTCCGGGGAGTAGATTTCGGCCAGCACGTAGCCCTTGGGGACGAACATGCCCGTGTAGTCGGCGTTGAGTTTTTCGATCCGGCCGTCCACGTGCGAGGAGATGATGGCCTGCTTCCCCTCGTCGAAGTCGATGAAGCCCACGCCGCGGATGGTGCGGGTTACAGCCTCGTAGCGAGCTACCGCGGTCTGGATACCGGCGATGCGTTTGGCCAGCGGGTCAATCACCACGGCCAGCGGGTCTTTGTCCCCCAGCCCCTGCTGGGTGGGTTCCAGTTTCATGCCGCACACCGGGCAGCGTCCCGGCTTGGGCCGGGGCGGGGTACACAACATGGGGCAGACGTACATGGTGGTTTGCCCCACGGCGGATTGTTCCTCCCCTGCGGTGTCCTCTTCGCTCTTGAGATAGCCGTGCTTTTGCAGCAGCCCGATGCCGGCCATCACCGCCACCAGGGCGACAACCAGCGCCACCGGGAACACCACCAGGCGAAACACCGGGGCGATCAAACGCACGAGCAGGAATCGACTGGAGCTGCCCCCACTCTCCGGAACCGAGGGCGCCGGCGACGAGGCGGAGTGTTCTGGCTTGGAGTTCATGGCGGATCCGTTTCGTTTCAGAACGGGGAATAGGAATCGGTTTCGTCGGCAAACCGCGGCAATCGGTCGGTTCGTGGCAAGCTCGCGGGAAGCCGAGTTTATTGCCAATGGCGCACGCCGAAGCAGAATCGTGACGGCATTGCCAGCATGGCCCGGAGGAGAGAGCCCGGGCGGTGCGCCTGGATCAACAGCGCCAGATGCAAAGCTGAATCAGAAGCAGAGTGCCGCTTTCGCCGGCCGCTTCGCTCTGCGGTTCCTGGGCTCCGCGGCGGCCGGAAAGTTCCGCATCGGCAACGAGCGGAACCAGAAGCGCCACGGCCGGTTCGGAGTCCGCGTGGCGAGTCTCTTGCTGAGGCCGAGGCACCGGGGCCGGCTGTTGCGGCTGCGTGCAACCGCATGAGCGACGCGTTTGTCCCTGGTTCCCCTTGCAACAGCAGCCGGAATCGGCCGTGTTGCAGCAGCATGCCCGCTTGGCCGTTTGATGGCAAGCGGGGCTGCCCACGGCGCAAAGCCCCACCGGCGGCCGCACCGTGCCTAGCACGGCCAGCAGCAGGGTCAACGCTTTGAGCAGCCGGGACAGCATAATTGTCACGCTCCGCTGACAGAAAACTTCCTCATTTACTCTACGGTCGGCAGGAAACCAGGTCAAGCTTTTCCTAAAACGCAAAACGCGAACTTGCGGAGCGGCTGGAAGAAACCGGTTTGTCTCGACCCTGGGACCCAGGGGATGGCCTGTATCCGTTTAGCGACCAAGGAGCCGCCTCCACCGATAAAGTCGGGCGGCTCGCCCAGTACAAGAATCGGCGTTTATTCTTGCCTGGAGCGGTAGCTCCCAGTCGCCGACGGCCGTGCCGTCCTCCGCCGACGGAAGTCGGGCGGCTCGCTTTCCTCCCCGAGCTGAAGCTCGGGGCTCGCCGGTTGCGAGAATTGGCGCTTGTTCCTGCATCGGTGCGGAAGCACCGCGCAAGACGCACGGCGCAAGCCGCAAGACCTTTCTAAGTGGCGGCCCGACGGGGAATCGTGATCGAATAGAGAATGGTGATTGCCCCCAGCGAGAGCAGGCTCCAAGGGGCCCAGTCCGGGGGGATAAACTCCTTGGGGCGCGTTTTGGCCTTTGCCCAGGGCAGGCTGGATTTTTCCACCACCCGCTGCCGCAGCAGTGCCTTGTCCATCACCAGGCACTGGGCACCCAGCAGCAGGGTGAACAGCCCCACGGCCCAAAAAAACGCTCGCCACATGGTTCGGGAACCTCCTGATCCACCGGGGGAGAAAGCGATTCACGACAGAGAGTGCTCCTTAACTCGTTATCGGCCAGGGCCACCGACAGGTTGTTGCCCGGTACATTCCGAAGGCAGGTTCTTCGGCCGGAAAAGTCTTGTTTTGCCGGTTGCAATGGTTTTGAATGAAGAAAGTGGTCATCTCACACTTTTGCTGGCCGTTCGTTGCCACAAAGGAGCAAGGGGGAGCCGCGATGAACAGCCGAGGGGGGGTTCTGCTTGCGCTGGCGATTCTGGCTACGGGCACATCGGCCGTTTGGGCTCAGGATACGGAGTGGGCTCTTGGCGTGCTCAAAAAGGAGGGGTTGGTCCAGCAGGGCAACATCTGGGTGCTGAAAGAAGAGTTGCGCCTGCAGGAGGAAATGAAGCGGTTCGACGAGGTGGTCCAACGCGTCCTGCCGATGCACCGGCGATTCAAAGACGCCGTGGCCAAGAACGGCCAGCGACTGACCACCCGACTGAAATCGGTGCAACAAGAACTGGAACAGGTGGAGCGGGAACTGGAATCCTCGCGCCTGTTATCAGCCAGGGCCAAACGGGTGCTGCGGGCCAAACGGAACCGACTGCGGCGGGAACTGGAATCCCTGGAACGAACCACCTGGTGGTGGACACCCAAACGGGTCCGAGGGAACGCCACGCTCAACCGCCTGGCCAAGGAATACGCTCCCGAACACCAGAAGGCCGCCGCTTATTTCTACCTCATCTGGAAGCTGGATTCCTCCTGCAAGATCAAGTATCGCTCGCTGGCCAGGTTCGCACCCGTGCAAACAGCTTTGGGAAAACTCGGTAAGCAGATGCGGTTGGGGCCCCTGGGCGACCACGCCAAAAAGTTTCGCGACATGGAACCGGAACTGAACGAGATCATGCGCGGGCCGGTTCCCGTTTTCTTCGAGGATGGCTACTTCTGGACCTATATCACCGTGCGGGAAAAGCTCGTGCTGGTCCGGATCACCGAGACTCCTTACTCCAGCCTGTTGCTTTCCAAGAAAGTGGCCATGGAGGTGGGGATTAAGTGGGACGAATCTCTCAGAGGAACTTCCACCCTATCGGGCCGGGACGAACGGGGGCGAAGCTTCAATTACCAGCTTTTCAAAGGGCCTGAAGAAAACATTCTCATCGGCGGGAATCGGATTCCCAAATCGCTCATCCGGGTCATCGACGAAGACGACCCGGATACACCCTCGATCCTCTCGCTGGGCTGGCTCCGGCACACCAAGCGTTTCGGGGTGTACTTCTACAAGGATATGCTCATCCTTGGCGTTGGTTATCAGCCGCAGAAGTTCGGCTACCAAGTATATGCGCACTCGCCCAGCGCCTCCGCGGGCCCTGGCCCGGTGCGGGTGCCGCCGGTGACGAATCGGGCCAACGAGCCGGAAGTGTACGTACCGTTCTAAGTGGCGTTTCGGCCGGGCCGGACCGGGGCTGACGCGGCCGAACCCCGGGACCTACAATGGAGGAAAAGGAGGTCCTCCCGTCGATGGCTGCCCATGGTCGCAAAGACGCTGCCGCCCAGGCCGAGGGCGGCACAACCCAGGCCGAGGCGTTCCGCCGCGCCTCGGAGAAAGTGCGCTCGTTCCCCCGCGGCCCAGGCGTCTATCTGATGAAAGACCGCCAGGGCCGGGTCATTTACGTGGGCAAGGCCAAAAACCTGCGGTCGCGGGCCGGGAGCTACTTTCTCAAGGCTGCCGCCGAAGACCGCCGCACGGCCGACCTGGTGCGCGAAATCTGGGACATCGACTACCTGACGGCCGACAGCGAAGTGGACGCACTCCTGCTGGAATCGCGGCTCATCAAGGACATCCAACCCCGGTTCAACGTCGAACAAAAGGACGACAAAACCTATCCCTACCTGGAGATCACCACCCGGGAAGATTTTCCCCGCGTGCGATTCACCCGCGAGCCGCAGCCGGGTTCCCGGCTCTACGGGCCGTTTGCCAGCGCCAAGTCGTTGCGGGGAGCGATCCAGGTGCTGCAGAAGATTTTCAAGTTCCGCACCTGCGAGCTGGACATCCGGGCCGAGGACCCCAAGTGGCAGTGGTTCCGCCCCTGCCTGCTGGCTGCTATCGGCCAGTGTACCGCTCCCTGCAACTTGCGCATCTCCAAGGAAGACTACCGCCGCGACATTCAGCGGCTGCGGATGTTTCTGGACGGCAAGAAGGAGCAGCTTCTGGCCCAACTGCAGCAGGAGATGCAGGAGGCGGCCAGACGCTGGGAGTTTGAACAAGCGGCCCGGCTGCGCGACGAAATCCGAGCCCTGGAAACACTCGACCAGCGAGGGCAACTGGATACCCACGTGCAGCCGGAAGTGTTCTACATCGACCCGCAAAAGGGGCTGCGGGGCCTGCGCCGCGTGCTGAAACTGGACCGGGAACCCCGGGTCATCGAGGGGGTGGACGTGGCCCACCTGGGTGGCAGCGACACCGTGGCCAGCCTGGTGCAGTTCATTGACGGGCTGCCGTTCAAGCCCGGCTACCGCCGCTTTCGCATCCGCGGGGTGGACCAGGTGGACGATTACGCGTCGATTGCCGAGGTGGTGTATCGCCGCTTCCGCCGCCTGAAGGAAGAGGACGAAGTGTTTCCGGACCTGCTGCTGGTCGATGGCGGCCGGGGCCAGCTCAACGCGGCCCTGGAAGCCCTGGACCGCCTCGAATGTACCCGGCCGGCGGTCGTGGCCCTGGCCAAACGCGAGGAAGAACTCTACCTGCCTGAGCGCAAAGAGCCCTTACGCCTGCGCCGAAGCAGCTTCGCCCTGCGGCTGCTGCAATACGTGCGGGACGAAGCCCACCGGTTCGCCCAGCACTATCACCACATCCTCCGCCGCAAGAGCACACTGGGGCAATAACGGGGCCACTCCGGAGCAGTCTCGCTATCGCTCCGGTACGGCGAGGCCCGGGTGATGTTGACGCTAGCAACGGCTTCGTGGTATCACCACCGCTGCGCCGCGGGAGATGGGGCCCGAGGTCCGCGGTCGCGTAAGTCCGGCTTGTGCGCCAAGGGATGGAACCCGGTGATGAAAGTGCCGCTGGTGGACCTGCAAGCCCAGCACGCGGAACTGGCCCCGCGGCTGGAACAAGCCGTGCTGGACGTGTTGCGAAGCGGCCGGTACGTGCTGGGACCGGTCGTCGAGCGGTTCGAGCGGCAATTCGCCGCCTGGTGCGGCCGGCGGTTCTGTGTCGGGGTCAACAGTGGCACCAGCGCGCTGCATCTGGCTCTGCGGGCCTTGGGTATAGGGCCCGGCGACGAAGTGATTACCGTCTCGATGAGCTTCGTGGCCACGGCCTGGGCCATAAGCTACACCGGTGCCCGGCCCGTGCTGGTGGATATCGACCCGGTCCGCCGTACGCTGGATCCGGCCGCGTTGCTGGAGGCGATCACGCCGCGCACCCGGGCCATCGTGCCGGTTCATCTTTACGGCCAGGGAGCCGATATGGAGGCCATTTGCCAGATTGCCCAGGCCTATCGGCTGCCGGTAATCGAGGACGCCGCCCAGGCCCACGGGGCCGAGATTCAAGGCCGCCGGGCCGGCCGCTGGGGGCACCTGGCCTGCTTCAGCTTTTACCCGGGCAAGAATCTCGGCGCCTGCGGCGAAGCCGGCGCGGTCGTCACCGACCATCCCCAACTGGCCCGACGCCTGCGCCAACTGCGCGACCACGCCCAGGCGAGCCGTCACGATCACCGCACCTTGGGCTACAACTACCGTATGGACGCTCTTCAGGCGGCCGTGCTGGAAGTAAAGCTGCAACGCCTGGAGCAGTGGAACCGCCGCCGCAGCCGATGGGCTCGGCTCTATGACCGGCTGCTGCGCCCCTTTGCCCAGGTGCAGCGCCCGGCCTGGTTCCCGGAAAGCCCTTCGGCCTGGCATCTGTACGTGGTGCAGGTGCCGCATCGGGACCTAGTGTATCGTTACCTGCGCGGTCGCGGAATCGAAGCCGGACTGCACTATCCCCGGCCCATCCACCTGCAACGAGCCTACGCCCACCTGGGGCTGGGGCCGGGCTCGCTCCCCATGACCGAACGCTTGGCGGCCACCTGTTTGAGCCTGCCGCTGCACCCCTACCTGAACGAAGAACAAGTCCAGTACGTCTGCCGCGAACTGAAGACGGCCCTGGACCTGCTCCAGCGAGGAGGGCCCGAGGCGCTGGAACCGCACCTGCCGGAAGAACGCCCCGCGGCCCCGGAACCCTCGCCGGAAGAACAGCCCGAGCAGCCGTTCCCCTTCCAGGCGGAATACGACGACGAGGAGGAGCTTTGGCTGGACCGGCACCTGGGAACCGAGGAGTTTCCGCCGGCGGCTGCTTCGTCGCGTTGGGCTGGCCTGGCCGCCCACGCCGCAGGAGAGTCCCAAGCCGAGGCAGAGACGGGCTTCCGGCTCTGGGAAAGCTCCCGGCCCCAGGCGGAACCCCAGCAGGCGGCCTGGCTCCGCAGGCGTTTTGCCGCAACCGAAGCCGACCCGGCCGAGCCGCTCTCCCCGGTGGAACCGGCCCGGGCGGAACGTTCCGCGGAACCCGACTCACCGACCCCGTGAGGAGAATCCCCCCTAGCAAATGGAACCGGCGGTCATGGACGACCTGGCGTTTTCGGCCGTGAAACTGCCCGACTGGCTTGCCCAGCCCAAGCCCCGGCAACAGGGGCTCACGTGCATCCTGGACAAAGGGCTCCCTCCGGCCGCGGTGGCCGAGCTGCTGCGGATTGCCGGACGGTGGATCGACGTGGTCAAGTTGGGCTGGGGCACGGCTCGCCTTACTCCACAAGCGGTGCTTCGGGAAAAGCTGCACCTGTATCGCACGCACCAGGTGCGCGTCTGCACCGGAGGCACGTTGCTCGAAGTGGCCTGGCTGCAAGGGGCCGCTTTGCCGCTGCTGGAACAAGCCGCCTCGTTGGGTTTCGATTGCGTAGAGGTTTCCTGCGGCGGCACGGAGCTTCCCGAACGGGAAAAGCATCGGCTCATCGGGGTGGCTTGCCACCTGGGCCTGGAACCCTGGAGCGAAGTGGGCAAGAAAGACCCGGGCCGCGATGCTCAGCTCTCCCTGCAAGATCGGCTGGACCAGGTAGAACGCGACCTGCAAGCCGGAGCCGCCCGGGTCATCTTGGAAGGGCGCGAATCGGGCACCGTGGGCATTTACGGTTCCGACGGCTCCCCGCAGCAGGAGCTGCTGGACCGGCTGGTGGAACGCTTCGGCACCGAGGTGCTGGTACTGGAAGCTCCCCGCAAGTCGCAGCAGGTGTGGCTCATGCGCCGCTTCGGTTCCCAGGTGAACCTGGCCAACGTCCCGCCGGAAGAAGCCCTGCCGGTGGCCACGTTGCGGGCGGGACTTCGGGCCGACACGCTCCAGCAGCACTACGGCCCCGGTGCCGTGGAGCAGTTCCGGGGGCCGGAGTTCCAGGTCCGGCAGTGGCTCCGGCACTGGAGCCAGCCCCGGGTGAAAGTTAGCGACAAGTAGCCCCATGCCGCGCGGAACGTCCCCACCGCGGCAGGACCGTTTTCCCCTGGTGTGCCGTGCAGGTGGGGAATGGTTCCGCGGCCCGAAACTCAACCAGACAGCTTCGCAAGGAAACTCGCCATGCGCGTGTTGGTTACTGGAGCCGGTGGCAGCATCGGCATCGACGTGTGCCGCTCCCTGAGCAACACGGTGGGGGTGGAACTGATCGGGGCCGAAGCCAACCCCTGGGGAGCGCGGCTGGCCCGGCGATTTTGCGCCCGGGTGGTTTTGCTCCCCCGAGCCGACCAGGTGGCCCCGGAAGCGTTCTACCGGGCGTTGGAACGGCACGTGAAGCGGCTGGGCGTGGATTTTCTGTGGGTCAATCCCGATCCGGAACTGCAAGCCGTGGCCCGCTGTGGCTGGCGGCCCCCGTGCCCACATGCCCTGCCCGGAGCCAGAGTGCTTCCAATTTGCCTGGACAAAGAAGCCACCGGGCGGCGGCTTCAAGCGGCCCAACTAGCCCCGGACACCCAGGCGTTGCGAGTCGGTTTGCCGGCCCGGGCGGACGGCCCCGGGACCGAAACGCCCCCGGCCGACGTAGCCCGGCTGGCCCGGAACTTGTTGCCGCAGGTGGAGCGGGCATTCGCCCACTTGGGCGTGCCACTTTGGGTCCGTCCGGGAAGCGGGGCCGGCGGGATTGGCTCGCTGCGGGCGGACCATCCCCAGGAAGCCGCCTTCTGGATTGCATTGTGGTCGGCCCGGCGAGCCGTAAGGGACTGGGTGCTCCAGGAATACCTGCCCGGGCGGAACTTCAACTGCACGCTCCTTTATTCCCGCGGCACGCTGTGCGCATGGGCGGCGATGGAGCGGCTGGGCTATTTCCTGGCCGAAGCGGCGCCCAGCGGAATCACCGGCCAGGTGAAGCTGTGCCGAACCGTGACGGAGGAACAGGTGCTGCTGGCGGCTCGCCGAGCCGTCGAGCTGTTGGACCCTCGGCCTCATGGCGTCTATAGCGTCGATCTGCGCGAAGACGTGCAGGGACGCCCTCGCGTCACCGAAATCAACCCTCGCCTGGCCGGTCGCCCGTGGCTTTACACGCAGGCCGGCTGCAATCTGCCCGAGCTGGCTCTACGCTGGCTGACCCAGCCGCCGGCGGAGCGGCCCGATGCGGCCTGTTCGCCCCGGCCGGGCTGGACCTTGTACCGCCAACTGGATTGCGAGCCGACAATCCTTCCCCCCGGAGAATCTTCCCATGAGTACACAAACGCCTTGGCAAGAAATCCAACTGCAACTTGATCTGGTGGCCCAGAAACACGACCAACAGCAGGGATTCACCCCCCGGCTGATTGCCTACCGGGCGCGTATGCTCAACCAACTGCTGGCCCCTGGCGTGGTGCTGGACCTGGGTTGTGCCGACGGGCTGCTTACTGCCCATCTGGCCGCCCATCACCACCGGGTGATTGCCGTGGACGGCAGTCCGGTGCGCATCCAGCGCACGCGGGAACGGACCACCGGGCTGGCCAACGTTACGGTGGTGCAATCGTTGTTCGAACACTTCATTCCCTGGCCGGAACTGAAGCTGGACGCCGTCATCCTGGCCTGCGTGCTGGAACACGTGCCGCAGCCGGTGGAGCTGCTACGCCGCTGCGCCGGCTGGCTCGCCCCCGGGGGGAAGCTGGTGGCCGTGGTGCCTCATGCGGAAAGCCTGCACCGCCGGGCGGGCGTGCTGATGGGACTGCTGGGCCACCTGTGCGAACCGGACGAGTCGGACCGCCGCCTGGGGCATCACTGGTGCTACACGCGCAAGCTGCTGGCCGAACACTTCGAGCAGGCCGGGTTGCAGGTGGTGCAAAGCGGCGGCTACCTGCTCAAGCCGCTTCCGAACCGGCAGATGGCCTCGCTTACGCCGCAACTCGTGGATGCCTATTTCGAACTCGGGCAGCAGTTCCCGGACCTGGCCGCCGAAATCTACGCCGTGGGCCAGGTGCGCTAACGGCCACACGAAACACCGTCGGACGGTTTTTTTCTCCGGGGAGCTGGAGTATAACCGGCACAGGGACGGCGTAGGTCCTCGGGTGGCGGTTCTAAGAGCGTGTCACAAAAACTTCCAGCCTCGCTCGAATCCTCGAGCGTGGCGTTTGCGGTCGGAAGTTTTTGTGACCGCCTGTAAACCTTCCGGCAGCGAAAGGGTGCGGCCTTGACCGAAGCGGGCTCTCGCCCTTGGTGGCGCAACGTGTTCCCCCTGGCTGTGTTCGCGGCCCTGTGGCTGCTTTTGTGGGCGGTAATCTGGCTGCCGCCGGACTGGCCCCGCGATTTCCGCTGGGTGGCCACCTACGCCGTTTCGGCCGTGATGTTGCTGGCCGTGGGCGTGTGGTTCTGGTTCTTTGCTGCTTTCAAACGCCGGACCCGGCTGGGCGTTTCTCTGGTGGTGTTGCTCGTTCTGGCGGGCGTAGTCGCCGCGTTTGAGCTGGAAGGGTTCGACGGCGACCTGGGTCCCATCGTGCGCCTGCGTCGCTGGAACCGGCCCCAGGTGCCGCAGGATCGCCTGCTTGTGCGCCCGGCCAAGCCGCTGGAGGTGGCAAGCAGCGAAGCGGACTGGCCTGGTTTCCTGGGGCCTCAGCGGAACGGAGTCGTCCCTGGCTGGGAGGATCAGGCTCGCTGGGACACAGCTTCCTGGGAACGTCTGTGGTCGGTGGAACTGGGCAAGGGATGGTCCTCATACGCCGTGGCCGGTGGTTTCGCTTTCACCCAGGAAATGTACGGCCAGCGCGAGTACGTGGTTTGCCTGGAAGTGACCTCGGGACGGGTGATGTGGCGCAGCGCTCAGGCTCCCGAAGAAGAACGGGCCGCCCAGGGGTTCCGCTCCCGGCTGGGAGGCGACGGCCCTCGGGCCACCCCCACGGTGGTCGATGGCCGAGTGTATGCGTACAGCTCGCAGGGAGTGCTCAGTTGCTTCGAGGCTGCGACCGGCCGGCGGCTTTGGCACCGCGCTGTGCTGGCCCCTTACGGCAACCAGCCGCCCCGTTGGGGCTGTGCTTCTTCGCCTCTGGTGGTGGACGGGCTGGTGGTCGTCGGTGGCGGAGGGGGGCGGAGCCCTGCGTTGCTTGCGTTTCACGCTCGGGACGGCAAACCCGCCTGGCAGGCCGGGCCTCGCGGCGGCAGTAGCGACGTGTACGATTCGCCTGCGGTGGCCACCTTGTGTGGGGTGCGGCAGATTCTTTACGTCAGCGACCAGCAAGTGGCCGGTTACGAAGTGGCCACGGGCCGAGAGCTCTGGCACCACCGCTGGCCCTGGCCCGCCGCCCAGCACCCCAAGGTGCCGCAGGCGCTGGTGGTCGATTCGACCCGGGTGGTGATTGCCGCCGGTTACGATTCCGGCACCGCCTTACTTGAGCTGCGGCGCAACGAGCAAGGAAAGCTCCAACCGCGGCTACTCTGGAAAAACCGCAACCTGAAGCCCAAGTTCACCAACCCGGTGGTGTACCAGGGGCACCTGTTCGGTCTGGACATGGGGATTCTCACCTGCCTGGACCTGAACAGCGGCCGCCGCCGTTGGAAGCGAGGACGTTTCGGCCATGGGCAACTGCTGCGGTTGGGTTCGGTGTTGTTGATCCAAGCCGAGTCGGGCGAACTGGCCTTGGTCCGGGCCGATCCGCGGCGTTATCGCCTGTTGGGCCGGGTGCCCGCCTTGGCCGACAAAACCTGGAACGTGCCGGCGGTGGCCGGCCCTCTGGTACTGGTGCGCAACGACCGGCAGGGGATGTGCTTCCGCCTGCCCGAAACGAAAGCGGAGTAACCCCGTGTCGGACCAGGAGCGTTTCGGCACGGCTTACTGTTGAGGGGACTGCGTTGTCGCAGCGGCGGAGACGGCCCCCGAACCGGCGGTGTGGTTGCGGTTCCCTCCGCGGCGGAAGTTGGCGTGCAGGCTTTCCCAGTCGATGACCAGCCGTCCGCCGGTTTTTTCGTGTTGCTTGGCCCAGTCCAGCAGCAGGTCCAGGCAGGCGTGGTCAATGTAAGTCAAGTGCTCGAAATCCACGTGCAGTTCCACGTCCGGCGGCACTTCTTCCAGCACAGAGGCCAGCTTGGGCAGGCGAATGAACGTGGCCGCCCCTTCCAGGGAGAGCCGGGCGGTGCGTTTCTCCTCATCCACTTCGAGCCTCGCTTCCAGGTGCGAGAAGGTGTAGAGCAGCTTCAGGGCCGACGCGACCAGCCCGGCAATAATCCCGCTGAGCAAGTCCACCGCCACGATTGTGGCCACGGTAATGCCGTAGATGACCACTTCGCTTTTGCTGTATTCCCAAAGCCGCCGGACGGCCGCGGGATTCATGAGTTTGTAGCCGGTGTAAACCAGAATAGCGGCCAGGCTGGCCTGCGGGATGTAGTTGAGCACTTGGGGCAGCGCGACCACAAAGGCCAGCAACCACACCCCGTGCAGAATAGCCGACAGGGGCGTCTTGGCTCCCGCCTGCACGTTGGCCGAGCTACGCACAATCACGGCGGTCATGGGCAACGCGCCCAGCAGCCCGCAGGTCATGTTGCCCACCCCCTGGGCGAATAATTCCCGGTCGTAGTTGGTCCGCGGTCCGCTGTGCATCCGGTCCACGCCGTAGCACAAAGCAGGGTTTCAGCGCTGGCCACCGCGGCCAGCACCACGGCGGTCAGCCAGATGGAGGGTTGGCGGATTAGTTCCCACCACTCCGGCCCGGGGAAAGTCAAACTATCGGCCAGGTTTTCCGGCACGTCCACGTTGATAATCTCCAGCTTCATCACGGCGGCGAACACCGTAGCTACCACCACAGCCACCAACGGGGCGGGAATGACCTTTAGCGGTTTCGGGGCAAACCGTAACCAGAACAGAATCGTCAGAATCGTAATCACGCCGGTCAGGGCGGCCAGATGGTGGTTGCGGGCGTCGGGGTGCAGCGGGATGTTTTCGTCTACCGAAACCGGGGTGTTCCCCTCAGAAGCGCCGTTTTGGGTCTTGGGCGCCTCCGACTCCTCGGACACGATGGGCCCCAACCCCTTGTACACCGCCTGGGGGATGGTAATCAGATTGCGCAGTCCGCCCCGTTTGGGCTTGTCGTCCACCATCACGTGGAACTGGCTGGAAAAGATCAGCACGCCGATTCCAGCCAGCATCCCCTGGATCACCGCGGGAGAGACGGCCCGAAACCACTGCCCGGTGCGCAGCAGTCCAGCCAACACCTGCATCGCCCCGGCCAGAAAAACCACCAGCCCTAAAGCAACGATGGAAAAGGTAAAGGCGTCGGCTTCCAGCGCGGCCCGGGCAGCCGGGTCGGAGGCTTTTTCGCCCAGTTGGGCCAGGTAATAGCTTTCGCGCTGGTCCATCACAAAGTCCATCACGATCACTGTCAACCCGGCCGCCGGACCGCTGACCGAAAGCGGAGAGCCGGTCAGAAAACCCACCACCAACCCGGCCACAATGCCGGTGATGAGTCCCTGGGCCGGATGCACGCCGGACGCCAGGGCAATGCCCATGCAAAGCGGCAATGCCACCAGGAACACCACCAGCGAAGCCAGGAAGTCCTGCCGGGGGGCACTGAAGATATGCACCCCCGAGCCGGCCAACAGCCGCTGGAGGAGCTTTCCCGAATTGTTTTTCTTCGCCGAAGTTGGGGCAGATGGTTGCTGGCTCATGGTTTCAAAAAACGATTTCGTCGTGCGGGGGATTTGGGGTTGTTCCACCGGGAACCAGGACGATTCTCCCCGGCGGTGCGTCTCAAACGCTCAGCCCAAGCGGGGGCCGGGAGCAGACTACAGCGGGGCGAACTGCTCGCTCTGCGGATCGTAGGCCCGCACCTCTCCGCTGACGAAGTCGTACACCCAGGCATGCACCTGCAACTGGCCCCGTTCCAGCGCTTCGGCCACCGCCGGGTGGCTGCACACGTTTTGCATCTGCACCACGGCGTTCACCTCGATGGCCTTATTGAGCCGCTCTTGGGGGTCTTGGATGTCGCCGTATCGGCTTTCCATAATCTCCAGCGTCCGCCGTGCGTGCAGCAGCCATTGTTGCACCGCCGGCAAGGAGTCGGTGGCTCCCGGAGTGAGCAGCGCATTGACCGCCCCGCATTGGGCATGGCCGCAAACCACAATGTGCGGCACCTTCAGCGCCCGGACGGCGTACTCAATCGTGGCCGCCTCCCCTCCGCCGGAAGCTGAATAGGGAGGAACCAGGTTGCCCGCGTTGCGCAGCACGAACAGCTCCCCCGGCTGGCTTTGCGTCAGCAACGAAGGCACCACCCGAGAATCCGAGCAGGTGATAAACAGCACCTGGGGGTGCTGGCCCGCGGCCAACCCTTCAAACAGCGACCGCATGGCCGGATAGGTTTCGTTTTGAAAGCGGTGGATACCGGAAAGCAGGCTTTGCATAACAACTCCATGAACCGTTTGAGGAATGGCGAAAACGTTTATCCGTCTTGGAAGGACAAGGAATCCCCACGAACAGCCGGGACCCTAACACACTGCGATCCGAAACGGTGCTGCCGCGTTTTACCAGGCTTTGTTTGCAGCGAGTAGCAACTTGCCTCGTCTTGCACCGGGTACCCGTCCGCCGCCGGCTGATTTCAGTCTCCCAGCACGGACGAGCCGCTGTTATGTTCCTGGGAAACGCAGCAGGTGAAGAAGAAGAACAAGCCTCGCTTGAGCTCTAACAGCGCAGAGGCGCACACAGACCGTTGGACCACCGGTGCCCGGCGGTCCTCGCTAGCAAAAGCTGTGGGCGAGTCTTTACCGATTTGCCGCAGAGAGGCTTTCGAGTCCAGAACCGCTGCTCCGCACGGCGAACACACCTGGCACGTTTACTGCCGCCTTGTCCTCCGGCGACCAGCAACGTGGAGCAGCTTGCCCCGTGGGGTTCGGAAAGCAGTTCCTGCTCAAGAGAATCTTCGCAGCAGGCGGCACTGCAAGCACAGGTCCCGCCCCCGCCGATTGCCAGCACCACGGCAAGCAGCAAAAGCCGCTGGACTATCCAAATGCCAGAGAGGCCGTGTTCGATCATTCGCTGGAAACCGGTTGCCGGTTATCGTCTCGGTGGGGGGAATTCACGACACGTCCCTATATAGTCGGGCGGTACCAGAGCGTCAAGGCGGAGAACGACTCGGGCCTGTTCCGGGCTTTTGGGCAATCTCGTTTACTCCGCGAGAGCAAATCGGGCCTCCCTGGCAGGAAAACATTCTGGGCTCTGGCTCACTTGGGCAACTGGCCGTGGACCACCTGGCCCTGGAGCACCGTGGCCACCACGTCCAGCTCGGCGGCGGGTTCCTCCGAGCCCAGGTCCGGCAACCGAAACACCACTAGATCGGCTGCGGCTCCCACCTGGAGCCGGTCCACCCGCAGCCCCAGCACGCGGCAGGGATTCCTCGTGGCCATGGCCACGGCCTGGGCCAGCGACACGCCGGCAAACCGCATCACGTTCACCACCCCCGCCCCCAGCGGGCGCGAGGCTCCGGCAAGCAGTTGCCGCTGCCCGGCGATGACCAGCCGCCCATCAGGCAGAATCTCCAGGCGGCAGCCGCTGGAGTCGTATTTCCCGGGCGGTAGTCCAGCCAGCCCCGAAACGTCGCTTACCAACACGCAACGCCGCACCCCTTTGGCCCGGACGAACACCCGCACCACCTCCGGCGGCAGATGGTGTCCATCCACAATGAGCGAAGCGGACAGACGGTCCTCGCCCAGTTGCATCCACAAATAGTTGGGATGCCGCGGCAACGTGCGGTGGGCCCCGTTGCCCAGGTGGGTGCTCAAGCTCGCTCCGGCGTCCACCGCCCGCAGAATCTGCTCGCCCGTGGCAGCGGTGTGGCCGATGGCGATTCGCACGCCGGAAAGCACTGCCCGGCGAACGAACTCGGCACTCCCGTCGTATTCCGGCGAAAGCGTCATCAACCGCACCCGTCCCCCGGCGGCCTGCTGCCAGCGGCAGAAAAGCTCCCAGTCCGGGCGGCGGCAGTGTTCGGCCGGATGGGCTCCCCGCGGGCCGTCTTCCCGCGAAATGAACGGCCCTTCCAGATGCACCCCCGGCACGCTGGCTGCCACCTGGGCGTCTTCGCGACACGCCTGGTCGATTGCCCGCAGCGCGTGCTCGAACACCTGGGGGCTTTGCGTGGTGAGCGTGGGACAAAGCCGCGTCACGCCGAATTGCCAGTGCCGGCGGACGATCTGCTGCACGTGCTCTGCGGTCAATTCGGCCGAGGCGAACTCCTGTCCCCCATAGCCGTTGACCTGAATATCCACCAGTCCCGGGGCCACCCACAGCTCTTCGCCCAGGCCGGGAGGTCGCGTGAGCGTTTCCAGCTCCACCAGGCGCTCCTGCTCCCAAACCACCCGGGTCCAGCGGCCGGTGTCGTAGCGTCGGGCCAGAAGTTCCACAATCGGCAGTCCTCGGCAAAGGGGCGCTCTTCGTAACCAGAAACAAACCTTGCGGCAGCGATTTTACCACGAAGCGGCCCCCGCGGGTGCCCCGATGCGGAAGCCTCTGACGCAAGATGCCAGATGCCACTTGC
>WFOE01000246.1 GCA_015488215.1 Planctomycetales bacterium
GTTGGAACCCATGGCGATGACCAGCGCCCCGGAGGCCAACCAGCGCCCGTCCAGCACCGGCTCGCGGCTGCTGGTGGCCGTAACCACCACGGGCAGTTCCTCGGCGGCTTCCTGGGGGCGATCCACCGGGGTGACTTCCAGCTCGAGCTGGCGGCTCATCTGCTGGGCGAACGCTTCCCGACGCTGCGGATCGCGGCCGTAAACGAACACCTGTTTCAGCGGTAACACGCGGACCAAGGCTTCTAACTGGCCGCGAGCCTGGTAGCCGGTGCCGAAAAGGCCCAGCTCGCTTGCTCCGGCGGGGGCTAGCCACCGGGCGGCCACCGCGCTGGTGGCTCCGGTGCGGACCTGGCCCAAGCGGTTGGCCTGCATCAAGGCCACCAGGCGCCCGCTGTCCTGGTGGTAAAGTCCCACGTGAAACACCACGCCCTGGGGCGTGGAAAAGTAGCACTTCCAGGCCGAAAACCCGGTGTGTAAATCGGCCGCACCCATCAGGTGCAGCACAGTGCGGCCGGCGATGGCCCGCTGCCGGGGCACGTTCTGCGCCTTGTTTTCTCCCAGGGACCGGAAAGCCTGTTCCACGGCCTGGATGGCCTGGTCCATCTCCAGCAGGCGGTCCACTTCCTGTTCGGTCAAAAAGAGCACGCTCATGGGCCGGGGGGTTCCTGGTGATAGCGAAAGGGGACTTCCCTGGAAGAATGCTTCCTCTGCACAAGAAGAACTCTACCGCCACGTTGCGGCAACCCGCCGCCCGCGTTTCCGGCGTTTCGACGGGCAGGGAGGGACTAGTCGCCGCCGTCGTCGGCTGGTTCCACCGTGGCGTACATGGAACCTTTGCAGCGGGCAATCGTTTTGTCCGGCCCGTAGGCGTGAATCTGGTCCCGTTTCAGCTCGGCGTGTTCCCGCGTGGTGGTGAGCACGATAACCCGGCCCGTGGTGTCCACCTCTTTGGCCATCTGGTAGCCCCGCTCGAACGGGTAGCCGAACAGCTCCTTGAGCATGCGGATGACGTATTCGTAGCTGTGGTCGTCGCTGTCCCAGAGCACCACGTGGTAGCGGGGCACCTTGCGGGGCTTTTTCTTGTCCTTGGCTTTGGACTCCTCCTGCGGGACAGCCACCGCCGCTGCGCCCTTTTCCGTCATGGCCGATTCCCCTACTACCGGTTCCTGAGCAAGCTGAAATGGCACGAGCGTTCATCGCTTCCACCCCCGGTCATTATAAAGCCTCCGAAGGCTGGATGGGAACCTCTGGGTTTTTCAAACAGTGGTCCGTTTCCACGCCCAAGCAGTCCCACAGCCCGGGTTGCCGAGGGTCCCAAGCTCTGCGGAGCACGGGAGGATTTTAACCAGCAAGCCCTGGCCAACCGCCCAGCTTTTCGCACAATGGACGATAACCAGAACCGGGTGGACGTTCGGCTAATGAGTCCGTTCCGCCGGAGGGTGCTTGTACCGTCCCGAGTTTGCCTGCCCGACGATGAACCAGCCGCCAGCCGTTGAAATCCAGGACGTGCGATTTCGCTACGGATCGCACCAGGCGCTGGCCGGGGTGTCGCTGGCAATCCGGCCGGCCGAGATTTTCGTCTTCCTGGGTCCCAACGGCAGCGGCAAAACGACGCTGTTTCGGTTGCTCTCCACGCTCATCCCGCCGCAGGAAGGCACCATCCGTATTCTGGGCTACGACGTGGCAGCCCAGGCCGCGCAGGTGCGCCGCCGGATTGGCGTGGTGTTCCAGGCGGCAAGCGTGGATGGGAAACTTTCGGTGTGGGAAAACCTGCGCCACCAGGGCTGGCTGTACGGGCTGCGCGGCAAGCAGCTCCGCGACCGGGCCGCGGAACTGATGGACCAACTGGGGCTTGCCGACCGTCGGGACCAGACCGTGGAAACCCTCTCCGGCGGTTTGCGCCGCCGCGTGGAACTGGCCAAGGGGCTACTGCACCATCCCCGCGTGCTGCTGATGGACGAGCCGAGCACGGGCCTGGACCCGGCCGCCCGCAGCGATTTGTGGAACTACCTGAATCGCATCCGCCGGGAACAGGAAGTCACGGTGGTAATGACCACCCACCTGCTGGAAGAAGCCGAAAAGGCCGACCGCCTGGCCATTCTGGACCGCGGGCGGCTGGTAGCCCTGGATGCACCCGGGACGTTGCGAAGCCAGATTGGCGGAGACATCATTTCCATCGAGTGCGACGAACCGGACCAGGTGGCCCGCGTTATTCGAGAACAACTGGAACTTCAGCCGCAGGTGATCGATCACACGGTGCGGCTAGAACATCCCGAGGGTCCTCGGCTGGTGGCCCAACTGGCCCCGCTGGTGCAAGAGCACGCCCGCTCCATCACGGTGGGCAAACCCACGCTGGAAGACGTGTTCATCCAGCGGACGGGCCATCGGTTTTGGGGAAGTGCGGAAGCGGCCGAACCGGCCGCGGAGGAGTCCGAACAGTGAACGACGCAGTGGAAGCTCGCCTGGCGGAAGAAACCGCTGCCGGCACACCGGCCCCTTCCGGCTGGCTTGCCGCCTGGAGCCTGGGGCTGCGCGAATGGTTGCGTTTTGTGCGGCAGCGCAATCGGGTGGTGGGTTCGTTGGGCCAGCCGCTTTTGTTCTGGCTGTTTTTCGGCGAGGGGTTCCGCGAAACGTTCCAGCTTCCCCAGGCGGGCCAGCAGTTGGCTTTTCGGGAGTTTTTCTTTCCTGGGGTGCTGGTGCTCATTCTGCTGTTTACGGCCATTTTCGTCACCATTTCGATTATCGAGGACCGCCGCGAAGGGTTCCTGCAAGCGGTGCTGGTCTCGCCGGTGCCCAACTGGGCGCTGGTGCTGGGCAAGCTGGTGGGCGGCACGGCCATTGCGCTGGTGGGGGCGCTGGTGTTTTTGCTGCTGGGGCTTACGCTCAACCTCCAGCCGGGGCTGCTGGGGCTTGCCGGCACGGTAGTGTTTTTGTTCGTCTCGGGCCTGGGGCTTACCGGCATGGGGTTCATCCTGGCCTGGCGGATGGATTCCACCCAGGGCTACCACGCCGTGATGAGCGTGGTGCTGTTTCCCATGTGGCTGCTTTCCGGGGCGTTTTTCCCGCCGCCGCCGGGCGTGCTGGGCTACCTGATGCTGATCAACCCGATGACCTACGCCGTGGGCGGCGTGCGGCAGATGTTGTACTGGAACGCCCCGGAACTAGCCGCCGCCTCGGGCGATCCGCCGCTGTGGCTCTGTTGGGCGGTTACCGTGGGCTTTTGCGCCGCTATGATTCTAGTAGGGGGCTGGGTCAGCCGTACCCGGACCAAAGGAGACTTGCGATGAATCGGGCCGTGATGGCGTGGCTGATCGTGCTGGTGGTGGTGCTCAGCGCCTACGGGGCGTACAAGTTCACCCGCAAAGTGGATTCCCAGAGCCAGGGCCCCCCGCAGCAGCCGCCGGTCAACCCTTACGGGTATCCGGTGGGCCAGTTCCAGTTGATCAATTCCCAGGGCAAGCCGTTTTCGCCCCGGCAACTGGAAGGCAAGGTGTGGATTGCCAGCTTCTTCTTCACCCGCTGCCAAAGCGCTTGCGTGAAGCTGAACAACCGCATCGCCCAACTGCTTGCCGATGACTTGAAAGAGCTGCCCGTGGTGTTCGTCAGCATTTCGGTCGATCCGGAAAACGACCGGCCCGAGGTGCTGCAGGAGTACGCCAAACACTTCTTCCACCAGTACGACCTGGACCCGAACCGCTGGGTGTTCCTCACTTCGCCCGACGGGAGCGTGGAGCCGATCAAGCAGGTCTGCCAGCAGAACTTCAAGGTGGCCTTCGGCAAGGTAACCCACTCGGACAGGTTCATGCTGGTCGATGCTCAGGGCCGGGTGCAGGGTTCCTATTCCAGCACGTTCGATGTGGATGTGGCCCGGCTCAAACGCAAGCTGAAAGAGCTGCTGCCGGCCGGAAAGACGGACTCCGCCGCCGAGCCGGCCGCCTCTGAAGAGGCCAAACCGCAACAAGACCAGAAGCCCAAGCGGCAGCCGGCCGCTGAGCCGAAAGAAACCGCCACGACGGGGAAAGAAAAGTGAGCGTCCAGGCGTCCGACTCTCCGGCCGCACAGGGGTGGGGGTGGCTTGTCGCCCTGCTGGTTCTGGGCGCCGGGGGCGTGGGAGTGGTGGCCTTTGCGGCAGCCGAGCGGTTGCCTTTGCTCAACGCCGCGCTGAACACGGCGGCCACCGTGCTTTTGGTCTGCGGCTACGTGGCCATCCGCCGCGGGCAGGAGCGGCGCCACCGCAACCTGATGCTGGCGGCGCTGGTGGTTTCCGTCCTGTTCCTGGGCAGCTACTTGCTCCACCACTGGCACGCCGGGCACGTGCGTTTTCCGGGCCAGGGAGCGGCAAGGGCCGTGTATCTGGTGATTCTGGCTTCGCACGTGGTGCTGGCCGCCGTGGTGCCGGTGCTGGCTCTGGCCGTGGTGTACCTGGGCCTGCGCGACCGCCGTCGGGCGCATCGCCGCTTGGCCCGTTGGACGCTGCCCATCTGGCTCTACGTTTCGATAACCGGCGTGGTAATCTACCTGATGGTCTATCACTGGCCGGGATAGGTGGGGAGCAATTCGTTTCTGAACGGACGCTGGAAAGGTGACGCTGGAAAGGTCTTGAGCCTTGCGTCTTGTGTCTTGAGCGGGTGCTTCCGCACCGAGGCGAGAATGGGCTTGCGGCTTGCGCCGTGCGCCTTGCGCGTGGAGCTTCCGCTCCGGCGGAAAAAACTCGCTCGTACTCGTACTCCTACTCGTACTCGGCAGCTCGTTATCGGTAATCGGTTTGCGCCGTGCGCCTTGTGCGTAGAGCTTCCGCTCCAACGCACGAACAGGCGCCGATTCCCGCACTTGGCCAGTAGCGTCCTTCCCCGTCGTGTTCCACGGATTTGGTTTGGTCGAGCACTCGGCTTCCCCTTGTTACCACGCCTGGCGGTAGAGGGATTCCAGCACTTCGGCGTTAACCGGCCGCGGGTTGAACCTGCCGGTCCATTGCTCGGCCGCGTCGCGAGCCAGCCGGGGGAGTGCGTCCTGGGGTACGCCCAGTGTTTGCAGTCGCCCGGCCAGTTCGGCTTCTTGCAGCAGCCCTTGCAGAAGCGCAGCCAGGCGCTGCCCGGGCCCTTCGCCCTGAGCCGTCTGGACCGAGTGTTCCGGCAGCGAGTCGAGCAACTGCTGGTACACGGCCGCCACGGACGGTTCCTGGGCGTTGTAATGGACCACCACGGGCAGCATCACGCCCACGGCCTGGCCGTGGACGATGCCAAAATGCTGCGTGAGCGGGTTGGCCAAGGCGTGGGCCGCCCCGAGCATCGAGTTTTCGATGGCCAGCCCGGCCAGACAGGCCCCCAGTTGCATGGCGGCTCGGGCCGTCAGGTCTTCCGGGTCGCGGAGCACCCGCGGGAAATGCGACACTAGCAACTGCCAAGCGCGGCGGCTGAACGTTTCCGAAACGGCGTTTCGCCGCGTGGTAACGGCCGTCTCCAACGCGTGGGAAATGGCGTCCATTCCCGTCAGGGCCGTAACCTGCCGCGGCTGGGTGACAGTGAGCTTGGGATCCAGCACCGCCACGCGGCATGCGGCCTTGGGATCGCCGCAGGCCATCTTCACGTGGGTTTCGGCATCGGAGATCAGGGCGAAGCTCTGCGCCTCGCTGCCCGTGCCGGCCGTGGTGGGCACGGCAATCATGGGGAGCATGGGCCGGCGGGCCTTGCCCACGCCCCAGTAGTCCTGCATCCGTCCCCCCTGGGTGTAGAGAAAATTGACTCCCTTGGCACAGTCCATCGACGAGCCCCCGCCCAGGCCCACCAGCAGGTCGGGGGCGAAACTCCACGCATGGACCAGGCAGCGGTCCACGGTTTCGGTGGTGGGGTTTTCCACCACCTGGTCGAACACCGAGACGGCAAGCCCCTGCCGCCGCAGCGACTCGACGGCCCGAGCTACGTGTCCGGCGGCCACGATGCCCGGGTCGGTGACCACTAGCACGCGCCGGGCGTCCAGCTCGGCGGCCAGCGCCCCGAGCCGGTCCAGAGCATCGGGAGCAAACACGAATCGCGTGCGGGGCTGAAAGTCAAACGGCTGCATCTTCCTGCCGCGGGGCTGATTCGGGGGAGGGGGCTCTGTTCCGAAGAAGACGGCTCACCGGGCCGCTACGCCACGCCGCATTGGGCCTTCAGCTCCTCGAGCCGCTCGGGCGAAAGCTGCAACGCCCGCGCACGGAACAGGAACTCGACAATGTTCCCTTCGTGCGGCTGGAGCCAATTGAGCCGGGTGGTGGGAATCGGGCCCAGGTTCAGCCGGTCGATGTGCGTGGCGTCGACCAGTTGCTGTTCCCATTGCCGGTCGTTGGTGATGGCCGTGCAGACGAGCGTGGGACCGATTCGTTTGAGCATCTCCTCTTGCGGGCAGCGGACCACGGTACAGAAGGGGAACATGTACTCCTTCTTGACAATCTCCGGCTCGGGCGATTCGGCATGCGCAATCACCGGGCGCAGGTACGCGCAGCGTTCCATTTCCACCAGCCGCGGACCGTAGGGGGCCGTCATGTGCTCCACGCCCGGGGCGCTGAGGTCCTGCTCAATCAGTTCCCAGATTCCCTTGGCCATTCCCGGCACGGTGAAAGCGGCCAGGGCGGCCTCGGGGTCGTCCGGCGGTTTGACTTCTACCGGGCCGAGCCGCTCGGCCAGGGCCTGGGCAATCTCGCGGGTGTGCCGGGGGGCCCAGATACTGGAACAGTTGATACAACCACGGCCGCTGTTGATGAACACGCTTTCGGCCATCAGGTCCAGGTATTCTTCCCACTGGTCCACTACGTCTTCGCCCAGCAGGATTTTGCTGAATCCCGGCCCGTGGGCCTGCACGCGCGGGTTGCCACGATA
>WFOE01000247.1 GCA_015488215.1 Planctomycetales bacterium
CCGCTCCAGAGGGCGTGAGGGCTTGGAGGCGTGGGGGGATGGGGGGAGAGCTTCCGCTCCGATGCAAGAATAAGCGCAGATTCTTGCACTCGGCGAGCTGCCAGCTTTAGCTTTCGCGGGCGGAGGACGGCACGACCGTCGGCCACTGGGAACTACCGCTCCTGTGCAAGACCTGGCGTTTATCCTCGCAATCGGCTCTCCCCGGACGGAAGTGCGAGCCTGATAGGGTGTGGAGCGTGTTCGTGTAGAGGTTTGCTCATAACACTTTTGGCCGAGTGCTTGTGCAGCAAACTGCCCCGAGGAGATGACAGTCCCGGACATCGAATCGCAGTTTGTCCGAACAAAGTGCCACGGCGGGCAAGAGTGCAAGAAAAAACTCCCGGCCCTGGAGGCGAGCCGGGAGCTTGGAGTTTTTACGCCGGAAGCGTTCCGGGGCCGCTTAGCGGGCAAGCCCCACCGAGAACAGACCACCGAACAGGGTGACGTCTTCGCTGTCGGTGTTGCTGATGCCGCTCCAGACCTGGGCTTCGGCCGCTGCCCGAGCAAACACATAGCTGGTACCACAAAGCGGGTAGCGGTACTCGGCGCCCAGTTGCAGTTCCCAGATGAAGAAGCTGAAGTCGGTGGCGTTTGCGACCAGGCCGCCTTCAAACGCACGATTTTCATACACGCTGATCGAGCCGCGGGTCAGGCCGAACAGGTACAGGGCATCGGTAATGGGACGATAGCCTTCGATGCCCAGCACTAGGCCGATGTTGGAGCCAGCCAGTGCCGAAAACTCGGAGATGGCGTTGTTCTCTTCGCGGTATTCGGTGAACCGCACGCCGCCGGAAATCAGGCCGCTCCACTTGCCCAGGTCGAACGTGTCGGTTACTTCCAGGTCGAAGTTGACCATGTGGAAGCCGTCGTAGAGGTTCGGGTCCGGGCTGCTGGCTTGCTTGTCGTATTCGAAGTACCTGGCTCGCAAGCCCAGACCGCCTTCGAACTGGTAGCCAAGCCAGAACCGCGGGGCGGCCTGATAGGCAAAGTCGCCGGCTTGTCCTTCGCTTTGGAAAACCTTCAACCAGGTGATTTCACCACCGGCCACAATGCCCGGGGTGCGGCAGGTCCACTGGGGACCGGCATCGCAAGCCCCGTCACCGCCGTGGCTGGCCAGTTGGGCTTCCAGTTGTTCGAGCCGCTGGACCAGCGATTCGTACTCGCTGTAGGAGATCATGTCCATCTGCTGGGCGGCCGCCTGACCGGCTCCGGCCACCAGCATCCATCCCACGAAAAACCATCCTAGCAATCGTCGCATGTCGTGGCCTCCTTGCCGATCGGGATTGGCCTACCCGGACGCACGTCCTCGCTACAATACCGAAAGACGCTCCCTGCGTTCTTCCTACCCTACGTTTGCTGCCCCCCAAGGCCCTTCAAAAACAACGGCGCAATCGAGGGTATTTCGATAGCGCGTCTATTTTTCTGGTATCGCTATCCAGTGGGGCGGCTACGAAGTTTTTTCGGGAAGAAGTGCATTTTTTACGTAGTCGTTATGACGGGACGCTTTGCCGACAGCGGACGGTTTCCAGCAGGCTGAATGCCCGGCGCTAGCACTTCATTCAAGGGAAAGACACCTGCCAGGCCGCAGTGGCCAAGTCGGACAAAAGCAGAAAGAAAAACTCCCGGCCCTTGGGGAGAGCCGGGAGCTTGGAGTTTTTACGCCGGAAGTGTTCCGGGGCCGCTTAGCGGGCCAGACCCACCGAGAACAGACCACCGAACAGGGTGATGTCCTCGGTGTCGTTATCGCCAATGCCGCTCCACACCTGGGCTTCGGCGGCCGCCCGAGCAAACAGGTAGCTGGTGCCGCACAGGTGGTAGCGGTACTCGGCACCCAGTTGCACTTCCCAGATGAAGAAGCTGATGTCGTTGCCCAGGATGGTGCCGTTTTCATCCACGCGCTTGTCGGCAATGCTGACCGAGCCGCGGGTCAGACCGAACAGGTACACGTTGTCGGTGATGGGCCGATAGCCTTCGATACCCAACAGCAGGCCGATGTTGGAGCCAGCCAGTTCTTCAAAGTCGGTTCCGGCCGCATTGTACTCTTCGCGGTATTCGGTGAACCGCACGCCTCCGGAAATCAGGCCGCTCCACTTGCCCAGGTCGAACGTGTCGGTCACTTCCAGGTCGAAGTTGACCATGTGGAAGCCGTCATAGAAGTTCGAGCCGGGAGTGCTGGCCTGTTTGTCGTATTCGAAGTACCGGGCCCGCATACCCAGGCCACCTTCGAACTGGTAGCCAAGCCAGAACCGCGGGGCGGCCTGGTAGGCGAAGTTGCTCCCCTGGCCTTCGGTGTCGAAGACTTTCAACCAGGTGATTTCGCCACCGGCCACAATGCCCGGGGTGCGGCAGGTCCACTGGGGACCGGCATCGCAAGCCCCGTCGCCGCCGTGGCTGGCCAGTTGGGCTTCCAGTTGTTCGATCCGCTGGACCAGCGATTCGTACTCGCTGTAGGAAATCATGTCCATCTGCTGGGCGGCCGCCTGACCGGCTCCGGCCACCAGCATCAATCCAACCAGGGACCATCCTAGCAATCGTCGCATGTCGTAGCCTCCTTACGTGTGACCACCGGGATTCGCCCGGACGCGCGTGTCGGATGCGAAACGATTCCCGAAAAGGCCGAGTACCTCTTCCCAGGCATCGGCGTCTGATTGCGAGAAACCAGCCTGCGATCAGAAACAGCTAGGATCGCACTGGTCTCTTACTTCGAATATCGAACCTTCGGAACACCGAATGGAAAAGTTTTTTGGCCAAAAATGAATCGCCCGCCGAGGTGTCAAAGACAGTATGTCTGCACTTCGCGGGGAAGCTTTGCTGTTTTCATCGCATTCCCATTTTCCCTAAGCCGCACAGTTGACTCGGACGCTTCGTTTTGTACCTATCGGATTCAAACTGGCGGAGTGGCGCAACTGGGCTAATCCAGGAAAGGCTCCCGGTCCACCATGAAGCTGCCGTTGTCGGCCACGGGCAGCAGCGGCAGGAACGCTCCGCCCTGGCACTGTCGGCTGGCTGGTCCGCCCGGCAGCCAGACGAACGTGACTCCCAGGAACCAGGCTTCTTCTTGCACCTGGGCGTCGCCGCTTTCGCGCGGGATGAGGTAGTTGAACCCGGCCAGCAGCTCGCTGCGGGTGCCCATGGCGGTGCGGATTTCGGCTCCCACCAGTGCGTCGCCCCAGCCGGTGAATCCGCCCCAGAGACTCCACGACTGATCGCAACCGAAGTTCCGGCGGTAGAAGAAGCGGAACTGGTCCGTGGGCTTCCACAGATCGTCCACCGAGGAGATCAGAAAACTGCTGTTGAACGAAGCCACCGCGCGATCGTCATCGCTGCTAAACGCCCCGTAGAAACCGATTTCGTCCCCCGTGGGATACAGGTAGCTGAGCAAAGCCCGGTACTGGTTCAGGTTCACTTCGGTGTAGTAGCGGTCGTTGAGGTAGTCGAACACCACGGCCCATTGCAAGCCGCAATCCAGTGCCCGCTTGAAGAACCCAGCGGTCAGGAAGATTTGGTCCCGATTGCCGGTGCTGCCTTCGAAGCGGTTGCCGGCCCAGTTGGTGTGCACGCCGCGAAAGCCGACCTGGGCGCCCACGGCCGCGTCGGGCCAGATGGCCACGCCGTAGTTGACCCCTTCGTGCAGGCCGAAGTTGGCGTTTTGGGTCAGATCGACCGGGCCGCGGAAGCTCTCCATTCCGATGAACACTTGCAAGTTCTGCCACCAGGGCCAGTAGTGTTCCGCGTGGCCCTCGTAGTAGCACTGGTCGCAGAAGGGTTCGTCTTCAGGAACCGGCTCGTGCTCGCCGGGGGCGGGGATCGCTTCGGCTTCTTCTGCGCCCCGGAGCGAAATCACTTCGGCGTCGTCCTCGAAAGGATCGTAATGGGCCTGACGCACGGCACGCCGCGGGCCTGGCCGGCCCCGGTAGGCCGGCGGCAAGGGCCCCTGGTGGATGCGGTAGCGATAGCTGCCCGCGAGGGCTTTCCTGCCCCGGGCGGCACGCGGCAGACGGCGAAACGCCGCCGGTTCCAGCTCGGGGGCGTCGGTCCAGTGGACCCGCTGGAAGCGAGGACGGGTGGGTTCTTCCTGCTGGGCCGGTGCACTGGCCGTAAGCCAGCACAGACAAACGACCATCCAGAGCGAGGTGGCTGTTCGACTCATCATCGTGTCGCCCTGTCCAAAGGAGACGCACCAAGGGGGGACCTCCTCCAACCGACGAGGAGGCTTCTGCTGCTGCAGTATCGGTCAGGACAGGGCCGCACTTTCGTCAAAACCGGCAAAAACCCCCCAGGCCGCAAAGTTTGCCAACCCCGGGGCGGTAGCAGCGGCAGCAGGGCTGGCTCAGGCAATGTCTTCCTGGGTCCAGCGTCCGTCCACGTATCGCCAGAGGGTGCCGGTGGGATTCCGGTCCCGCAGCGCTTCCGGCAGGCGGTGCTGCGGGACGTTGTCGTAACATTGCAGCATGGTGAACCGCCAGATGGCAGGCGGGATGCCCACGGCCGTAAAGTGCGGGTGGCCCGTGGCCGGGTACGGGCCGCCGTGGTTCATGGCCGCCGTGACGGCCACGCCGGTGGGCATCTTGTTGTTGAGCAGCCGGCCCACGCGGGGGCGGAGATGGAAGGCCACCTGTTCGTAGAGTTGCTCTTCTTCCTGGCCGGAGCCGGCGTAGATGGTGCCGGTGAGGTTCCCTTCCAGACGGTCGATCACCTGGCAGAGTTGTTCTGCGTCGGCCGCCGTAACCATCAGCGAGCTGTTGCCGAACGCTTCGGTCTGGAACTCGCAGGGGTTTTGCAAAAACCGAGCAGCCGAAACCCGCAACAACGTGTTGGCATAGCGGAATCCCGGACCGGGCAGTTCCCGGCCTCCGGTCAGAAGCTCGGCTCCGGCTTCCTGAAGCAGCCGCACGCTGGCCTTCAGGTTTTCCAGCACGCCGCCGGAAAGGAGCACGCCGGGCGGGGTTTGCTCGAAACGCTCAACCGCCTGTCGAATGAACCGCTCGGCCGGTTCTCCTTCCAGCAGCAACACTAGCCCGGGGTTGGTACAGAACTGCCCGCAGCCCAACAGGCAACTGGTGGCGAAGTCCTGGACAATCTGCTCCAGGTTCTCTTGCAATGCCCCGGGCAGGATGACCACGGGGTTGATGGAGGAGAGTTCCAGATAGATGGGCCGTCCGGCGGCGTCGGCGGCGGCTTTGAGTTTCAGCCCGCTTGCGCGGCTGCCGGTATAGCCGGTGGCTCCCAGGCGCGGGTCGGCCACCAGGCGCAGGCCGTCCTCGTGCCGCAGCCGGTAAAGCAACTGGACGGTGGCGGCCGGAAGCCCCGTTTCCTGGACCGCCTCGAACGCCTCTTCGGCAAACAGGCGCGTGGTGGTGGGATGCGAGCTGTGGGCTTTGGCGAGCACCGGGCAACCGGCCGCAATTGCCGCGGCAAAATCGCCCCCGGAAGCGCTGCCGAAGGCCAGCGGAAAGTTGTTGGGGCCCATCACGCACACCGGCCCAAGCGGGGCCAGGATCGAGCGGATGTTGAGCTTGGTGTCGATTGTGGGCCGGCACCAGGAACCGTCTCGGGCCGCCTGGGCCGCCTGGCGCAACTGTCCGGTGGTGCGGGGCAGTTCCACTTCGGCCAGCCGAGGCCGGACCGGCAGGGCGGTTTCCTCGTGGGCCGCCTGGACAATCTGTTCGGCTCGGGCTTCAATCCGCTCGGCATATCGCTCCAAGAAGCGGGCGATCTGCTCGCCGGGCGTTCGGCGTAGCTGGGCGAACGCCTCGCACGCGGCATCCAGGGCCTGGTCGCAGTCGTGCCAGGAACTAACCGGATAGTCCGGCCCGCAGGGTTCCCCCGTCTGGGGATTTACAGCCCGAAAATGCCCCACGGCCTGGGCGGGGCGCCAGCGACCAGCCACCAGCACTGCTTGCAACTGCATTGGACCTTGGCTCCTGCGTCGTGGTACAATTCTGCGGAGGGTTCCGCTGTTTCTGGAGGGCGACAAGCGTTGCGCCTGCGGAAAGATTTCACCGGAGAATGGCCGGGGCGACCCTGAACAAAGGCCCCCGGGTTCTCTGGTCGATAAGTGGGATAATATACCTGCCGCGGCCCGGGAGCGAGAGCCCCCCGGGGTGGTAATCGCTCCGTGCGGCCGCCAGCCAAGAGAAGCCAAAGCCTGCCGTTTACCCGGTTCCAAGCTGCTGGAAGTCCTATGGAAAAACAGTGGCGACATGCCCGAACCCCGAACGCCCCGGTCCAAGTGGAAGAACCCACCTGGGCCCAGCGGGCCATTGCCAGCCTGCTGGCGTTTACGGCGCGGGTCATCTCGGGCGCCAGCGCCCGCTGGGTGGACTGCCAGCCGGATACGTGCCAGCGGGTCTATTTCGCCAACCACACCAGCCATCTGGACGCCCTGGTGCTGTGGTCGGCCCTGCCAGCCGAAGTGCGGCGGCTGACCCGGCCCGTGGCTGCCCGCGACTACTGGGAACGCGGTTGGGTGCGTCGTTACCTGGCCAATCGCATCTTTCACGCCCTGCTAATCGACCGGCGGAATATCAAGGTCCACCGCTCGCCGGTGGATGAGATGCTCCGCACAATTGGCGACCGCTACTCGCTGATTGTCTTTCCCGAAGGCCACCGCAACACCGCCGACGAGCTGGCCCCGTTCAAAAGCGGGCTGTACTACCTGGCCAAGAAACGTCCCGACCTGGAGCTGGTGCCGGTCTATATCGACAACCTGAACCGGGTGCTTCCCCGCGGGGAGTTCTTGCCCGTGCCGCTGTTGAGTTGTATCACGTTTGGACCGCCCATGTGGTTGGAACACGGTGAAACCAAGAGCGAGTTTCTGCAACGCGCTCGCGACGCGGTCCTGCGGCTGAAAGACGCATGAGTACCCCGGAAGCCGAAACCCTGTGGCTGGTCGGCGGCGTGATCGTTCTGTTGGGCCTGGTCACGCTGGTAAGCGTTTACGTCAAGCGGCGTCGCGACCTGGCCCTGGACCCGGCCGCCGTGGCCCAGTTCCACCGCCGCGTCACGGTCTGGTGGGTGCTGTGCCTGTTGCTGGCCACGGCCTTTGTGCTAGGCCGTTACTGGACCGTGGGGCTGTTCGGGCTGATGTCGCTGCGGGCGCTTCAGGAATACATCACGCTGACCCCCACCCGGCGCGGCGACCACCGGGCGCTGTTCTGGGTGTTTTTCGTCTTTACCCCGGCGCAGTACATCGCCGTGGCCCTGGATCGCTACGAGCTTTACAGCATCCTGATCCCGGTGGGGGCGTTTCTGTTCCTGGCTATCCGCATTGCCATGGCCGGAGATTACAAGAACTACCTGGAACGGGTGGCCAAGATCCAGGTGGGGCTGATGATCTGCGTCTATTGCTTGAGCTTCGCCCCGGCGCTGCTTACCCGGCGGCTTCCGCCCCAGCCGAAACCGCCGCCGGAGCAAGCGACCGCCCTGGCTCAACCCAGTGCCCTGGGCAGTTCGGACCGGGAACAACCTTTGCCGGGAGAGCCGACGCCTACGGTCACTCGCACCGCTCCCACGGTCATCTGGCCCGAGGTGCACGAAGAACGCGCCCGGCTGCTGTTTTTCTTCGTGCTGGTGGTCCAGTTGGCAGACGTGCTGCAATACGCCTGGGGCCGCCTCCTGGGCCGCCGGCCCATCGCTCCGGAAGTGAGCCCTTCGCGCACCTGGGAAGGCTTCTTCGGCGGCGTGGCCAGCGCCACGGTAATGGCCGCGTTGCTGAGCTGGGCGGTTCCGTTTCCCGTCTGGCAAACCGCCACGCTGGCAGCGGCCACCACGGCCGTGGGACTGGCCGGGGGACTGGTTACTTCGGCCGTCAAACGCGACCGAGGCGTGGAAGACTACGGCACGCTCATCACTGGCCACGGGGGCATTCTGGACCGAATCGACTCGCTGTGCTTTGCCGCCCCGGTGTTTTTCTTCCTGGCCCAAGGGGCGTTTCCGGCCCTGGGACCCTGACGGCCCGCTAGCATAATCCCCCAAGCCATGCCGGAGAATCCTCTGGCTTCCCGGGCTGATCCGTCCCATGGATCCCTAGCCGCAACTTCCCTGGATTCTGTGACCGCGCAAGCCCAAGGCATCGGGAATAGGACAGAAAGGGAAAGCCCCAAGCCGTGGGAACGGCAAAAAGCCAAGAACCAACGACAGCCGGGATTCACCGCTGGGGCCTTCATCCCGAGGACTGCGGAACATCCGTAGCCCGAGTAGCTCTTCGGGAC
>WFOE01000248.1 GCA_015488215.1 Planctomycetales bacterium
AAAACACACCCTGGCGGCGGTGCGGGAACAGGCAGCCCAGCCGGCCCAAGCCAGTCGGGCCGAGGCGTCCCCTCCGAGAGGTTTTCGCCGCTGGTCGGCTTGGGACGCCGTGATGCTGGCCGCCGTGCTGAGCATGGCCTTGTTGCTGCTGTTTCCGGCCGTCGGTTTCCTGCGGTTCCGAGCCGGGGTTCTCCACTGCAACGACAATCTGCGATACCTGGGCCGAGCCCTGGAGCAATACCACCACATTCACAACCACTTTCCCGAAGTCCCGGCCGAAAGCCCCCTGGGACTGGCCAGCAGTTTCGTTCCCTTGCTGTACCAGAACCATCTGCTGGAGGATCCTGCCCGCTTGCTCTGTTACGCCACCCCGCAGCGGGTGAAACAACTCAAACTGATGACCGTGGACCAGCTCGGCCGGTTACCGCAGCAGCAGCGCAAGGAGTTGCTGGAACGCATGGCGGGCGATTACGGCTACTGCATCGGTTACCTGGATGCCGACGGACGCTATGTGCCTTTCCGCTGCCGCATGGACGGGCATCTGGCCCTGCTGGCCGATGCTCCAGACCGCCAGTTGCGCGGCCGCCCGGGTAGCAATCACGGTCCGTGGGGATTCAATGTTCTCTACGCTTCCGGGGCGGTGCGATTCGTCAACTCGGTCAATCCCACCGGCGAAGACCACCTCTTCTGCAACCGACAGGGACGGGTAGCTGCCGGCTGCGACGCCCGGGATACGGTCATCGTTCCCGGTTCCATGCCTGTGTTGCTGGCTCTGGATGGCACGCGCTAAGCGGCCACCGGGCAAAAGCGGCAACCGGCCGGTTCAACAAAGCCGGCTGCGGCGGCTTTGGCCGACGTGTTCGCACTCCGGCACGGCTTCCCTAGAATGGCGACATGGCCAAGCGACCCTCTTCTGCCGGCGAGACGCGTTGTTGGGTACTTACGCCCCCGGCACCGGGAGCGGTGGCCGTGGTGCGCATCGAAGGCCCGCGAGCCGCTGCCGTCGTGGAACAGGTGTTCCGGCACGTGGGCCGGGTACCTGTAGCCCGTATGCGCCAGGATGGGGTTTACTTCGGCCATCTCCTGCAGGTGCCGGGGGAAGAAGTCGTCGTCTGCCGCCCGGGGCCCCAAACGCTAGAGATTCACTGCCACGGCGGGCCGCAGGTGGTTCAAGCCTTGCTCGAGGCTCTTGCGGCCCAAGGCGCACCGCCGGCGCCCTGGTCGGTCTGGCTGGAACAGAAACCGGAGCCGCTGCCGGTCCGAACCGCACTTTACCTGCTGGGCCAGGCCGCCACCGAAAAAGTGGCTCGGCTGCTGTGGCACCAGGCCCATCTGGCCTGGCCCCGCTGGCTGGAGCAGGCCGGAGCGGTTCTGCGCCGCGGCGAACTGGCCGAACTGGAATGCTTGCTCCGGGAAGTGCTTGGCTGGGAAGACTTCGCCCGCCACTTAATCGAACCCTACCAGGTGGTGCTGGCCGGGCGACCCAACGTGGGCAAAAGTACGCTGCTGAATGCCCTGCTGGGATTCCAGCGGGCCGTGGTTCATCCGGCCGCAGGCACCACGCGCGACCTGGTGCAGCAAACGACTGCCTGGGACGGGCTGCCAATCCGCCTGAGCGATACGGCCGGCTACCGGGCAACCGACGAGCCGCTGGAACGCGAGGGAATCCGACTGGCCGCCCGCTGTTGGGCCGAAGCCAATCTGGTGCTGGCCGTGCTGGACCGTTCGCGTCCCTGGGAAGAGGAAGATGCTCGGTTCCTTCGGGCCGTCGGCCAGCACAACTCGCAAGTGCTAGTGGTGCTCAACAAGTGCGATTTGCCGCCTGGTGGCGGACATCCCCCGGCAGTGGAAGTGAGTGCCCTGACCGGCCACGGCCTGCAACGGCTGCAACAGGAGGCTTTGGCCCGGCTTGTCCCACGGTGGCCCAAGCTGCAACAGCCTCTTCCGCTCGATGCGCCGCTTGGCCAATTGCTAAGGCAACTGCTCCGGGCGGTCACGCAGCGCGATACGACGGCGATAGCCCGGCTGTGGCCCCAGTTAGCCGAGCCGCAGCAGCCCGAGGAAAAACGCCCCGAGTAAGACGGCTCCCTCCTGATGAGGCCCGCAAGCCGTTTGTCAAAACCGGCGCGTTTGGCCGGGAAGAGTGGATTGCCCTTTGGCAGAACGGGGGGCCTTCCCGCTGGCTGCCTCTGACGCACCGTGGGTCAACTTCGGCCCGCTTCGTATTCCAGCGCCCCGCAAACGATCTGCCGCAGTTTCGGCTCGGCCTGGGCGGCCACGGCCAGGATTTCTTCCACGTCCACCGGTTTGAGGGCGTCCGGCAAGCACATGTCGGTTACGACCGAAAGCCCCAGGCAGCGCATTCCTCCATGGACGGCCACGAGCACCTCGGGCACGGTGGACATCCCCACGGCGTCGGCCCCGATGAGTCGCAAAAAACGGTACTCGGCCCGAGTCTCCAGGTTCGGCCCGGTTACCGCCACGTAAACGCCCTTGTGGGCAACGATGTCGTGGCGGCGAGCCACGCGGAGGGCCACGTCGATTAGTTCCCGGTCGTAGGGTTGGGACATATCGGGGAACCGCGGTCCCAGCTCGTCGTCGTTGATGCCGATCAGGGGATTGCCGTTCATCAGGTTGATGTGGTCTTCGATGACCATAATATCCCCGGCGGCATACTGGGGGTTGAGTCCCCCACAGGCGTTGGAAACCACCAGCAGCTCGGCTCCCAGAGCCTTCATCACCCGGACCGGAAACGTAATCTGCTGGTAGCTGTATCCTTCGTAAGCGTGAAAACGCCCCTGCATAGCCACAATGGGCAACCCGCACAGCCGTCCACAGACCAGGCGACCGGCGTGCCCGACGGCGGTGGAACGTGGGAAGTGGGGGATTTCCTCGTAGGGGATTTCGGCTTCGGTTTCGATCTCCCCGGCCAGCGAGCCCAGGCCGGTGCCCAGAATCAGTCCGGCTCGCACCGGCTCGGCCCACTGTGGGCGAATCGCTTCCAGGGCCTCTTGTACCTGCTTGCGGATGCCCAACATCGGCACGTCGTCTCCAGGGGAAAACTCAGTCCAGAATACCGAAGCGATGCAGCAGGGCCCAAAACTCCGGCCGCTGGCGCAGCGCGTCCAGATCGCGGTCGTCGGTCAACTGGGCCGCGTCGTCAAAGCCCAGCTCCAGGGCGCGTTGCAAATGGGCCAGGGCAATTCGGGGCTTGCCCACCAGAGCCAGACTGCAGGCCAGGTTGTAATGGGCCGCAGGGTCGTACGGGCGGAGCTGGACCAGGCGGCGGTCCACTTCCAGAGCCTGTTCGAAGTAACCGCGTCGGGCCAGCAGATCGCTGAGCACCCAGAGAGCGTCCACGTAATCGGGGGCACGGGCCACCAAGCGGCGAAAGAAATGCAGATCGAAGTCGAGTTGGTTGCTTACGGGAACATCTAGTACAGGCCGGCTTTCGGCCGGCGAGGAGACCAACGGCAGTTTGGACATCGGGTTCCATCTCCGTGGGCACAAGGGACGTGAGGGATTTCGCCCAGCGAAACCCCACCACCTGCCGTGAACGGACACCAGCCGTGGCGTTAGCACCCCTGGCAAGGAAGACAACACGCGACAAGCAGCCGCAGATTTGCGTTCTCGCAACTTTCAGCCTTCCTCTGTTCCCTCCTCGGCGATGGGCGGTTCTGCTTCCTCCTCGTCTTCGTCCAGTTCGTCCTCCAGTTCTTCCGGCGGGACGGGAGCGTCAGTTTCTTCCAGCGGGAAGTTCTCGTCGTCGAACCGCTCTTGCAGCTCGCGTTCGAACTCCTCGTCCAGCTCCTGGTCGAAATCCTCGTCGAAGTCTTCGTCGAAGTCCTCGTCGTCAAAGACTTCGTCGGGTTCCTCCTCCCAGTTTTCCCAGTCCTCTTCCGACGAAGAATCCTGTTGCATCCGACAAGCGCGCAGAACAACCTGCCCCTGCCGGGGCGATTCCTGCGGAAGCGGCATCAACCGCCAAGGCTGTTCAACACGCATAGCGTTCTTTTTTCCTCACGTGCCGAGGTGGTTCGGATTGCATTTGCCAACGACAATGGAGCCTAGTAAAACGGACCACGACGATTTGTCAAGCGCAGCTTGCAAGCGATGGACCGTTACGCGGTTGGCCCTTTGGCCTCGTGTCTCTTTTCGCATGCCGCCGAGTTTTCCTTCCTGCCACGAACAAGAAACACCATGAAGCCTTTTCTTCTGCGTTCTCTCGGCTGGATGATCGTCCTGCTGGCTGCCGTTGCGCCGGCTGCTCCGGCTGCGGCCCAGGAAAACTGGCCCGACTTCCGCGGCCCCCAGGCCGACGGCACCTGCCAGTACGGAATCCCCCTGCGGTGGAGCGAAACCCAAAACGTGGTCTGGAAAACTCCCCTGCCCGGCAGAGGGTGGTCCACCCCGGTCATCTGGGGACGTTGGCTCTGGATGACCACGGCCACCGATGAGGGACGAAAACAGTGGGCCCTCCAGGTCGACAAGCAAACCGGCCGACTTGTACGGCAAGTGTTGGTGTTTGAAAACCCGCAGCCGGAGCCGATCAACCCGTTGAACAGCTACGCCTCGCCTTCGCCGGTGATTGAGCCGGGGCGGGTCTATGTGCACTTTGGCACCTACGGCACGGCGTGCCTGGACAGCGAAACGGGTCGCATCCTCTGGACCCGGCGCGATCTCAAACTGGACCACAAGGAAGGGCCGGGCTCTTCGCCCGTGTTGTGGCGGGACCTGCTCATCTTCCATTGCGACGGCATGGACGTGCAGTACATCGTGGCCCTGGACAAGCGGACCGGACGCACGGTGTGGAAGACGCCTCGCTCGGTCGATCTGGAACCGTTCCGGCCCGACTTTCGCAAAGCCTATTCCACCCCGCTGGTGGTCCAGACGGACTGGGGCCCGGTGCTTGTCAGCACCGCCGCGCAGGCGGCATACGGCTACGATCCCCGCACGGGACAGGAACTGTGGCGGCTGCGTTACCGGGGGTTTTCCAACGTATCGCGTCCGGTGCTTCGCCGGGGGCTGCTGCTTCTGAACACCGGCTACAGCCGGGCTCAGTTGTGGGCGCTGCCGCTTGCCCCCTACCGGGGCGAAGTGCCGCCGGATCGCGTCCGCTGGCGCGTGCTGCGGAACGTGCCCAGGCGGGCCAGCGTCGTCGCCACGGAGGAGCTGGTCTTTATGGTGGACGACCGCGGCGTGGCCACTTGTCTGGAGCTGGAAACGGGCAAGCGCGTGTGGACCAAACGGCTGGGCGGAAACTACTCCGCTTCGGCCCTGCTGAGCGGCAAGCGTGTGTACTTTTTCAACCAGGAAGGCACGACCACCGTGGTCCAGGCAGCGCGCACCTTCCGGCAACTGGCCCGCAACCATCTGAAAGACGGCCTGATGGCCTCGCCGGCGGTGAGCCAGGGGGCGCTTTACCTTCGCACGCGAGAAACGCTTTACCGCATCGAGGCCCGCTCGCCGAACCGCGGGGGCTGAACCCGACGCTGCTTGCCCGGGCCGTTACGAGCCTGGTCGCACGTCCACGGCGGCCAGCGTGCCTGCGTCGTTGCGGCAGTAGATGATGCCTCCGGCCAGCACGGGCACGGTCCAGCAGGTTTCTTCCAGCACTTGCACTTCGCCGCGGGAGCGAAACTCCTCGGGAGTGGCTTCCACCAGGCAAAGCCGCCCGTCGTCGGCCAGGATGATGAGCATCCCGTCGGCCAGCATCCACGCTCCGCAGCCGAAACCCCGCTGCTGCCAACGAACGCGTCCGGTGGCCCACTCCATGCACACCAGACGGCACTGGCGCCGCGCGTGACTGTTGCCGTGGATGCCGTACAGGTGCCCTTGCCACAGCACACAGGTGTTCATGTGGTTGGCCATTTTGTTGTGGGCATACACGCGGCGCAACTGGCCGTTTTCCAGTTTCAGCAGGGCGCAGCCCCGACCGTAACCGGTGGAAATGAAAATGTGGTCCTGGAAGACGATGGGAGTGGTCGAGCTGGTCACGTAGGGCGTTTCCCAGGGGTAGCGAGCGACCTCCTGCCCGGTTCGTCCTTGCAGCACCACCAGGGCGTCGTTGGTCAATACGGCCAGCAGCTCCCGGCCCTGGGAGTCGCGAAAGACCGCCGGAGTTCCGTAGCCGGGACGAAACGGCCCGGTCTTCCACAACAGGCGGCCCGTGCGGCGGTCGAAAGCAGCAATCCACCCGGCGTCCACCACCACGGCCTCGCCTACGACTACCGGAGAGCAGGAAAATCCCCAATCCGGCAGTTTCACTTCCAGCAGCTTTTGCAACGGGTGGGACCAGAGCAGCTTGCCGTCGGCTGCCCGATAGCAGCGCAATTGCCCCTCGCGGCCCAGGGTAAACAGCAGCTTGCCGTCCAGCGTGGGAGTGCTGGCCGGACCTCCCTTGTGCAGATAGTTGACCAGTTTGCCGGGATAGCTGTCTTTCCACAGAGGCTTGCCGGTCAGGGCGTCCAGACACCAGACCCACTCCTTGCCGTCGCGGTGTCCCATGGTGTAGAGCCGCCCTCCGGCTACCGAGACGCTGCTGTATCCGATTCCCACCTCGCGCCGCCAGAGGACCGGCGGTTTTTGCTTCCGCCAGTCTTTCAGCCACTGGGTTTCGCGCGAGATGCCGTCCCCGTGCGGCCCTCGCCACCGGGGCCAAAAAGCCTCGGACGAGGCTTGCCGCTCAGGCGAAGCCGCCTCCTGGGGTGCTGCTTCGGCGGCGGTCGAATTGCCCGTGTTCTGGACCACCCTTCGGTTTGATTTTCCGGCTTGCTCTTGGCACGCCCCGGCTGGTACGACCAGGAGCACGATCCCCAACCACACCATCCTGCGGCTACGCATGGCCTGTTTGCTCCTCTAAGAGAGCCGGCACAAAGTTCCAATCGCCCGCGGAGAGCTTTCGCTCCGGTGCAAGCACGGCTGTATACACCAGCGAGCCGCCAACGCGGGTCGGCGGCTCGCTGTGTCTCAATTCAACCAGGTTGCTATTGCAGTGGAGTAGAAATCCAGAAGGCTGAAGCTACGTTTTTCGTTGGGACAATCAGGCGTATTCCCGATCCGTGAGAATACCGGGCATGGGCACCGGGTAGCGGCCGTCCTTGTCGGCCCGAAGCGGAGCCGGGGACTGGTAGGTGAGCTTGTCCACATCCGGGGCGAACTCGTGCGGGTGGTTCATCATCTGCTCCAGGGTAACCACCTGCCCGGTGTGGGCGGCCAGGCGACCCATGCTGGTGACCAGACTGGCCATCGCCCCGCGAGGCACTTCGTTGTAGGGGCGATCCTCGCGGATGGCCTGAAGCAGGTCGTTCCACTCTTCGCGGTAGGGGTTGGGCTCCGGCTGCGGATAGGCCCAGGTGAGGTTCTCCTTGCTCATCTTCTGCGACTTGTAGATGCGGCAGCGGGCCGGGGTATGGGCCGACGTAGAGATGACGGCCGAACCCTTGCTGCCCTGGGCGTAGCTGGCGAACTCGTTGTAGCAGCCGCCCATGCACCGTCCGGCCAGGAACAGCTTCGAGCCGTCGCGGAACGTGTATTCCACGTTGTAGGTGTCGAAGTTCTGATCCACGTAGTCGCCGCGGTAGTGGCGGCCGCCAAAGCCCTTGGCCTCGACCGGCCAGTCGTCCTTCATCCAGCAGCATTCGTCGATGTTGTGGATCAGGAAATCGCTCACCGCTCCGCCGCTGGCCCAAAGGAACGCGTGGAAGTTCTTGATTTGGTACAGCAGCTCGGAGATGCCGTCGGGCTTCCGCTTGGTAAACGCAGTGCCGGTGGGGCCGACCACCCGGTAGGCCCGCAGCAGCACGATGTCGCCGATGGCCCCGTCCTTGATCCGTTGGTACAGCTCCTGCCGGGCACGGCAGTGGCGGCACATCAGACCCACGGCCACCTTGAGCCCCTTGGCGTCGGCTTTTTTGGCCAGCTTGAGCATCTTCTTGGTGGTCGGGCCGTCCACCGTGACCGGCTTTTCCATAAAGACGTTCAGGCCCTTTTCGATGGCGTAGGTGAAATGCACCCAGCGGAAAGCCGGCGGGGTGGTCAGGATAACCACATCACCGGGCCGCAGGCAGTCCATCGCCTTGCGGTAGGCGTCGAAACCCAGGAACTGGCGTTCCTTGGGCACGTCCACCTTGTCGGCAAACTGGGTGGAAAGCCGCTTATAGCTGGCCTTGAGCTTGTAGTCGAACACGTCGGCCATGGCCACCAGGCGCGTGGGGCCGAAGCGGGAAACCAACGCGTCGGCCGCCGCCCCGGTGCCGCGTCCGCCGGCACCGACCAGGGCCAGTTGGATTGTGTTGTTCTCTCCGGCGTGCACGTGCGGTACGGTCATCCCGGCCAGCGTGGACGCGGCCGCAACAGTACCGGTAGTCTTGAGCATCTGACGGCGGGTCATCTGGGGGCGGGAAGTGTTCTGGTCTTTCACTTTCGTCACTCCTGACAAAATCACGAGGAGGGTTGTTGAATCACAAGGAGAGTCGTCCGAAAAGGCGGGGCTGCTTGCAAAGAAGCGGCCACTGCCAGTTTACCCAAAACACCGAGCAGAGCCAAATGCTCTTGAGAGCTCGCAGGGCCAATCACTTTTGCCCTGCGCTAATCATCCCCATCTGGACTCTTCCAGCAACAGTCTAGCCGAAATCACGAAGTTCCGGGTTCCGGCCGCCGGGGTGGCGTGACCTTCACTCCGGCCCTTGCTTCCCCCCCCGCTGTAAGCAGACCGGAAACGTCTTCCGGTTCGTGGTCCCCCTCACAAGCAGAGTCGTATCCTGCAGGAGAACCGAAGGTGCGCAGATAGGTGCGCACTATGCACGACGGGAGCTGTCTGGAGTCGCAGGGTAAATGAGTGGAGTGAATGGGTGCCGCAGCGAGTCCCCTATGGGGACTCGCTGCGGCACCCATTGACCGCTAAACAAAAACACAATGGAGGCGATGGGACTCGAACCCACGACCTTCGCATTGCGAACGCGACGCTCTCCCAACTGAGCTACGCCCCCATGGGTGTGCCTCTTATTCTATCGACCGCCTCGGCGGGTGAAAAG
>WFOE01000249.1 GCA_015488215.1 Planctomycetales bacterium
GCACGTTGGGCCGCTGCGGCTGCTGGGCCGCCGCGGGCTGGGGCCCCGCGGGCGACAACGCCACCGCCACCCAGACCAGAACGGCGAGACACAAACAGGCAGCGGGGATTTTACAGGCTGTCACAAAACTCCCGGCCGCAAACGCCGCGCCTGAGCATGGGAGCAACGCCGAAGGGTGTTGTGACACGCTCTTCGTCTTTGCAGAAATTGCAGGCATGGTCCTTCCCTCGCGGTGGTCGTTTTCAGGGCTCGGCCAAGCGTCTTTCAACGCGTCGTCATGCGAGTCAACTCCACGCTGCGACGAGCTTGCCGGAGCAGTCGTGCAATTTGGTCCGACTTAGCTTGGTGCAACCTGGCGAGCTCCGGACTTCAGTCCGGGGAAGTCGTTCGCAATCGCTTGTTATGCTTGTTTTCCTCCGGGGACTGAAGTCCCCGGCTCGCCGAGTGCGAGAATTGGCGTTTGTTCTTGCCTCGGTGCGGAAGCACCGCGTAAGGCGCAGGTCGCAAGCCGCAAGCCGATTCCCAATCTCCGGTGTTTCTCCCTGCACTGAGGTGCGGGGCTCGCGTCCTTCACACCCCCACGCCTCCAAGCCCCCACGCCCTCACTCCCGCGGCGGCAGCGGCCACCACTGCTGCAAAGCCGCCTGGAGCTGTTGCACTCGTTCCGGGTGCTTTGCCGCCAGGTCGTGTCGTTCGTGCGGGTCGCGTAGCACGTGGTACAGTTCCGCCGGGGCGTTGGTGGCTCGCGGTTCGATCAGCTTCCAGGGGCCGCGGATTACCCAACGGTAAAGCAGGCTGGCTTGCGGGTTGCGGTAGGAGACGATGTCGTGGTGGAAAATCTCCCCGTAGATGGTGTCCCGCTCCAGCGAGTGCCCCCGGCAGACCGGCAGCAGGTTCACCCCGGGCAGTTTTCGCGGAGGTTTCACGCCGCAGGCGGCCAGGATGGTGGGAACCAGGTCCACCGAACTGACCAGCGTTTGCTCGTCGCGCCGGTGGCCGAATCGTTTGGGCCAGCGGAGGATGATCGGGGTGCGCAGCCCTCCCTCGTAAGGCGAGCGTTTGCTTCGCGGAGCGTACTTGGAGCGGTCCCGGCTCTGAATCCACCCGTTGTCCACCACGAACACTACCAGCGTGTTTTCGGCCAGGCGGTGCCGGTCCAGGTAATCGAGCAACTGGCCGCAGGTCTGGTCGAACCATTCGCACATGGCCCAGTAGCGAGCCACGTGGATCGAGTCGGTCCGCCGGCGGTAGTAGTCCAGCAGTTCTTTCGGTGGGTTGTGGGGCCTGTGGGGCAGAAACGGAGCGTACCACAAGAAAAACGGCCGCTGCTGCTTGCGGCACAGGTCGAGAAACTCGAACACCGGCTGCATCCCCTGCCGGCCGATTTTCAGGCCCTCGTCGCCGTGCCGGCCGCCGCGGCGAGGATCGCCGTGGGTCATGCCGTGCGTGAACCCTCCGTCGCGCCAGTGGCCTTCCCACCACTTGCCCGACTGGAAGCACAGGTATCCGCGAGCGGCCAGCAGCCGGGGCAGCGTGGGCAGTGAGCGTACGCTTTCTAAAAGCACCTGGCGCGGCACGCCCCGGACCGGATCGTTCCCCGTGATGCGGTGCTGGTGCGGATAAAGCCCGGTGAGCATCGTCATCAAGCTGGGGCGGCACAAGCTGGTGGGCACGTAGCCCCGGGTGAACAGCACGCCCTGCGAGGCGAGCCGGTCCAGGTTCGGCGTGCGGATGTGCCGGTGACCCATGAACGAGAAGTGCCACCACGCCTGATCGTCCCCGATAATCATCACCACGTTGGGCGGCTGGGAATCGGCGCCGGCCCGACTTGTTTCCGAGAGAGCTCCGGCCAGTGAAAAGGCACAAACAATCCACAGCGTTAGCCGGCCAGTCATTGGCGATTCCTCGCAGTATCCGGAAAACGTCCTGGGACAGACCTTTCCAGCTACGATACTTGGCCCCAGGGGAAGTGCAACCGCCGGGCGGGCCGAGCTGCAGGAAGCCTCGCCCCTGCTCCGCAGGTTCAGCATTCCGGCTCGTCGGAGCGGTCGGACCGGCGCCGTTTCTTGCGCTCCTGGTGCGAGACTTCCGGCCGGGTCAAAAATCCCCAGTCCAGCGATTCGTCCTGGTGGTAGTTTTTGCCCAGGGTGCGGGCCGTTTGGGCTTTGGCCATCTCGTAGCCCAGGTAGAACGCGTGGGCGGCGTCGATGTTCTTCGGCCCGGTGGCCAGCAGCTTTTCGAACAGCACGAACGGGTCGTCGTCCACCAGGTGCAGCCCGGCGCTTACCAGGTGGATTCCCTCGGGCCGGGCGAAGATGCGGTAATTCGGGTCGCGGATTCCGCGGGCCAGTTGTTCCAGATACTCTTCCGTGGGCGGCACGTAGCTGGTATCGCGCAGCAGCACCAGACGCGGTTCCAACCGCTTGGGCAGCGTGCGGCGGGTTACGGCGTAGTGGACCAGCCGCCGGGCCAGGTCGCATTCGCGCACGGAACTTTGCGCCCAGGGGATCACCTGCGTGGTGAGGACGCTACGAATGCCCAGCTCCTGGCAAAAGCCCAGCAGCAGCACGTTCACGCCCGCGGAGTCGGCGTCGGTCAGCTCGGTCAGGTTGCCGATGCCCATGAGCATTTCCGCTTCCGGCCAGCGGCGGCGCACTTCCCAGTAGCGGTGCAGGCTTTCGGCAAAACCGAAGCCGATCGGTTCCAGAATGGGGTCCAGCCGCACGGGCACGCCGCGGGCGGTCAGGTACTCCAGCGAGCGTTCCAGTCCGGCAAGCGAGCCGGGCTCGTCGGGCACGACGACCACTTCCACTCCCCAGTCCGGCGCCGCTTCCAGGTTGCTTTTGTTGACCGAAAGCACCAGCTCGGCCCCGGCCCGGACGGCCGGTTCGATTTCGCGGGGATCGAACGAGTCGATGGAAACGCGCAAGCCCCGGTCGCGCAGGGCCCGCACGTAATCGGCCACGTTGGTCCACCGCCGGCCCGGCTCGCTGCCCAGGTCGATCAGGTCGGCTCCGTCCCGGGCCAGGGCTTCGGCCTGGCGTACCACTTCGTCGATGGTAAGCCGGGGAGCGTAGTTGATTTCGGCCAGGATCTGAATGTCCCAGTCCCCGTAGTCTTCCGCCGGTTTTCGCCCGAAGAACTCCGGCAGTTGGCGCAGGTCCTTGGGGCCGCGGGCCACGGGCAATCCGGTCGCCTGCTGCACCAGGGCCAGATCGCCCTGGCAGTAGCCGGGCAGCAGCACTTCGGTGGCCTGCGGCGGTGGGGCGATGCGGCGGGCGACCCAGGCGGTGGTCATCAACGCGGCCACGGTGATGTTGAGCACCTGGATCGAATAGTCGAAGGGCACTTTGGGGGCGAGCTGGGCCACCACCTCTTGTAGCGCCTGGGCAGCCAGGCGTCCGGTGACGAAGTGAATGTGCCGCCGCGTCATGGCTGGGCGAACCCTTGCGCCGAATGAGGCCGAAACCCCCCGTTGACCGCAATCACCTGGGCGTTGACGAACTGGGCTTCCGGAGAGACGAGGAACCGGGCCACGCGGGCCACGTCTTCCGGCTCGCCCCAGCGGCCCAGCAGACACTCCTGCTCGGCTCGCCGCTGCCAGGCCGGCGGAGCCTGGCGCCCCCAGGCGGTGCGAATCCAGCCCGGGGCCAGGCAGTTGACTCGCACCTGCGGGGCCAGGCTCATGGCGGCGCTGCGGGTAAAAGCCATCACGGCCCCTTTGACCGTGGCGAACAACTCGCCGCTGTCGCCGGCCATGCCGCTGGCCGCCTGGTCCCAACCGATGTTTAGAATGGCTCCCCGGCCCAACTGTTTCATCCGCTTTCCGGCAGCCCGGGTCAGCCGCACGGTGGCCACCACGTCCACCTGCCAAAGATGCTCAAGCTTTTTTTCAAAGGACCATTGGCGCTGGGGGCCGGTCAGCACGTCCACCCCCGCGTTGTTAATCCACATCTGCACCGGCTTCCAGGCGAAGGCGTATTCGACCAACTGGTCCTGGACGGTTTGCTCGGCCAAATCGCCTAGCCACAGGGTGGCTTGCCGCCCCAGAGACTCAATCTGCCGCACGGTCTGCTCCCCTCCGGTGCGATTGGCCCGGGTATGGACCAGCACGTCGGCCCCGGCGGCGGCCAGCTCGCAGGCGATGGCCCGACCAATCCCACCGGCGGCACCGGTCACCACGGCGGCCATGCCAGCCAGAGGGGGTTGCGGCACGGAAGTTTCAGCGACCGAGGGCATCACATCTTGCGCGCAGAACGAGGGCGATGGGCAGTCCTGTTTCGTTGTACCCCGGCGGCCGAAACAGGCCAAGCGCCGGCCACAGCCGGGAAACCGCTGGTTCTGGCCGCGAAAAGGGCGCCAACTTGCGGCCCGCGCGGAGCTTTCGCTTCGCTGGCTTGGGTGGGATGGAGGTGTGAGGGATGGGGGGAGCTTCCGTACCAATACAAGAACAAGCGCTGATTTTCCCAAACGGCGAGCCGGGAGCTTCAGCTCCCGGAGAAGAAATCACAGAAAAACGTTTCCTCTTGCCTCCCCGGACTGAAGTCCGGCGCTTGCCGTCTTTGGATTGGCTCGCCGGGCGAGAATCGGCTTGCGGCGTGCGCCCTGCGGCTTGCGCCGGGAGCAGGAGCAGACATCCTCGGATGTGGGTTCAGTAGTCGTACCAGATGCCGAAGCCCACCATTTCCTCGAAGTCGCGGTAGAACTCGTACTGGATGCTCTTGCCGTTGACGTACTGAAAGCCCATGCGGAGCAACTGGCCGGAAAACCCTCGCCAGGCCCAGCCGGCTTGCACGACCAGGTTGCCGCCGAAGTCCACCTCCTCGCGCAACATGCCGTTGATGGCGAAAAACGGCGCTCCCCAATTGTCGGTCGGCTCGGCCGGGGCGTAGTCCACGCCGAACTGGAACCGCCAGGGCTGAGCCCCGTCGTCCACGGCAAACGCCCAGGCGGCTTCGGCGTAAAGACGAAGCTCCGGGAACCAGTTGTAGGAATAGCCCAGCACCAGTCCGTCCCAGGTGAAGTTCAGCCGCGGCGTGGAGGGGATGCGCAGCATCAGCTCGTCGCCCAGGTGGGCGCTGATGTGGTAATAGCCGAACTTCCAGGCGTGCGGGCCTTCTCCATAAGTGAGCACGAAGCCGACGCGAAAGTCGGAACTGTCCAGATCGCGGCGGCCATCGTTGATATCCAGCCGGGGAAAAACGGCCCCTTCGGCGTCCAACTGCCAGCCTTCCGGATGAAGGGGGTCGGCCGTGCCGTACCGCAACAGTCCCACGCGGGCCCCGATCGTGGTGTCCCATTTCCATCGCAGGTCCGGATCGTATTGCCAGACGGTGCCGAACCGGGGTTCTTTCAGTCCGGCCAAATAGGAACGGTAGATCAGGCCCGTGGGCACCCACTGCCAGTGCCAGTCCTGGACCACTTCCTGCTGCGGCATGTGGAAATGGGGGAGGTCTTGTTCCGGGGCTTGGTTCGCTTCGCTTGGCAGAGCCGAAACGGTCCACGGCTGGGTGACCGAGACCTGGCCCGGAGGCGGAAGGAGAGATGCCCCCGTTTGAGCCAAAGCCGCCGTGCTGCTGCTTGCAAACCCGAGCAGCGCTTGCACAAGCGCCACCACCAAGCCCAGGGCGGCAAAACGCAGGGAGAAGTCTATCCGGGAAGAAAGCATGACCATCTCCTGAGGATTGCTTGAGGCGCACTGGCCGGTTGCCCTCTTAACGGCCCGAGGCCACTGCGGCCAAGGCCAGTTTTCCACCGCAAGGGAGCCCCTTTTCCCGAAGCCGGGCAGTGCAAGCACTCTCGTGACGCGGAGCAAGAGGGAGCAAACCGATCTGGCTCCGGCCTTGAGGCGTCCCTAGAATACGCCCCGGCTTTGGAAACCCGTCCTGGAGCAAAAGGACTTGCTCATGAAACGCAACCGTTTGCGTTTGCTTGTCGCGTTGACAGCACTGCTTGCAACCGCGGCGGCCGGCACCTGGGTCTGGATGGCCCGGGAAGAAAAGCCCCATCCCGTGTTGCCGGTGGAATTGGGCGCGGTGTATCGCAGTGGCCGGTTGCCGCTGGACGTGCTGGCCCAGGAAATCCGCAATCGCAACATCCGCGTGGTGGTGAACCTGGGCGACCCCTACCCGGAAGAAGCCGAACTCTGCCGCCGCCTGGGAGTGAAGTACCTGGAGATTCCCGTAGGGGACGTGTGGACCATGTGCGGCGTGGCTCCCCCCGGCGGCACGGCTCCGCCTGGAGCGTACGACCTGAGTGAGCTCTGGCAGGTGTTCGACCGGGCTGAGCAGGAACCGGTGCTCCTCCACTGTAACGGCGGGGTGCATCGCACCGGCGTGGCCGTGGCCATGTACCGGATTCGTTACCAGGGCTGGGACGCCGAGGACGCCATCCGCGAGCTGGACCTGTTCGGCTTTGACAGTCACAAACCGAAGTTCGCCGCCGTGCTGGACTGCCTGCGAGGGATGGAACCGGGCGAGGCACGCCGGGTTTCGACCACCGGTGCCGGCAGAAAACACCGCTGAGACCGCTTCGGGGACTGAGGGGTGCCGCCGCGAGCGCACCGGCGCATTTCCGTGGTTACGAGCCTCTTCCCGTAGAGTTGAGAACGGGCGACCCCATGAACAAAACCGCAAACCGCACTGTTCTTTGGGAGCCGCTGGGAGAACCGGCCGCCCAGGACGGCGGTGAGGCCCTGAGCCGCTGGCTGTGGTTTTTGCTGGCCTTGGGGTTGGCGGCCCGGGCGGTGCGGTTCCTGCTCTGTTTTCCGCTGTGGGACGACGAAGCGTTCCTTTGTGCCAATTTTCTCGACGCTTCGTTTGCCGACTTGCTTCAGCCGCTGGACTACCATCAGGTGGCCCCATTGGGGTTCCTGGCCATCGAGCTGGCCGCGGTCAAGCTGCTAGGCTTTCACGAATGGTCGCTCCGGCTGTTTCCGTTCCTGTGCAGCGTGGGCAGCCTGGTGCTGTTTTTTTATCTGTCGGGCCGGTTGCTTCAGGGATGGCCGCGGGTGATGGCCGTGGCCCTGTTCGCCGTGGCGTATCCCGGCATCCGCTATGCGGCTGAAGCCAAACAATATGCTTCCGACCTGCTGGTGGGTCTGGTGCTGGTGGTGTTGCTGGTCCAGTGGCTTGCCAGCAGTCGGCGTGGCTGGCTGGTGGCGCTGGTGGCGTTTGTGCCCCTGGGCCAGTTGCTCTCTTACCCGGCGGTGTTCGTCGCCGGCGGGGTGAGCCTGGCCCTGGGCTGGTCGCTGATTCGCCGGGGGGATCTCGCCGCCTGGCTTCTTTGGGGAGCGTACAATCTGCTGCTGGTCGTTTCGTTTGCCGCCGTGGTGTGGATTGCCGCACGGGGGCAGACCCAGGCCGAGCTGGAGTGGATGGTCCGCTACTGGCACTACGCCCTGCCGCCCAAGGAGTGGGGAGCGTTCTTCCGCTGGCTGGCGCTGACGCACGTAGGTGACCTGATGGCCGTTCCAGTCGGCGGGGGCCGCGGGGGCAGTTCGTTCAGTTTTCTGCTCTGGCTGATCGGTCTGGGCGTGCTGCTGCGCCGCCGCCAGGGCGTGCTGTTGCTGCTGGTGCTGGTGCCCATGGCGTTGCATTTCACCGCGGCCATGCTGCACCGCTATCCCTACGGCGGGCACGTCAAGTTTTCGCAGTACATGGTGCCCATGCTGTGTTTGACGATGGGCCTGGGGGCGGCGGCCCTGGTACGGACTCTCTCCCTGAAGCGCTGGACCACCTGGAACCTGCACGCGGCCACCGTGGCGCTGGCGGCCATCGCCGTGGGATGCATGGCCCGGGATTTCGTCTTTCCGTACAAAAACACCACCGACCGCCTGCATCGCGACTTTGCCCGGTGGTTCTGGAAAGTGGCTTCGCACCAGGGCGAAGTGGCCTGTGCCATTCGGGACATGGGCAACCCGTTCATCCCGGAACGAACCACCACGCTGAACTGGACGGCCATGTACCTGTGCAACCAGGCAATCTACTCTCCGCGGCACCATCGCAACCTGCCCGTAGAGTGGAACCAGGCCAGCGAACAGCGTCCGATGCGGATTGTGATTTACCGCCCGGGCAACATCCACTTCGATCACCAGGGCTACCGCCGCTGGAGAGCCGAGCTGACGGAAAAGTTCCGCATCGTAGCCTGGGAACAGTTCGCCATGCCCTGTTACGGCAAGCGGGAACGAGAGCCTTCGAACGTGGACCACATCGAGGTGATGACCGTCATCCCTCGCCTGCGCTACCAGCGCCAGCGACCGCCCGTCCCCTTGCCCACGGCCGCCCGAACGCCGGAACGTTCCCTTCGCCGGTAACGGGACTAAAGTGCGCGACCGGCCGTTCCTGGCAAGTTGGGGGAAAAACGACCAATGTGCCGTAACTCCGCTCCAGCCGAATCGCTCAAGAAGCGTCTCTACCGGGGGATGCTCTGCCTGGGAGTGGCGCTGGTGGTACTAAGCGGGATCAGTCTTTGCGGGCTGTACGTGTACCGCTCGTTGGTCAAGAGCTTGTCGCGGATGGACGCTTTCCGCCGGGCGGCGGCGTTGATCGAATCGGTCAACGATCTGCGGGTCACGGTGGCCCAACTGCGGACCGCCAACGAGCTGGAACCGAACGAGCAAACCTTGCAGGAGCGCCAGCGGCTGCAAGTGCGCTTCCTGCGGGCGCTGCTCCGCGTGCAAGAAGACCTGAACAGCTACCGTCGCCACGTGGAAAGCGTGGCGCAGAGCAGCTTCGGCATCGGCGGCAGCCAGGAGGAACAGCAGGCCCTGTGGGCCATCGAGCGCACGTTGCGCCGCTTGCAGGACCTGCCGTTGGACCGGCCGGCCGAAGACCCGCTGGACGTACAGACGGTGGAAACCGAAATGGCCCGACTGCAGACGCTCACAATCCAACTGCCTCGCTACCTGCGGCGGGACGTGTTGTTGTTCACCCAACGGATGCAGCGTCGTTTTCGGAAGTTCTTTCTGCTGGCCTGGCTCGGCACCGGGGCGGCGATGCTGGCGTTTTTTCTGCTAATCCGCGAGAGCCAGCAGCACCTGGTCCGTCCCCTGCAACAGTTGTTGCAAGCCGCGCAGCGTCTGGCCGCCGGAAGGTACCAATACCGGCTGCGCCTTCAACGCCAGGACGAGCTGGCCGAGCTGGCCGCGGCGCTGAACCTGGTGGCCGAGCGGTTCTGCCAGGCCCAGAAAGAGCTCGAACGGAAAGTGCAGCAATGGGTGCAGCGAGCCGGGCGAAGCGACCGCCTGGCCGGGGTGGGGATGCTGGCCGCCGGAGTGTCGCACGAGCTGAACAACCCGCTGGCTTCCATCGCCATGAGCGCCGAAGCCCTGGAACGCCGCCTACACCCGAGCCTGGGAGAACCGGTGCCCGAGCACCTCCTCCCCCAAGTGCGGCGTTACCTGGGTTTAATCCAGTCCGAGGCGGCCCGTTGCTACCGCATCGTGCACACGCTGCTGGAACCGCCGGAGGCGGCTCCGCCCTCGAGGGCAAGCAGCGTGGCGCTGGCTCCGTTAGTGGAAGAAGCTGTGGCCGTGCTGGGCCAACTGAAAGAGCACCGCCAGCGCCGTGTGGAACTGCGACTGGACCGCAGCCTTCGCGCCCCGGTCGATCCGGCCCAATGGAAGCAGGTGGTGATGAATCTGGTGCTCAACGCGCTTCAGGCCACCGGCCCGGAGGATCGCATCCGTGTCGAACTGGCGGGCCAATCCGCGGGGATTCTGCTCACCGTGGAAGACACCGGCTGCGGATTCGACGCCCAGCAGGCCTCGCAATTGTTCGAACCGTTTTTTACCAACCGCCGCGATGGTCAGGGGACCGGGCTGGGGCTGTTCCTAGTCCATCGCACCGTCCAGTCCTGGGGCGGGCAGATTCAGGTACACAGCGACGGCCCCGGCCGCGGAGCTCGATTCCAGGTTCTCCTGCCCCACCCGGCCCAGGCCCAAAAAGCAGCGTAGCGGGCAAGAGGCCAGTCCAACGTGTTCTACGCGGCCAGCCCAACGTGTTCTAGCGCGCCACCAGGAGAACATCTTCCACGGGTGGTGAAACTCGGGTGTGTCTTGTGTCGAATCCTCACGGTTTAGAGGTGGGAGGATTCGGTGAAACCCGGACATCCACGGGCGGGCCGGCCAACCGATTTGAACCTTCGCTTGCCCGCAGGGTTACGCTGACCGGGCCGATGTCCTACATACACCGACACGCTCACGAACAGCAATAGCCACCCTTTGCTATGCACACCCCCGAGCTCTCTGTACGGTTCCTTACAGTCCCAGTTTGACCAGCACACCGCAGCCCAGCACTGCCGCGCCGGCCAAAGCGTGTGAGAAGCGGTGAAGCTTGGCCCAGCGAAGCGTCTCCAGCCCCCAGACCAGAAGCGCCACGGCCACCAGCATCACCAGCAGCGTGGCGGCCGAAAAGGCCAGCACCACTAGGACCACCGCCAACGGGTCGGCCTGAGCAGCCGGGTAGATGAGCAGGGGGATGAGCGGTTCGCAGGGGCCGAAGGCAAAAATGACAAACAGCACCCAAGGGGTCAGACCGGCGGTGGCGTCTTCTTCGGCAAAAGGAGGCTCGTGCACGTGCAGATGGTCGGCGTCGTGCACGTGGGGGTGGGAATGGATGGTGCCGTCGGCATGCACATGCCAGTGGGTATGGGGCCGGTTGCGCCATGCGCGGACCAGGCCCCAGACGAAATAAGCCAGCCCGAACCCAATCAGCAACCATCCGGCCAACTCGCCGCGGCTGGCTTCCAATCCTTCGAGCGACACGACCATGCTGCCCAGAGCCAGTCCCAGCAGCCCGATTACCACACTGCTGCCCACGTGAGCCACGCCGCAGCCGAGCGTAATCAGCAAGGTTTTGCGGCGGCTCCAACCGCCTGCTCGGGCCATGGCGGCAAAGGGCACATAGTGGTCCGGCCCCAACGCCGTGTGGACCACGCCCAAGGTAACAGCCGTGATGGTCAAGGCAGCCAGTTCGGAGTTCACGTCGCGGTTGCTCCACGCAGGTAGAACGGGCAAACAGGAAGTGGGCAAAACACTGCGATTCTGTGCCCGAGGGGTGCGGCCGAAAATAGCATGTTCATGCCATTGTCTCCCGGTCGGGGACGGCACAGGCTTAGGATGCTTGGTTGTCTTCCGATTCGGCCCTGCAAGGAGCTTCCTCATGGCCTCGGTCGCCTCGCCGGTTGCGGAACAAAACGGAGAGTTGCAACGCCGTCTGGCCGATCCCCGCACGCAGGAAACGTTAGAACGGCTGTTGAGCCACCTGGATGTGTTCGCCTGTATGGCGGAAGCCCTGGACGAGTTTCTTCGTCGCGGCGAGACGATTGCGGACAACGTGTCCGAAGGGGTGCAAGAACTGCGTCAGATGGACCTGGGGCAAACGGGCGTGGGCCGACTGCTGGAACAAGCCCCCAAGTTGGCGCAAACGGCCCAACGCCTGGCTGAGACGGCCGACCATGCGGATCTGGAAGCCCTGGGCCAATCGGGACTGCTGGAACGGCTCACGCGGCCTGAGACGCTTTCGCTGCTCAACCGCCTGCTGGACTACTTACCGCTGGTGGTGCTGCTGGTTCAGGGCTTGGATTCGTTCCTGCGCCGCAGCGAAACCGTGGCCGACTCGGTGGCCGAAAGCACCCGCGAAGCCCTGGGTGCTCTGGAGCATCTGGACCTGGAATCCTGGAGCCGCATTGCAAAGATGTTGCCTCCGCTAGTGGAAGCGGGCCATCAGTTGGTGGAATCGGGATTGTTGCAGGAGGCGTTCCCCAAGCTCATCCAGGCCGGACAGGAGATGCTCCAATCGGGTATGCTGGATCGCGAGGTGGTCCACACGTTGGGCTGTCTCGGCAACGCGCTGGCCCAAAGCTGCCAGGAAGTGCAGCAGCAACCGATCGCTCCCATCGGCGGTATCTGGGGGCTGATGAAGGCGCTGCGCGATCCGGACGTGCAAAAGACCGTGGGCTTTGCCGTGGCGGTGGCCCGATCCTTTGCCAAAAAGGCCCTGTGATGCACGAATTGTCCGTCGCTTACCATCTGGTTCAGACCGCCAGCGAAGCGGCCCGCCGAGCCGGAGCTGCCCGGGTGACGTGCTTGCGGGTGCGGATCGGGGTGCTTTCCTGTGTGCATCCGGACGCCCTGGAGTTTTGCTACGAACTGGCCGCCCAGGGCACGCCGGTCGAGGGAGCCCGGCTGGTCATTGAAGAAGTGCCGGTGGAAGTCTATTGCCCCCGGTGCCGCCGCCAATTGCCGCTGAAAACAATCCAGAAGTTCTGTTGCCCGCAGTGCGGGCGCCCTACGGCCGACGTGCGCCGGGGAAAAGAGCTGGAACTGGCCAGTATCGAAATTCCCTCGTCGCACCAGCACGAGGACGCACCGGCCAAGGACGTGCAGGGCCCGCCGCTTGAGCCTCCGCAGGAACAACCTTCCCAGGCGGATTCGTTCCCCCTGGCTTCGGATTCGCAGGAGAGTGTGTGATGAGTCGCGTCCCCCGCATTCTGGAAGTGCGCACGCGCATTCTGAAGAAAAACGACGAGCTGGCCCGCCAAATGCGGCAGGAGTTCCTGGCCGCGGGCGTGTTTGTGGTCAATCTGGTATCCAGTCCCGGAACCGGCAAAACCCGACTGCTGGAAGAAACCCTGGTGCGACTGCAAGCCCAGGGGTGGCGCGTCGCGGCCGTGGTGGGCGACCTGGAAACCGACAACGACGCCCGACGCCTGGCCCGCAGCGGCGCCCCGGTCCGCCAAATCCAGACCCACGGCTGCTGCCACCTGGAAGCGCACATGGTCCAGGAACACCTGAAGGGCTGGATTTTAGACAGTTTTGACTTTCTTTTTATCGAGAACATTGGTAATCTGGTTTGTCCGACCAGTTGGGATCTGGGCGAATCTTTGCGAGTGGCGCTGATGTCGGTCACGGAAGGCGAGGACAAGCCACTAAAATATCCCGGGCTGTTCAACACTTCCGACGCAGTGGTGATAACCAAGACCGACCTGGCCGAAGCGTGCGAGTTTTCTCCCGCGCTGGCTCGACAGAACCTGGAGGCGGTGCGCCCCGGCGTGCCAATCCTGGAAACTTCGGCCAAGACCGGCCAGGGCGTTGCTCAGTGGGTGGAGTTCTTATGCCGTCGCCGCGGCGAGCTTCTGCAACCGAACCGCGCCCCGATGACCTCGCTGCGTCCCTGATTGGCGCAGCAGGCCCGCAGGCACAAGACCAGCAAGCTCTCTCTTACGCCGAGCTGGTCCGCCGTACATTGGCTGAGCTGGAGCCGGCCTCTCACTCGGAGCATAACCGCCAGGCCGATCGCCTGCGTCGCCGGGAACAACAGCTCGAGCAGCTTTCGGCCGCGGCTGCCGATCTGGGCGAACAGCGCGACGTGGACCAACTGGCCCACACCCTCGCCCGACACACCTGTCTGCTGCTCCATGCCGACTACGCCTGCGTGCAGTTTTACACGAACAACCAGCCGGACACTTCGGCCGCCAGCCGCGGCGGCGTCCCCTGCGAGGTGGAAGAGTTGCCGCTGCTGGACCGCTTGACCGCTCTGGCCGTGCAGCAGCTTCAGCCGGTGGTCTATCCGGCCGAGCCATTGTCCCGATGCCGGGAAATCCACGCTGCGCTGGTCGTTCCGGTGCAAGGGCTGCATCGCAAGGTGATCGCCACGCTGGGGGCGGTGAACAAAAAACTGGAAGCCCCCTTTGGCCGGGAAGACGTGCAGGCGGCCGTGTGTCTGGGGCGGATCGCGGCCACGGCGGTGGATCGAGCCCGACTGTTCCAGAGGCTGCAGGAGTGGTCCCAGTCGCTGGAGATGCTCCTTTCGTTCAACGCCGCGGTCAATCGGCAGTTGAAGCCGGGCATGCTGGTGCGGCAGTTGTTGGAGAACGCTACGCGGTTCCTCAAGGCCGACGGCGGCCTGGTCGGCCTGGCCGTGGAACCCAGCCGCGGACACGCCCCGGCGATGCAGTGCGTGGGCCACTGGCACCAGGGCCGGTGGCGTCCCTGGCGGCGGCGCTGGGCCCCGGAACAGGGGATTCCCGGCTTCGTGCTGGTGAGCCAGTTCCCTTACTTTGCCAACGACTATCCCCGGGACCCGCTGGCCGATCCGGAACTGGCGAACCGCTACGGCGTGCGGCGGTGCGTGTGCGTGCCGATTAAGAACGCTCGGGACAAAGTGCTGGGGTTTTTCGAGCTGTACCGTCGCAGCGGCGAACCGGAGTTCACCTGGCAGGATGCGGCGTTTCTGGAATCCCTGGGCAACACGGCCGCCGTGGCGATTGAAAACGCCCGGCTGCTGCGGTCGCTGGCGGCGCGCAACCGCCAGATCAAGCGGCTTTCGGCCCAGTACATGCACCGCCTGGAAGAAGAACGGTGCAGCATCTCCCGAGAGCTGCACGACGAGGCAGGCCAGGTGCTAATTGGGCTGAAGCTGGGCATCCAGGTTCTGGCCGGGCTGCTTCCGCCCCAAGCCCAGGACGCCCGGCAGCACTTGGAACAACTGCGCCATCAGGTGAACGACGCGGCGGCGCGAATCAAGGACCTGGCCGCTCGGCTGCGTCCCCCCACGCTGGACCAGTTGGGGTTTGAGGCCGCCCTGGAACAACTGGCTGCCGACTGCCGAACGCGAATGGGCCTGCACGTGCAGGTGCGTTTGAGCCGTTCCGCTGCGCTTGGGAACGAGGTGGCCACATAGCTCTACCGCATCGTGCAGGAGGCGCTGACCAATGTCTCCAAGCACGCGGGCACCGACCAGGTGGAAATCACGCTCCAGACCACCGCTGAGGAAACCATCCTGGTGGTCCGCGACTGGGGATGCGGTTTCGAGCCGGCGCGGCGCGGCTCGGGACTGGGGCTGCTGGGAATCCAGGAACGCGTCAAGCTGCTCGGCGGACAACTGTTCCTGCAATCGCGACCGGGCTGGGGAACGCGACTGGAAGTGAGGGTCCCTCGCCATGCGCAAGCCCCGAATCCTGCTGGCCGATGACCACAACGTCGTGCGCCAGGGAATGGCCGCCCTGCTGGTCCAAAGCGGACGGTACGAAGTGGCCGGGCAGGCCACCGACGGCGAGGAGGCCGTCCGCCTGGGGCTGGAGCAGGCCGAACAAGCCCATCTGATGATTCTGGACCTGGCCATGCCCAAGCTCAACGGGCTGGAGGTGGTGGCCCAGCTTCGTAAACACCGCGTCCGCATCCCGCTGCTGGTGCTCTCGATGTACGACGACGTGCAGTTTGTGGCCCGGGCGCTCAAGCTGGGGGCCAACGGCTACCTGCTCAAACACGCCATGGACGATGAGCTTTTTGCCGCCATCGACGCCGTGCTCCAGGGGGACCGCTACATCAGCCGCAGCATCGATTCCCATCTGGTGTGGCAATTTACGCTGGATGACGTGGAGCTGACCCAGCGAGAACGCCAGGTGCTGCAACTGATTGCCGAAGGACTCACCACGGCCGATCTGGCCCGGCGGTTGCACATCAGCCCGCACACCGCCACGCGACATCGGGCCAACCTGATGCGCAAACTGAACGTGCACAACCGTGTGGAGCTAATCCGGGTGGGAGTGCAGCGGGGGCTGATTGTGCTGCCCTCGTCGCAGCGGCCTTCGGCCTGAACGGCACCGCCCCCTCTGCGGCCGAAAAAACGCCGCAGGCTGCCAAAAATACCATGTTCATGCTATTGGCAGCGGGGCTTTTCCGGGACAGTTTGAAGGGGCAAGCTGCGGCGCTGTGCCCGCACTCGGGCAGGCCCGGAGCAGTTCACTGAACACCCAATCTGTGCCAGAAGGAGGGCGAACATGGCCACGTTGCTCTGGCTGCAAGGGGGGGCTTGTAGCGGCAACACGATGTCGTTTCTCAACGCCGAAGAGCCCAGCGCCTGCGACCTGGTGACCGACTTCGGGATCGAAGTGCTCTGGCATCCTTCGCTAGGGATGGAAATGGGGGACCGGGCCCAGGAAATCTTCCGCGCCTGCGCCAGCGGCGAGCAACCGCTGGACATCTTTGTATTTGAAGGGACCGTTATCCTGGGTCCCAACGGAACCGGCCGTTTCAACATGTTCGCCGACCGGCCGATGAAGGACTGGGTGGCCGAACTGGCCCCGCAGGCCAACGTGGTGGTGGCCCTGGGCGATTGTGCTTGCTGGGGCGGTATCCCGGCCACGGCTCCCAATCCCGTCGATAGCGTGGGCTTGCAGTACCTGAAGCGTCAGCGGGGCGGTTTCCTGGGCGCAGATTTCCGCTCCAAGTGGGGGCTGCCTGTGATCAACATTCCCGGCTGCCCGGCTCACCCGGACTGGGTCACCCAGATTCTGGTGGCCGTGGCCACGGGCCGGGCCGGGGACATCGCCCTGGACGACCTGCAACGGCCGCTTACCTTCTTCAAGACGTTTACCCAGACCGGCTGCACCCGGGTGCAGTTCTTCGAATACAAGCAGGCCACCAAGGAGTTCGGTCAAGGGACCCGCACCGGCTGCCTGTTCTACGAGTTCGGCTGCCGGGGGCCCATGACCCACAGCCCTTGCAACCGCATTTTGTGGAACCGGCAGTCTTCGAAGACGCGGGCCGGGATGCCCTGCACCGGCTGCACCGAGCCGGAGTTCCCGTTCTACGATCTGGCTCCCGGCACCGTGTTCAAAACGCAGAAGATCAGCGGGGTGATCCCGAAGGACATTCCCGAAGGGACCGACCACGTCACCTACATGGCCCACGCCGCGGCGGCTCGCGTGGCTGCTCCGGAGTGGTCCAAAGAGGATATGTTCGTCGTGTAAGCCGCCCGTGCGGCCTGTCGGACCGAAAAACCGCAAGCCGAACCCTTCTGCGGTTCGGATGGCCCGAGCCAGGAGGAACACGTCATGGCCACCGTTGCCGTCGAAGAAAAACTCATTAGTCCCTTGGGGCGCGTCGAGGGAGACCTGGACCTGAAGATTAAGATCCAGGACAACGTCGTCTGCGATGCCTGGACCCAGGCCAGTATGTTCCGTGGGTTCGAAATTATCCTCAAGGGCAAAGACCCGCAGGCCGGTTTGATTGTCACGCCGCGCATTTGCGGCATTTGCGGGGGGAGCCACCTCTACAAAGCCGCCTATGCCCTGGACACCGCCTGGCGCACGCACGTGCCGCCCAACGCCACGCTGGTGCGGAACATCGCCCAGGCATGCGAAACGCTCCAGTCGATCCCCCGCTGGTTCTACGCCCTGTTTGCCATCGACCTGACCCACCAGAACTACCGCGAACTGCCCGAGTACGACGAAGTGGTCCGCCGCTTCGCCCCGTTTACCGGCACCAGCTACGAAAAGGGGGTGACGCTCTCGGGCAAGCCGGTCGAAGTGTACGCCATCTTCGGCGGGCAGTGGCCCCATTCCAGCTTTATGATTCCCGGCGGGGTGATGTGTGCCCCGACGCTTTCGGACGTAACCCGGGCCATCTCCATCCTGGAATACTGGAAGAACGAATGGCTGGAGAAAACCTGGCTGGGTTGCTCCATCGACCGCTGGATGGAGAACAAGACCTGGGAGGACGTGCTGGCCTGGGCCGAAGAGAACGAAAGCCAACATAACTCCGACTGCGCGCTGTTCCTTCGCTTTGCCAAGGCGGCCGGGCTGGACCGCTACGGCGGCGGCTGCGGCAGCTACCTGGCCACCGGCACCTACTTCCAGCCTGAGCTGTACGAAAATCCCACCATCGAAGGCCGCAACCAGGCGCTGATTAGCCGCGCGGGCGTTTACGATGGCGAGGAGTTCCACGACTTCGACCACCTGCGGGTGCGGGAAAGCACGGCCCATTCGTTCTTCAAGGGCGATACCTACCTGCACCCCTGGGAAGGCGTGACCGAACCGATTGACCCCAAGGAAGGCCAGGCCCAGGGCAAGTACAGTTGGGCCAAGTCGCCCCGTTACGAAGTGCCCGGCAAGGGCCCCATGCCGCTGGAAGCCGGTCCGCTAGCCCGCCAGGTAATTGCCGGTCGGCCCGGCGCGGCCGAGCACCAGGACTACGACCCGCTGTTCCTGGACGCCATCAAAACCGTCGGCCCCAGCGTGCTGGTGCGGGTGATGGCCCGAATGCACGAAGCCTGCAAGTACTACAAGCTGGTCCAAGGGTGGCTGCGGCAACTGAAGCTGCACGAACCCTTCTACACCAAGCCGGAAGAGCTGCCCGACGGAAAGGGGTTCGGAGCCACCGAGGCGGCCCGTGGGGCCCTTTCCGACTGGATCGTGCTCAAGGACGGCAAGATTGAAAACTACCAGGTGGTCACGCCTACGGCTTGGAACATCGGTCCCCAGGACGGAAACAACGTGCACGGCCCGATGGAGCAGTCCTTCATCGGGGCGGAGATTAAGGACCCGACCGATCCGGTGGAAATGGGCCACGTGGCCCGGTCCTACGACTCCTGTCTGGTCTGCACCGTGCACGCCTACGATGCCAAGACCGGCCGGGAGTTGTCGCGGTTCCGCATCGGAGAGCTAGGATGAGTTGCCGCACGCTGCTGATAGGGTGCGGGAACATTCTCCGCGGCGACGATGCAGCCGGACCGGTGCTGGTGCGCCGGTTGTGGCAGCGTGGGCTGCCGCCCGGGGTCCGCTGCGCCGACGGCGGCACCGGCGGCATGGATGTGGCGTTCCAGATGCGCGGCGTGCCCCAGGTGGTGCTGGTCGATGCCTGCCGCAGTGGCCACCGGCCCGGTTCGCTTTTCCGCCTGCCGGGCCAGGCCGTGGAACAGTTGCCTCCGCCCCAAGGCATCAACCTGCACGCGTTTCGCTGGGACCACGCCCTGGCTTTCGCCCGCTGGCTGCTCAAGGACGAGTATCCGCGGGAAGTAACCGTTTACCTGATCGAAGGGGCCTCCTTCGAGCTGGGGGAACCGCTTTCCCCCGAGGTGGATCGGGCCGTGGACCACTTGGCCGACCTGTTGTTGGAACAGTGGACCCGGCCTCGGGAGTCCTCCTCGTCGTTGCCGGTGCCGGAACAAGTTCCCTAGTTTCCGGCGAGAACGCGGATTACCCGACTCGTCGGCTTGCCAGGGGTGGAAAGCCGTTTCCATGGTGATTGCCCTGCGCCCCCAACCCGTGGGGCTTTGGGACCCTCCGGCCGCGTTCTTGCTGCTGCCGGCTGTGGAGGCTCCCGAGGCCCATGCCGCTCTGCTCCGCGGAGAGCTGCCCGAGCAGCTCCCGCGGCCATGGCGTTTCTTTGCGCTGGCTGTGGCCGGGGACGTTTCGGCCGCTTTGGAGCATCTGGTCGAACCGACCGATCCGCTTACCGCCTACAACCGCTTTGTGCTGGCTCCCAGCGTGCGGCAGTGGGCCACGCTGCAGCACGCCTGGCCTGAACCGTTGGATGTGCTCTTTCACGCCGTGGGCTACTATCACGGATACACCGACCGGGTGCCTGAGCCACGCGGGCTGCGCGGAGAGCTTCGGGCCGTGGTGCTCGCCGCCGCGGCGGCCGCGGCCCTGGAAGCACAGCGGCCCTTTGAAGCCCTGGAACGGCTCGAACAAGCCATCGCCGAAGCCCGGACCGCCGTGCCCGTGCTGGCCGCTCGGCTTATCTGCCAGGCGGCCCAGTTGATCCTCCAGCAGCCGGGGAACGATCCGCATCGGGCGGCTCTCCTGGCGCGCGAAGGATTGCAACTGGCCGGCGATTCGCCTCTGCCGCTTTTGCAAGCGCAACTGTGGCTCCACCTGGGTCTGGCCTATCATCACACGGCCGAAGGGCGTCGCTCGCGGTTGCTGGAGGCGGTCCGCTGCTATCAGAAGGCGCTGCACCACGGCATCGACAAACGCACCCAACCGGAACTTTACGCCCTGGTGCAAAACCACCTGGGCCTGGCTTACATGGCCATGCCCGCCCGCGAGGCCTCGGACCAGTTGCGGATGGGCATTGCCGTGCAGGCGTTCCGCGAGGCCGTGGCCGCTTACGACCGCGACAAGACTCCGGACCTGTGGGCCAGCGCCCAGATGAACCTGGCCAACGCGTTGCAGTACCTGCCTTCCTCGCATCCGGCCGAGAATCTGGCCCAGGCCGTCGAGGCCTACGAGCAGGTGCTCCAGGTTCGGGACAAAGCCTTGGACCCGGTCGGCTACGCCCGCACGCTGCTCAACCAGGCCAACGCCCTGGCCCACCTGGGCCAACTGCGTCCGGCGCTAGATCGGGCAGCCGAGGCCCGCACGCTGCTCCGCCGTTGGGAACTCCAGGAGGAAGCCCAGGCCGCCGAGGAACTGATCGACCGCATCCACGCCCAACTGGCCGACGCGCCGGCCCCGGTCCCAGAGGAGTAACCCGCTCCCTGCGCCCCGGAGGAAACAACCGATGGACTTGCACGAGCAACAGCAGTTCGACTTCCTGCTCCAGACGGCCGTGGAGCGGCTGGCGCTGCGGCTGACGGAACAATGCCGCGGGGCCGAGCCGGCCCTGGAGCGGCTTGGGCCCTCGGAAGACGAACCAGCCGAGCCGGTGCTTCAGTTCGTCGATGCGCTATTTGCCGACTTTTTGCTGGACAACGCCGCTGGGGCCTGCTTCATACTGCAAGGGATGGCCTCGGCCCCGGTCCCCCTGCCCCGGCAAGAGGAACCAGCCACGGTGGAGCAACACCTGGTGGCGCTGGCCAAGGCGGCGCTGGCCCGGCTGCTACATCGCAAGGTTCGGGAACGACTGGCCCAGATGAGCATGTACCAGGGAATCGGCTAGCGTGACGGCGTGTTCCGTCCTCCTTGTTACGGCAAAAGGCAATCCAACCATGGCTACCGACAGTCCTCCGCAGAGCGAAGTGCCCGAGTTGGAAAAACTGGCCCAGGCGGTGGACGACGCGCTGGCCCAGGTGATGGCCATGGACGAAGCCTCCCGCAATCGGGCTCTGGCCCTCAAAGGCGCCATCGAGGAGTTCCACAAGGCGGGACTGACGCGGATTATCCAACTGGTGCGCGAAAGTCCCCAGGGAGCCGAGCTGCTGCGCCGCCTGGCCCAAGAGCCGACCGTGTATGCGCTGTTCACTTTGCACGGGCTGGTGCGAACCGATCTGCGGATGCGGGTCAGCCAGGTGTTGGAACAAGTGCGTCCGTACCTCCGCTCCCACGGCGGCGACGTAACCTTGGTGGACATTCGCCAGGGCCGGGTGCTGGTCCGGCTTTCCGGGGCGTGCCAGAGTTGCTCCCTTTCCACGGCCACGCTCAAAAACGCGGTGGAAGAAGCCCTGCGGCAGCGCGTGCCGGAAGTGCAATCGGTCGAGGCGGTCAACGACCCGCCCCAGGAACTGCTCTCCCTGGAAGTGCCCGACTGGGCCCAACACGGCTGGCGGCCGGGCCCGCGGGTGGAAGAACTGCCCCCGGACGAGCCCACGGCCTTTGCCGTGGACCAGGAGTCGGTGCTGCTACTGCGGCGAGCCGACCGGGTGCTGGCTTTCCGCAACCGCTGCCCTCATCAGCAATTGCCCCTGGAAGGAGGGCGCTTCGACCCGGAAAGCGGACGCCTGAGCTGTCCGTGGCACTGCTACCAGTTTGAGTTGGACTCGGGCCGGTGCGTAACCGATCCGGGACTTGCCCTGGAGATGGTGCCCGCCCGAATTGAGGAGGGAGTGGTGTGGATTCGTCCCGGCTAATCCGGCCCCTGCTTCGCCTGGGAGCCGAGGCTCCCGGCCGCCTGGCGCTTCCTTGCGCCCGCGCCACGGCCGGCTCGCTCTACGCGCCCCGGGGCGTGTTTCTGGACGAGGAGCGTCTGATCGTTTGCGATTCGGGCAACCATCGCGTGCTTCTCTGGCCGGAGCTTCCCCGGCAAAGCGGCCAGGCGGCCCAGGTGGTGCTGGGCCAACCCGACTTTCAGAGTGAAGGTCCCGCCGCCGGCGGTCGGGGTCCCCGGCGTGGATTGCATCTGCCCACTGGCGTACTGGTGGTCGAAGGCCGCCTGGTGGTCTGCGACGCCTGGCACCATCGGCTGCTGGTCTGGAACCGCGTGCCCGAACAGAGCGACACGCCGCCGGACTATGCCATCGGCCAACCCAATCTGGAAAGCGTGGAGCCCAACCGCGGCGGCCCGCCGGACCGGAACACCTTGTACTGGCCCTACGGTGCGGCCTGGATTGCCGGGCGGCTGTACGTGGCCGACACGGGCAACCGCCGCGTGCTGGCCTGGGACGGATTCCCCCAGGAGGATTGCCCAGCCGACCTGGTGCTGGGCCAGAACGACCCGCACAGCCGGGAAGAAAATCGCGGCGGTCCCCCGGCTCGTGATTCGTTCCGCTGGCCGCACGACCTGGCCGGCAACGACCACTGGCTGTTTGTGGCCGATGCCGGCAATCATCGCGTGCTGGGGTGGAGTGCCCATCCGTCCGAAGACCGCCCGGCCGACGTGGTGTTGGGCCAGGAGGATTTCACCTCGGCTTACGAGTTCCCCTACGGAGCCCAGGGACCGCGTCGGCTGCGGTTCCCCTACGCCGTGGCCCTGCAAGGCGACATGCTGGCCGTAGCCGATACGGCCAACAATCGGGTGCTGTTTTGGTCTTTGCCTCCGGAGCGTCCGGCCGGGGCCAAAGCCGCGGCGGTTATCGGCCAGGAGGACTTCCAGGCCAACGGTGAGAATCGCTGGTCGGCCGTGGAGGACGACACGCTTTGCTGGCCCTACGGGCTGTGCTGGCACGGGTCGGTGCTGGCCGTGGCCGACTCGGGCAACAACCGCGTGATGCTTTGGGACGTTTCGCCCCTTTGTTCCCGGGAGACTTCCCATGTGCTTGGCCGTGCCGGGTAAAGTGGAATCGATCTACGAGAGCCAGGGCACACGGATGGGCCGCGTCAACTTCGGCGGCGTGGTCAAGGAAGTCTGCCTGGCCTACGTGCCCGAGGTCCGCCAGGGCGATTATGTCATCGTGCACGTAGGCTTTGCCATTAGCCGCATCGACGAAGCCTCGGCCCTGGAAACCCTGCGCACCTTCGAGCAACTGGGACTGCTCGAGGAAGAGCTGGAAGAGCTCCGCGCCGGCGAGGAACCGTCCCCAGCTCCGCCCGAGCCGGCCGCCCCGCAGTGAACGGGGGCTTCGTGCGATCCGCGTGCCGGATCCCCGCACAAGTCCCGGTAGCAGGAGAACCGCCCATGAAATACCTGCACGAGTTCCGCGACGGTCCCAAGGCCCAAGCGCTGGCCGAGCAGATTCGCCGTATGGTCACGCGTCGCTGGGCCATCATGGAAGTGTGCGGCGGGCAGACCCACAGCATCATCCGCCACGGCATCGACCAGATTCTGCCGCCGGAAATCGAGCTCATTCACGGGCCCGGGTGTCCCGTGTGTGTTACGCCCGTGGAAACAATCGACAAGGCGCTGGCCATCGCCTCGCAGCCTGGGGTGATTTTCTGCTCCTTTGGCGACATGCTCCGCGTGCCCGGCAGCCGCGAGGACCTGTTTGCCGTCAAAAGCCGCGGGGCGGACGTGCGCGTGGTCTATTCGCCGCTGGACGCCGTCAAGCTGGCCCAACGAGAACCCCAGCGCCAGGTAGTGTTTTTCGCCATCGGGTTCGAAACCACTGCCCCGGCCAACGCCATGGCCGCCAAGCTGGCCCGACAACTGGGGCTGAAGAACTTTTCGCTGCTGGTTTCCCACGTGCTTGTGCCCCCGGCCATCGAAGCCATCCTCAACTCCCCCCACAACCGCGTGCAGGCGTTCCTGGCCGCAGGGCACGTGTGCAGCGTGATGGGCTACTGGCAATATCCTCCCTTGGCCCAGCGGTACCGGGTGCCCATCGTCGTGACCGGGTTTGAACCGCTGGATTTGCTGGAGGGGATTCGCCGGGCGGTGGCCCAGTTGGAATCGGGTCGGGCCGAAGTGGAAAACGCCTATGCCCGCGTGGTCACTTACCACGGGAACCGGGCCGCCCAGGCCGTAATCGAAGAAGTGTTCACCACCACCGACCGGCAGTGGCGCGGCATCGGGCTCATTCCCCAAAGCGGCTGGCGGCTCCGCCCCGAGTACGCCGACCTGGACGCCGAGCTGCGGTTCGGCACCGCGGAGGTGCAGGCGGAGGAATCCCCCTTGTGCTTGAGCGGACAAGTGCTGCAAGGGATTATCAAACCGCACGAGTGTCCCGCGTTCGGCAAAGAATGCACCCCGCGCACGCCCTTGGGAGCCACGATGGTTTCGGCCGAAGGGGCCTGCGCGGCCTATTACCACTACGGACGACATCGCCAGATGCCGGTAAGCGGATGAACTCCCAGCCCAACGACTCCCAGACCGACTTCCAGGGGCCGGTCTGCCCCGTGCCGCTGCGCGATTATCCGGAGGTGGTCCTGGGCCACGGCAGCGGCGGACAGTTGACCCAGGAGCTAATCGCCCATTTGTTCGTTCCGGCGTTCGGTTCCCCGGAACTGGAACAACTGGGCGACGCGGCCGTGCTTTCGCTGGCCGGGGGGCAGGTGGCGCTGGCGACCGATTCGTTCGTGGTGCAGCCGCTCTTTTTTCCCGGCGGGGACATCGGCCAACTGGCCGTACACGGCACAATCAACGACCTGGCCATGATGGGGGCCAAGCCAGTGGCCCTCGCGGCGGCGTTCATTCTCGAAGAAGGGTTCTCCATGGAAACGCTGGCCCGGGTGGTGCAAAGCATGGCTCGGGCGGCCAAAGCGGCGGGGGTTTCCATCGTCACCGGCGATACCAAGGTGGTGCAGCGCGGCCACGGCGACGGCTGCTACATTACGACCACCGGGCTGGGGTTGGTGCGGTCCCGGGTCCCCCCAGCCCCCCAGCGAGTCGTCCCGGGCGATGCCGTGCTCCTTAGCGGCACCGTGGCCGATCACGGCATGGCCGTAATGAGCGTGCGCCAGGGATTGGAGTTCGAAGCCCCCATCCGCAGCGACACCGCCCCGCTGCACGAGCTGGTGGCCGCCATGTTCCAGGCTTGCCCGGAGATTCACGCCCTGCGCGACCCGACTCGGGGCGGGCTGGCCGCCGCGTTGAACGAAATCGCCCAGGCCGCCGGCGTGGGTATCCAGATCGACGACCAGGCCGTGCCCGTGGACCCGGTGGTCGCTTCGGCCTGCGAGATGCTGGGCCTGGACCCGCTGGCCGTGGCCAACGAAGGGAAGCTGGTGGCCTTCGTCCCCCAGGAGCACGCATCCCGGGTTCTGGAGGCGATGCGGAACCACCCCCTGGGCCGCCGAGCCGCGCTGATTGGACACGCCGTGGCCGACCATCCCGGCACCGTGGTGGCACGGACCGCCGTGGGAGCCACGCGGGTGATTACCACCCAGTTGGGCGAAGCGCTGCCCCGCATCTGCTAGGGAGGCGTCCCAAGCTCTTGGAGAACCCGCCGACTCCGGCAGCGAGTCGCTCGGCACGCGGGTGTATTCCGGCCGGAAGCCGATTTCGGCGTGACGGCCGCTTCATTTCAGCAAGTCCCCACTCGAAGTTGGCCGAGGGCGACGTTCCCTCCCCGGGGAATCAATACGCGTTCGGATGCCGAAAGCCGCGCAGCAGGGTGAGCCAGAGAATCTTCAAGTCCAGCCACAAAGACCAGTGGGTGATGTAGTATAGGTCGTACTGTACACGGCGGCGAAGCGAAGTGTCCCCACGCCAGCCGTGAACCTGGGCCCAACCGGTAATGCCTGCTTTGACCTGGTGGCGTTGGGCATAGTTGGGCACCTGGCGGCGGAAGCGTTCGACGAACACGCCGCGTTCGGGCCGAGGGCCGACCAGGCTCATCTGCCCGGCCAGCACGTTGAACAACTGGGGCAGCTCGTCCAGGCTCCAGCGGCGCATGAAGCGACCCACGGCCGTGCAACGGGGATCGTTCTTGCTTGCCCAGCGAGGACCGCTTTCGGCTTCGGCGTCCACGCGCATGCTGCGGAACTTCCACATCCAGAACGGCTTGCCCCCCAGCCCCATGCGCAACTGGCGATAAAACACCGGCCCAGGACTGGTGAGCTTGATAGCCACGGCCAGGGCCAGCATCACCGGGGAAAGGAGCACCAGGGCCAGTGTGCCCAGCACCAGGTCCAGGGCTCGTTTGGCCGCCTGTTGCCAGCCGAAGTGGGGATTTTCCCGCAGCGAAAGCACCGTCAGCCCGTCCAGCTCGTCCGTGCGGATGCGCATGCCGGCCAACAGGTGCAAGTCGGGCACCAGCGACACTTCTACCAGCAGTTGGCTCAGTGTTTCGTAAATGGCCGGCATCTCCCCGTAGCGGTGGAACGGCAAAGCCACCAGCACGCGGTCCACCAGATGTTTTTCAACCAGCTCGGGCAACTGCTCCAACGTGCCTAGGTAAGGAAGGCTCTCCTGGGCGTGCGGCTGGTGGTCCACATAGCCCAGCAGTTCCACGCCCAGCCAGGGCTGTTCTTTGAGGGTTTGCACCACCCGGCGTACCGGACGCCCCGAACCCACCAGCACCACCCGCAGCCCTCCCGGTCGCCTAGAAGAGGCAAGCCACCACACGACACGTCGGACCAGCAGAACCAACGGGCCGCAGAGGACCAGGAACAGCCCCAGTGCCAGCCGCGATTCGTACCGGTGGCGCTGATAGAAGGTGACCGTAATCAACAGCAGAAACAGCAGTCCGGTGCCCAACAGCACGGCCGGCAGCTCGTTCCGCCAGCGGCGGAGTCGCAACACCTGGTACATGCCCGCCAAATGGTAGGCCACCAGAGCCAGCAGCAACACCTTGGGCAGGGCTTCCAAAACGCTTTGCAACCGGGGCACGCCACCGGGGGCTTCCCAAAGCCCGAACCGCACGGCGTAACCGCCCAGCCAGGCGGCGGTGGTCGCCAGCAGATCGGCCAGCACGAGCAACAGGGTCAAACGCTGTTGTTGCCGCCGGTCCATGACGGGCGTGGC
>WFOE01000250.1 GCA_015488215.1 Planctomycetales bacterium
GCCAGCACCAGCCAGCGGCGATCCTTGCCGAACACATGCAACCGCAGCAGCCGGGTCAGCTCGGGCGTAAGTCCCTCCTCCGGTGTGCCCAAAAGCAGCGCCCCAATCTGCTGGGCCACAGCTTCCCAGCTCTGGGCCACGCGGGCCAGGGCTTGCTGCGTTTCGGCACTGGAGAGCGACTGGCGAATCGCCTGGTGCAAGCGGGGATTTTCGACAATCACCTGCTCGAACACTTCCCACAGCAGGCGGCGGAACTCCTCGTCGGCGGCCATCGTTTCCAACCCTCGTTGCAGAGCCTGCCGCACCCGCGGTTGCTGGAGGGCCTGTTGCATAATCTGCTGGGCCGTGCGCAATAGCTCCGGCGAATGTTTTTTCAGCACCGGCATGGCCTCTTGTTGCAAGAACTGCTCGAACTCCCGTTCGACGCGTTTACCGGAAGTGAGCTTATCCAGCAGCGCCGCCGTACCGAAGCGCCACAGGCTCACCCGGTCCCAAAGCTCCATGCCAATCTGGCGGGCAAGCGGCGTGGCTTCCTGCTGGGTCAGGGGGAACACTTCCTCCTGCAACACGGGCAGCAGGTGTTTTTCCAGCACGTCTTTTTCCCATCGCTGGGCCAACTGACGCAGTTGCGGCTCGCGCCGTTTCAGCTCTGCGGCCAGGTCTTGCTGGAGCACGGCCAGGGTGTCTTCAAGCGTTCTTTCGACCACGGGGCGGAGGGCGTCGAGCATTTTCCGCTTTTCCCGCTGCCAGTGCCGGGCCAGCAGTTGTTGTACTTGGCGGCGTTTCTCGGGCGGAAAAAGCGTTTGCACCCCCGCGGCGATGGACAGGTCGGCCTGGTAGTGTTCCAACCGCATCGAGTCGGCCAATCGGGCCTGCGGGGCAAGGTAAACCACCCCTTGGGCAAAACGCCCTTGCAAGTGCTGGTGTCCCTGCTGGTCGATTAGAGCGTACACGTGGCCCACCTGAACCAGCCGGCCGGGGGCGGCTTCCTGGTACACGGGGTCTCCCACGCGCAGCGGCAACCGTTCCCTGTTGGCAAAGTGCAGCCAATGGCCCTGGCCGGTTCCGGCTTGCCAGATGCGAATGGCCGTTTCGGAATGGGCCTGCCCCGGCACCACACGCAAGGAACCGACGGCCCAAGCGGCTCCCAGCACCAGCGACAGCCAGAGCCCCGCCCCCAACATCAGCCGAACCGTTCTGCGGACGCCCATCGCAGTACCTTTCGGTTCCGGAGAAACAACACGACCCCACGCCGCGGGGCACTGCCCCAAAAGTTCTTCGTTCAGCGAAGGCGCTTCTTGAGCTGCTGGAAGCGTTCTTTCCACACCTCGTTGTCGAACTCCGGATGGAGCACTTCGGTTACTTCGACAATCCGTCGGGCCCGCTCGCGCTGGCCCAGGGCCAGGTAGGCTTCGGCCAAATGGTACTTGGCCTGGAACCAGGGGGCTGAGCCAGGGCGGCTCCGGCGCTGCAACAGCCGCCAGTGTTGCAACGATTCTTCCACCAGCGGCCGCTGGCCGGAACGGAGCAACGCTTCGGCCAAGGCAACGTGGAACGCCCGCTGGCGCGGATACTGCTGGTGCAAGCGGCGGAAGCGCTCGACCGCCTGCTCCCAGCGGCCCAGCCAGAGCAGCGCCCGGGCTAGCGCCGGTTGCAATGCGGCGCTGGCCTCCGGGGAAAGTTTTCCTGAAGCCAGCAACCCTTCGGCCAGGCGTTTTTGCCAGGCGGCCAACCGGTGCCGCCGATTCGCAGGCAGCCGTCCGCCCCAGGCGTCCAGCAGTTCGACCAGCTCCAAGCGGTCCGCCACAGGGGCTTTTTCCACCCAGGCGGCCACCTCGGCCGAAGGGTCCCGTCCCTGTAACACATAGGCCAATATCCGCCAGCCGGCGTGGCGGCTGCGGTCCTCGGGAGTGATTTGCGAGTCGGCCAGCGCCTGGTCCAGAATCTCGCCTGCCCGCTGTACCTGCTGGCTGGGAGGAGTAAGCCACCAACGAGCCGCCCGGCGCGCCGCATGATGGTGGACCGGGGCCCAATGGACCGGCCACTGCCGTCCGGGACCAAGCAGCACTTGCTCGAACCACAAGGCCGCCTCGCGAACCAGGGCAGCCTGTGCCTGGGAGTCGCTCGCGGCCCACCGGCGGCGATACACCTGATGGACCAGCTCCATCGCCTCGGGAAAGCGGTCCTCCCCGGGGTCGATTTGCTTGAGCACCTCCAGGGCCTCGTTCCACTTTTTCTGGTGTAGCAACAGCCGGGCCAGGGTCAGTCGCACCTGGACAGCCGTCGGAGCATGGGGCCAGCGACGCACGTGTTCGTTCAGCAGGGCGACGAACCGCTCCACCGGCAACTTTTGCTGCTGCACCAGCTTCCAGGCGTGGAAGACGGCCAGCAGGTGGGCTTCGGCCGCCTGGGGATGGTCCGGAGCGGTCAGGGCCGCCTGCCGGAAACGCTCCCAAGCCTGCTGGTGATCGTTCTTCTGATGCACCAGTGAAGCAGCCGCATAGGCCATCAAAAAGGCTTCGTCCGGCTGGTTCCGCTCTTGGGCTTCGCGGGTGGCCTGGTCGTAAAGTGCCAGGGCTTTTTGAAGCTGGCCTTGCCGCACCAGGGCCTGGGCTTGCCGGGCCAGCAGGCCCAGGTTGCCGGTCAGCGCCGCTCCGGTCATTGTGCCGGCCAGCAGCGTTTCGGCCCGAGCGGACCAGTACCGGCCATGACTCCGGTCGATCAGGCCAATCATCGCCTGGGCGGCCTGCTGCCAGCGACGTTGGGCATCGGCGTCGTTTTGTTCTTGCGCCTTGCGCCAGGCGGCCAGGTAGTACTTAAGCAGGGCGAAGTCCAGTTCGGCGCTGGTGGCTCCCTGTAACGTGCGTCCTTGTTCGGCCAGGCGGCCGGCTTCTTCCAGCCGGCCTTGGGCCAAGGCCAGCTCGATGCGCTGGGCCCGCAGTCGCAATCGCCTTTCTGGCTCCGCGTACATCTGTTCGAGCAGGTCCAGACGCGTTTGGACCGAGCCCCAACGCTGCAACAGCATCAGGCAGCGAATCGCTTCCAGCGAGGCTTCCCAGTGCAGGGTTTCATAAGGCCGCAGTCCGGCAATGGGGTTGAGATGCTCCAGCCCGGTCCGAGCCGCCAGAGCCCGGTCGGGACTATCCGGTTCGTAGAGTTCCGCCTGCAAGCGGTAAGCCCGGCCCAGGTAAAAGTCGATCCGCCGCTTGAGCAGCAACAGACGATCCTGCTCCTGGGGCAACCGTTCCCAGCCGGGCGGAAGCTGACGGCGGCGCATCCTCTGCTGGAGCTGTTCCTTGACCTGTTGCAATTGCTTGATGGCGCTGCGCAACTGCTCCAACGCCTTGTTTCGCCAGCGGCGGTTGCCCGGAGTGGCTTCGGCCCGGGCGAACAGCGCTTCGCCCCGCAGCAGCGAAACCACGCCTTGCTGTACCTGAACGACGTATTTCCAGTCCGTCTTGGGATGTTGCTTGACGAACTTTTCCAGCACCTGCTGGGCCTGCTGCCACAACGAGGGCTGTTCGGCCGGCGGGGAGTGCAGCGCGTACTGGGCGTAGGTTTGGGCCAGCTCGACGGTCAGTTCGGCCCGCTGGCGAACGTCCAGTTCCTCATCCTGGAGCCGCTGGGTGCAATACAGCTCGGCCAAAGAAAAGAGCCCCCGCTGCCGCAACCCTTGCAGGAATCGGTGGTCCTCATCCTGGGCGACGGCCGGAACACACCAACCCAGCGCAAGCAGCAGGGCCAATAAGCCCGACACCGACATCTGCCGCTGCCGGGTACACCCAACGGCAAACATCAACGGCCTCGGTTTTCGGAAACCACGGACAGAGGGGAACACTCTCAATTATTCGTCAGTCACCGGCTGGATTCCAGCGCAACGGATGCTCCGCATCGGCCGACACTTACCGACTCCTGTAACCCGCTCGGACAACAGGACGGAACCGGAACGACTCAGCTCCGCTTGAGCTTGGGAATCAAAAGCGGCACTTCCGGTTCGCCCGGCACGGCGCCGATGCCCAGCACCACCAGGTACTTGGGCCGCTCGACTACCCGGAACGGCTGGCCGGTAAGCGGGGAGAGCACCACGCCTTCGGGCACATGTCCCAGGGCGTGCTGCAATCCCAGTATCCACCCCTGAAGCCGGGAGCGATCCAGCCCCTGGCGAGCCATTCCCGGCAACACGTCCGGCAGCAGGAGCACCGTGGCGGCCGGGTAGCGTTGGGCGTCGACTCGCCATTTTTTCTCCAGCCGAACCAACTCGCTTCGGCGGCGGTAATAAGGTTTGGCCGCCAGGGCGATCAACCGGTCCATCTCTTTCAGGTAGTAGGCTTCGTCTTGTTCCAGCTCCTTGGCAGTGGCGAACCGCAGCTTCTGGGCCAGCTCGGTGCCCAGGCGTTTCAGGTCCTCGGGAGTGATGAGCTGGTTCCACGCTCCGGCCCGGAGCAGCTCGTAAAAGTGCAGTCCCAGCGTCCGGTCCACCACCCAGGCGTCCCGGTCGGGCGGCAGGGTCGTTTCGCTTCGCTGGAGCACGTCCAGCAAGCGGCCCAATTGGTCCGAAGACCAGGCGAATCGCAACAGAACCGCTTGCAGAGCGTCGAACACCTCGGCCCGAGCCGCCGCAGCCTGAAGTCGCACCACCGGATGCTTGTGCCCCTGCAAGGCGCCGGCCAGCCGCAGGGCCAGCACCAGGTGGTCTAGCGCCGCCGCCTGGTTTTGCTGGGCCGTCGCTTGCATCGCTTGCAACACGGCCACCCGGGCGACCGCACGCACCCGGAACACAAAGCTCAAATCGGCTTCCAGCCCTTTTTCGTATGGGATGGGAAAAACGCAGCGGGGGCGCAGCATGGCCGCCTGGGCTTGCGCAAGCTGCTGGCTCCAACGCCCGGCCTGAAGCACGGCTTGTTCCAATCGCACGGCGTCCTCCAGCAGCTTGGAGGCGGGAAAATAATCCCCCAGAGCCTGGAAGACCTGCTGAGGCTGCTGGCCCGCGAAAAGCTTCTGGAGTTCCGGAGCCGCGTTTTCAGCCGGAGGGACCGGCACGTCGCGCAGTTGCCAGGGAAGTTCCCCGCGGCGGCTGAGACGCCGGAACTGCTCCTGCAACTCGGGCAACTGGCTGCGTTTGAAAAAGGGCAGCCGGTACGCAGGCTCCGGCTCGGCCGGCGAGGGCGGCTCCCCAGAGCAGCCGGAGAACAACACCCACGCTAGCAGTGCCACCACAACCGCGCTCTGCCTGTGCATTGCCGAATCCTCCGATAGCCGGAAGCCGAGCCGAACAGAAAACCGGTGCCCCTTGGCATCATCGACCACGAGGGAGAGCCCCCCTTGGCCCAATCGTGCCGGAAGAGTGTCGGAATGTCGCAAATGAGGAGCGAATCTGTGTTTATTTTCCACTTGTTTTCCGCAGCAAAGTGGAAAACCCGCTTCGTACTGAAGGGAGATGCGCCGAAGAAGCGAAAAGTTTGACTTGTTGCCGAGGATGCCTCATACTCGCATCTAAGACCGGTTATCTATCGCAGCGTGCTTCCCCCCGCTCCCCGAAGTCCCGCCTGGAGTGCCATGAACCGGCCGTTTCGCTGGATTCTGTGCTTGCTGCTGCTTGCGCGGTTCTTTTGCGCCGGGGCTACGGAAACCTGCTTTGCCGTCGAAGAGCTGGTGGACTATGCCCGGCACATCAAGCCGCTGCTTGCCCGCCATTGCTTGCACTGCCACGGGGCCGAAAAGGCCGAAGGGGGCTTGCGGTTGGATTCCCGGCAGGGAGCGTTCCGGGGAGGCGATTCCACGCTGTCGGTGCTGGTACCGGGCAAGCCGGGAGAAAGCGAACTTTTCCGCCGCGTAACCAGCTCCGACGAAGCGGAGCGGATGCCGGTCGACGGTAAGCCGCTCGGCAAGCATGAAGTGGAACTGCTCCGCCGCTGGATCCGCCAAGGGGCCCGGTGGCCCAAGCGGGAGCCGAAACGCTGGCACTGGGCCTATCTGCCCCCCCGACGCCCGCCGGTGCCTCGGGTGGCCGAGCCGGTCGGTAATCCGGTGGATGCCTTCGTGGTGCGCAGGCTGGCCGAACGGGGATTGCAGCTTTCCGCCCCGGCCAGCCCGGAAGTGATTCTGCGGCGGCTGAGTCTTACGCTGGTGGGGCTCCCCCCAGCGCCGGAGGAGCTGGACCGGTTCGTGCTTCAGTACCGGGAAAACCACCAGCAAGCAGTCCGGCAAGCGGTGGACCGGTTGCTGGCTTCGCCCCGGTTCGGCGAGCACTGGGCCCGCTGGTGGCTGGATGCGGCCCGGTACGCCGACTCGCACGGTTTCCAACGGGACGACTTGCGTGATTTGTGGCCGTATCGGGATTGGGTCATTCGGGCCTTCAACGCCAACATGCCGTTCGACCGCTTTACCGTGGCCCAACTGGCCGGAGATCTGCTGGTGGCCCAGAGGCGAAAGGCCCCGCTGAAGCTCGAAAAACGCGAACTCCCACCCCCGGCGGAAAAGCACATCCATTACCTTTGCGGCCAACTGACACCGGAGGAGGCCGATCTGCTGGTGGCCACCGGCTTCCATCGCTGCGCGGCGGTGAACGTCGAAGCCGGCACCGACCCGGAAGAAGAACGCGTGCGGCAAGTGGTGGATCGGGTCAACACCACCGGGATGGTCTGGCTGGGCGTGACGATGGAATGTGCCCAGTGCCACGACCACAAGTACGACCCGTTCACCATGAAGGATTACTACCGGCTCTTTGCCTACTTCAACAACACGCCGCGGGAAACCGAGTTTTCCAGCAAGAACGGCACCACGGTGTTCTTCCAGGGCTACTACGCGGACTTGAGCCAGGTGCCGCAATACGCCTCGGTGGCCGATCCGCCCTGGCCGAAAAAAATCAAGGGCGAAGTGCCCATTCGCCACCAGGCCCGGTCGCTGGTGATGTACGAACTGCCCCAGCCGCGTAAGACGCACGTGCTGCTACGCGGGGTGTTCGGCAACCTGGGGCCGGAAGTGCAGCCGGGCACACCGGAGTTTTTCGATTCCTTGCCCGATGCCCCGGCCAATCGTCTCGGGCTGGCGCGTTGGCTTGTGAGCCGGCATAACCCGCTTACGGCCCGGGTGATTGTCAATCGCTTGTGGGCCGAGATGTTCGGCCGGGGATTGGTTTCCACGGTGGAGGATTTCGGCACCCGCGGCGAGTATCCCACCCACCCGGAACTGCTGGACTGGCTGGCCGTGGAGTTCGTCGAAAGCGGCTGGAACGTAAAGCACATGCTGCGGCTGATGGCCACCAGCCGGACGTTTTTGCAGAAAGCGGCCGCTCGGAACGCTCGGGCCGGGCAGGTCGATCCGCAAAACCGCCTGTTGTGGCACTATCCTCGCCGCCGCCTGGACGCCGAAACGGTCCGCGACAACGCGCTGGCCGTAGCCGGAC
>WFOE01000251.1 GCA_015488215.1 Planctomycetales bacterium
TGGGAAGACTGGTCGGTGATGGATCGGCTGGTGGAACTGTTCAAGCAAGCCGAAGGGAAGAAAAGCTGGGTGCGGGTGCCGGTGGTGCAGTACCTGAAGGCGTGCCCCGAACCGCGAGCCAAAGAACTGCTCAAAGAGCTGGAGCGCATCGACCCGAAAGCGGTACGCCGGGCCAGCTTTTTCTTCCCCAGTCGGGGGCGTCCAGGCGGAGGGAAGCCGCCGGCGGGCAGTGCGTCCCCTTCCGCCAAGTAACCCCCGGCATGCGAGGCACTCCCGGCCATGTTTCGGCCTGCTCGGCTCGGCCCCGTTGGCGGCTCGGCGCGGCTGCTGTTTGCTGCCTGCGCGGTGTTTCTTGCCGCGCAAGTACAAGCCACTGCGTGCCCGTTCTGCCGGTCGGTTTCCGCTACGTTCAGCGACCGGATGGCTGCTGCTTCCGTGGTGGTGCGAGCCCGGCTGCTCGAAGTGCCCGACCCGGACGCCCCGGCCAACCTGGTTCGCACGTGGCCATACCAAGTGGAAGAGGTGCTCAAGGGGGGGCAATACGTTCGCCCGGGCCAGCGCGTGATGGCCCCGCGTCTGGACCGCCCTGAAACCGGCACCCAGGTGGTGATTCTGGGGGCCGACCCGCCGGACATCTACTGGGCCGTGCCGGTGGTGATTTCGGATCGGGCCTGGTCCTATATCAAACAGTTGCCCCGGCTGCCGAGCCAGGGCGCTGCCCGGTTGCGGCACTTTCTGCCGCTGCTGGTGGACGAAGACCCGTTCGTGGCCGCCGACGCCTACGACGAGTTCGCCAAGGCTCCTTACGAGTCGGTCCGTAAGCTGCGGCCGCATCTGAACCCCAAGTGGCTGCGAGCGCAGATCGAAGCGGCCCGCGGGAACCCCTCGCTCAAGCGGCTGTTGTTCCTGCTGCTGGCCCAATGCGGTGGCGAGGAAGACGCCGCCTGGCTGGAAAACCTGCTGCGGCAACCCGGCTGGCAGGGGCAGCAGAGCCGCTGGCTCGATGCGGCCATTGCCTGCTACTTGTCGCTACGAGGAGCGGCAGGGCTTGAGCTGGTCCGGACCCGTTTTTTGCAGGACCCGGACACCCCGTTCAGCGAAACCTATGCGGCCGTGCTGGCCCTGCGCTTCCACGGGCAGCAGGAAAAGCTCATTCCCCGGCCGCTGCTAATCGCCGCTTTGCACGACGTGCTGGACCGGCCACGGCTGGTGGACCTGGTGTTGCCGGACTTGGCCCGATGGGAAGACTGGTCGCTGGTGGAACGGCTCGGTCGGCTGTTCGACGAGCTGGGCCCCCAGGAGCAGTTCGTCCGCCCGGCCATCGTGCGCTATATGCTGGTCTGTCCCCGGCCCGAGGCCAAGCGGCTCCTTGCCCGCTGGGAAGCCGAACATCCGCGCCTGGTGCGGCAGGCACGCCTGCTGCCGGGGGGGACCACCCGGGCGGTGGCCACGCGCAGCGAGAGCCGTTCCCAGGGGAAGAAAAGTGGCACCGCATCCGACAAGCCGCGGAATAAGACCGGCGCCGCCTCGGACAAGTCCCAGCCGCCGGCTCGGGCAGGCGATTCCGTCCAGGAACCGAAACCCACGCTGCCGCTGGTGGCTCCCGAGCCGAGCGTTCCCGCTGGCCCGGACACCGAACAGCCCGGCGCCAAACCGGACGACAAGCCGAACACGCAGAACGCGGCCCAGCAGGAACAACCGCCGCCGGAAGTGACGCTGGCCGAACGCGTCGGCGCCGTGGCCGGCCTGGTGTTCTGGAGCCTGTTGCTTCTGGCCGCCTACGTGTGGCTATTGCGGTAAGCGCAGCGGCGAGCCGCTCAGGCGGTTTCTTCTTCGGTGAGCCCCAGTTCCTGCATCATGATTTCGCGGATGCGGAACTTCTGAATCTTGCCGGTTACCGTCTGGGGGAACTCCGTCACGAAGCGGATGTACCGCGGCACCTTGAAGTGGGCCAGGTTCTCGCGGCAGAACTGGCGGATGTCTTCTTCGGTTAGCCCTTGGGCTTCGGGGGCATCGGCCCGCAGCTTGATCCACGCGCAAAGCTCCTCGCCGTATTTGGGGTCCGGCACGCCCAGCACGGCCGCCTGCTCGATGGCCGGGTGGGTGAACAGGAACTCCTCGATTTCGCGTGGGTAGATGTTTTCGCCCCCGCGGATGACCATTTCCTTGATTCGCCCGGTAATCTTGTAGTACCCGTTGGGCAACCGCACGGCCAGATCGCCGGTGTGGAGCCAGCCTTCAGAGTCGATGGCCTGGGCGGTGGCTTCCGGGTTCTTGTAGTAGCCCAGCATGACCACGTGCCCCCGGGCGCAGAGTTCCCCCTGCTGGTTGTCGCCCAACGTGGCGCCGGTTTGCGGGTCGATGATTTTGACTTCCACGCCCGGCAGCGGCCGGCCCACCGTCTCCACGCGCAGTTCCAGCGGGTCGTCGGTTCGGGTTTGGGTAATCACGGGCGAGGCTTCCGTCTGGCCGTAGGCGATGGTGATTTCCCGCACGCCCATCTGGTGGACTACTTTTTTCATCAGCTCGATGGGGCAGGGGCTGCCGGCCATGATCCCCGTGCGCAGCGAGGACAAGTCGCGCTGGGCGAACTCCGGGTGTTCCAACTGGGCGATGAACATCGTCGGCACCCCGTAAAGCACCGTGCAACGTTCCTGCTCGATGGCCCGAAGCGTAGCCCCCGGGTCGAAATACTCGGCCGGCACCACCATCGCCGAGCCGTAAACCACCGCACAAAGCGTGCCCAGCACGCAGCCGAAACAATGGTAAAACGGCACAGGAATACAGATGCGGTCCTGGGCCGAAAGCCGCTGGCACTGGCCCACGTAGTAGGCGTTCAGCAGCAGGTTGCGGTGCGAAAGCGTGGCCGCTTTGGGAAACCCCGTCGTGCCGGAGGTGTACTGGATGTTGATGGCTTCTTCGGGCCGGAGCCGGGCCTGGGCCTCCTCCAGATCGGCCCGATCCACTGTGCGGCCCCGGTCCAGCATCTCGCTCCAGGAGATGGCTCCCCGGGGAGTCTCCCCCTTGAGCGAAACGACCCACCGCAGCTTGGGGAACTTTTCGCTTTGCAGTTCCCCCGGCACGGCGTGTTGCAACTCGGGGCAGACCTGGTTGAGCATCCCAAAGTAGTCGGAAGACTTGAACCGGTCGATCAGAAACAGCGCCACCGAGTCGCTTTGTTTCAGGGCGTATTCCAGCTCGTGAGCCCGGTAGGCCGGATTGACCGTCACCAGCACAGCTCCAATCCGGGCGGTGGCAAACTGCAAGATGACCCACTCGGGCCAGTTCGTGGCCCAGATGGCCACATGGTCCCCCTTGCCGATTCCCAGGGCCAGTAGCCCCTTGGCCGCTTCGTAGGTGGCACGTTCGAACTCGGCCCAGCTCATCCGCAGGTCCTGTTGCGGGAAGACCAAAGCGTCCTGCTCGGCGTACTGCTGGGCGGTTTCCAGCAACACCTGGGGGATGGTCTTTCCTTCCACCGGGGCGTGTTCAACCGGGGTACTCATAGGAAGCGGTTTTCCTGTAGCCGAAGGGCGTGTCTGGACGATCCGCAGGAAGGCCCAGTGGTCGCGTCCGGGAAGGGCCAGCTTGACAGCAGCCTGCGGGCCGGGTGAAATAATAGTAAATAGCCGTAGTTGCGTAAACTTTTCCCGCGGCGGAATCTGTTCTCGGGCCGGCCGTCGTGGGGCGAGTGCGAGTCGGGCCGCCCAGGGGCTCTGGTACCGGCTGCGGAGAGCAAATCCATGCGTGTTCGGCCCTGGCTGTCTCCTCTTGGCTGCAATGGTTGTCCTTCGATGAATCGACATCCGGCATTTTCTTCCCGGGATCCTGCGTCCGCTGTGCCTGGCGTTTTTCCGGTGCGGACCGCCCGGGCTGCGTTCACGCTGATCGAAATGATGGTGGCCGTGGCCTTGAGCCTGCTCATCATGCTGGCGGTGGTTACGGTGTTCGGGGAGCTGAGCGCCGGGGTGCGCGACGCCCGGGCCATGGCCGAGCTGGCCGACCGGCTCCGCAACGCGCAGAACAAACTGGTCGAAGACCTGCGCAACGCCACCGCGCTGCAAGCGGGCATCACGCCCCCGTTTCCGGCGGAAACGGCTCCCGGGTACTTCGAGTACATCGAGGGGCCCAGCCCCCGGGCGATGACCGGACGCGGACTGCGAGCCGTCAATAGCGAAACCGGGGCTTTTGATCCCACGGTCGGCGACGTGGACGACATCCTCTGCTTTACCATCCGTAGCGACGAGCCGATGAGTGCTCCAGTTGGGTCAGGCGACGTCTACTCCCATTACGCCGAGGTTTGCTGGTTCATGTACAGGAATCGTCTGGTGCGCAAAGTGCGGCTGATTGTGCCAGGCGCCAATCTCAGTGGGGCAAGCCCGGAAGCGGTTCCTCTGAAGCTAAGCCAACTGGCCCTGCGACACAATCGCTTAGGCCATGTGCCGCAGGGGAACACAGGCCCTAACTGGCCCAACTTCTTTCTGACCAACGACGCCTCGGCCTGGCGAGCCCGCTTGAACAGTCAATGGGACGTGTGGGTGGCCAACGGCAGCCAACTGCCCGGTACGCCCTCGGGCTTCATCCAGGATACGATTCTGGACAACGTGCTCAGCTTCGATGTGAAGATTTGGGACCCCCAGGCACCAGTGTTCCTGGTGCCTGACGCGCAGCCGAACTCCCCGCCGGTAACGATTACTCCCAGCTCGTTGGTCCCGGCGGCGGGAACGCCCCCGGATGTCAACTCGCCCAACCGATACGCCGAGGAACTCGCGGCCTGGTTCCAGGCAGGACGGCCCAACAACTGGCAAGCCGGCCCGGTGGTTCGCGGCACGTTTGTTGATCTGTTTTACGCCCGGGCACTTTACGCGGGAAACAACCGGCCGACGGTGTTTCACCTTTCCTGGTTCTCCGGGCCAGGTTACGGAGTGTTGGGCCAATGGGCCGCAAGTGGCAACCGCAACCTTGCGGCCGTGTACGATACCTGGACCACGCGGTACGAACGCGACGGGCTGGACCAGGATGGCGATTCGCTGGTGGACGAAGGAACCAACGAAAGCAACGATCCGAACAATGTTCCGCCGTTTCCCGGCAGCAACGTCGATCCCCACTTGCAAAACACGCCGGAGGCGGACGAACGGGCCGAACAGGAAGCTCCGCCTCCGTATCGCCGCCCGGTTCGCGCGTTGCAGATCAAAATCCGCGTGTTCGAACCGGATACGCGCCAGGTACGCGAAGTGACGGTGGTGCAGTCGTTCTGAGCCAGGCGCAAGAGGCTCGGAAGCACGCCGGCAAACGACGCGGCACGGCGGCGAACTTCGGACTTCCGTCCGGGGAGAGCCGGAGAAGCCGGAGAAAAACGTTTCCTCCATGTTTCTCCTCCGCCGACTAAAGTCGGCGGCTCGCCGAGTGCAAGAA
>WFOE01000252.1 GCA_015488215.1 Planctomycetales bacterium
GGCGCCTGGAACTGCCTTCGGCAATGAGGGCACTGATAGAGTCCCATTTGCTTCACCAGCACAACTCGAACAACCGATCCGCCCGGTCCAGCACAGACTGAAACGTCGGAAACATTTCTATCTTGCCCCACCTCCTCCGGGCAAGCAAATCTCGCTTCCACCCGCCCCTGCACGGCGGGCGATGGCCCCAGCTTGGACGCGAGGTGTCCAGGCTGCGGCTGGCGCCACAACCGATGTAGCAATGCTACAACTCGTGTAGCATCTGCCGCTGGCCCGGCCCGCTCAGCGTGGGCACGTTTTGGCCAGTCGAAGGACTTCAGGCGGCATCCCCGTCCAGCAGGTCGGGCGGCCGCACCGGATTTTGCCCGGCGATTCTGGGATCGACATAGTGGCGGTAGGCCAGCCCTGGTGTCTTGTGCCCGAGGAACCGCTGCGCGTGCCCAGGATGAAAAAGCTCCACGTAGCTCGCCGCTGCGGCCCGAATCCTGGCAAAAGTCTTCCAGGGGCGAAGGCCGGCCCACCTGGCGATTCGTCGCCAGCAATCGGCCCAGTAGTCATCGGAAAACGGCCAGGCCAACACTGCCTCGGTTTCCCTCTTGCTGGCCGCTAGTTGATTCCATGTTTTTAGGGTTCCAGGGCTGAACTGGCAGAAGATCATTTGCTTGGTCTTTCCCTGGGCGACCAGCAACAGTCCGTTTTCTCGTACGTCGGCTTTGCGCAATCGCCAAATATCGCTTCGGCGCAGCCCCGTGTCCCAGGCCACCAACAGGCAGCAGGCGAAATAGTCGCCTTTGCTGGTTCCATCGGGCATCCGGTGCGGATAATTTCGTGCCGCCTGCAAAAGTGCCCGCATTTGGTCAATCGTCCAGGCCATCGGATCATGGGCCAGCCCCAGCACCTGCGGAATCTCAGGTGGTGGCTCACAGCAGCCAAGCCTTGCTGCGTGCTGCCAAATGGCGAGGATGTGCCGACGCGAGTTGCGAGCGGTGCTTGGGGAGCGCGTCTTCTGCCGGTGCCGAATCCAGGCGATCAACTGGGGGGCCAATTCCGGTTTTAGCGGAGGATCGAATCCCAACCACTTGGCAAAGAGCCGCACTTGTACCGCCACCTGTTTGGCTGCGTTTTCAGAGAGTGATCGGGTGGCACGGTAAAGAGTTTCTGCCTGGGAAAGACGAACCATTTGCGCGACCTCCACCGATGAGGCACGGAATCCCCATCCCGTCCGTGGGGCCACACCCGTCCGTCAGAAAGGATTATCGGCCGCAGGACCCAGGTAGCTCGCGAGGCTCATAACCTCGAGGTCGCGGGTTCAAATCCCGCCCCCGCAACTTGACTTTCCAAGCTCGCTCGGTAGTTTCTGCCACTGGTTCGCGCCTCTGCGCGCCGCTCTGTGATCCCATTGGCCGGTCGGCAGCTCGCCCCAAAGGCTCGCCGGTGGGCTGTAAGTGCTGCGCGCGAATTCTTTCTCCTCTCGTTTTCTGAATCCTCTCTCGTTTTCTGACCGTGGTGGCGAGCCGGCGTGGTGTTCTGCTGGGACGATTGTCTTTTTTTGCTGCCTTTTTCCGCCGTTCCAAGTACACTACGCTGAGCTGCATCGACAGACGGGCCGTCATGTGAGCGTGTTGTCTCGAACAAGTTTCCGGGAGGTCCACCGTGCTCCGGCCAACCACGTGTTTGCTGCTCTTTGCCCTTGCACCCCATGCCCTCTCCGCAGTCCACGCCGACGCCCCTGCGCCAATCCACGAGAAGACGCTCGTGGCATGGGTGACGTTGGAAAACCTGGAACAGCGTGGAGGCAGCGTGCTGACGCTCGAGAAGCCGGGCGGGGAGTTCGACGCCATCGTCTTTGGAGAGTTGACGCCGCGCAGGTGGATGCCCGGCAGTGCCCATTTCGCCCGGACCGAGCGACGCCAGCAATCCTGGCCGGAAGAAACAGCGGACTCGGGCACTCTGGTCCAAATCGCCATCGTGTACCAGTCTCGTCGAATTACCGTTTATCGGAACGGCCGGCAGTACTGTAGCTACGCTGTCGGGGGACAACAGGCGTTCGGGGACGGCAGTCATGTCTTGATGGGGCTGCGACATCTGGATGCGGCCCCGTCCAATCGGTTTTTTGTCGGTACCATCGAGGACGCCCGGGTCTACGACCGGGCCCTTACGGCTCAACAAATCGCGTCCCTGGTGCCCAACAAGGTTTCCACGCCGGCCCCATTGGCCTGGTGGGACTTTGAAGGCGGCCTGGCCCGCGACCGCATGGGGCGATTCCCGGTCACGACGCTGGTGGGCAACGCCCGCGTGGAAGGGGGACGACTGCATTTGCAGCCCGGTGGAGCCTACTTGATGGCGACCGATCAGCCGCCTCAATCCAGACCCGATCCCGATACCCAGGCGGCCAGAATCGCCAGAAGATTGCGCGAGAAACTTTTGAGCGATCCGTACCGTCCCGGCTATCACTTCGTGACGCCCGAGGGGCGGTGCATCCCCTTTGATCCCAACGGTGCGATCTACTGGAAAGGAAGGTACCACCTGTTTTACATCTACCAGGACGAACGGGGACACAACTGGGGGCATATTTCCAGCAGGGACCTTTTCCACTGGCGGCACCACCCCACCGGCCTGGTGTCCGGCATGTTCAGCGGCAATTGCTTCCTGAACAAGGAAGGCCGACCCACCATGTGCTACCACCAGGTGGGACAGGGGAATGCCCTGGCCGTCGCATTGGACGACGAACTGAACCAGTGGCGCAAACTGCCGTCCAACCCCATTACGCCCAAAACGAAACCCGGCGATCCGTTTCACAACCGCTATCGTTCATGGGACCCGTTTGGCTGGGTCGAAGGCGATACCTACTATGCCATCTTCGGTGGAACGCGACCGGCGGTGGTCAAGTCGCGCAGCCTCGAGGGGCCCTGGAAATACGTCGGCGACCTGATGGGTTGCAGCGTCGAAGGCGTCTCCATCAACGAAGACGTTTCCTGTCCGGACCTCTTCCGCTTGGGCGACAAATACGTGCTGTTGTGCATCAGTCATCGTCTGGGCTGTCGTTACTACGTGGGAGAATGGAAGAACGAGAAGTTCTACCCCTCGTACCATGCCCGCATGAGCTGGGCGGACAATGCTTTCTTCGCTCCCGAGAGTCTGGTCGACGACCGGGGGCGTCGGATCATGTGGGCCTGGATTTTCGACGCACCGCCGGGCCCGCGCACCGATTACGGCTGGTCGGGAACGCTGAGCTTGCCGCGCGTACTGACTCTGGGCAAGGACGACAAGCTGCGCATGGAACCACCGGTTGAGATTGAGCGGCTGCGGTACAACGGACAATCCTTTGCCAACCAGCACATCCCGGCCGACTCGGAAAAGCCCCTTGAGACGGTCCGCAGCAACAGCCTGGAGCTGCTGATCGAAGCGGATGTTTCCCAAGCCAAGCAGTTCGGCGTCAAGGTGTGCTGCTCGCCGGACGGTTCCGAACAGACCCTGGTCTTCTACGACGCGGTGGACAAGAAACTCAAAATCGACACCACCCGATCCAGCCTCATCAAGCTTCCCCAGACGTTCGAGGGCCTCATCAAGACCCCCAAGAAGGTTGAGGGAGGGCCCTTTGAGTTGGAGCCGGGCGAACGCCTGGTCTTGCGCGTTTTTGTCGACAAGTCGGTCGTCGAAGTTTTTGCCAATGGCCGCCAGGCTGTGATGCGTCGGATCTATCCCTCGCGTAAAGACAGCCTCGGTGTGGTCCTCTTTTCGCGTGGCGGCGCCGCCCACGTTCATAACGTCAAGGCCTGGGAAATGATGCCGTCCAATCCCTATTGACCCCCGGTCCCCAGGCTGCAGCGCAGCATGGTGCCCGCTCCTTCGGGCGCCAATTCCGGCGACCCCAGGGTTCTACCAAAGGCCGATGCCTCCGGGTGTCGGCCTTTTTGCGTTCTATTGCAGGGTTACGCCAAGGGCTTGCACCACCGTCCGCTTTCCCGACGTCTCACTAGTCAACTTGTGCCCTATCCGGCCGGTTCGCCCCGCGTGGTCTTGGAGCCCGCGTTTCCGGCCTCAACCGCCTGAAAGTTTTGCCTCTTGTCCACCGAGGCACAAGATGGTTACTCCATAGGCTTGTGCAAGATGCCCCGTCCCTTCGGACGGATGCAAAGGGGAGCCACGTGCGAAAAGTCTCCTGCAAGGTTTTTCTATACTCTATCACTGCCCCTTCCTTGAAGCTTGCACCGCCCGGGAAAGGGAAACCCCGATTAGCATGGGAAGTGTTTGACATCTTGATTGAAGCAGATTAGTCTAAACTGGTTTTTTATCTGGGAACCCCAATCAGATAGGAGGAGGAAAGCGATGTCGTCTAGCAAACAATGGGTGCCTGTTCTGGTTGTTGTCTTGACCATCCTATGCAGTTCCCACAAGGAACTTGATGCCTGTACGGCGATAGTGCTCAAGGCCCAAGACGGTGCGGTGCTGGTCGGTCGCACGATGGAATGGGGGACGTTCGACTTGAAATCGCGAGTGGTCATCGTTCCTCGCGGTTACCGGTTTACGAGCGTCACTCCGGATGGCAAACCGGGAAAAAGCTGGCGCGCAAAGTACGGCGCCGTTGCAATCGACGCCATCGAAAAAGACATTTTCATGGACGGCATCAACGAAAAAGGGCTGACGGTCAGCCTGTTGTATCATCCCGGGTTCGCCGAGTATCAGAAATACGATCCGGCCAGGGCGAGCGATTCGCTGGCCCCGATTCATATGCTCAACTACCTGCTTACCAGTGCTGCCACGGTGGAGGAAGCTCGTGCTGCAATCCAGGCGGTCCGCGTCGTACCGGTGGTCGAAAAGGCTTTCGGCAGCGGGCCGGCCCCTGGTCACATGCTCGTGTGCGATCGGTCCGGGAAATCGATCGTCATCGAATACCTCAAGGGAAAATTGAAGATTTTCGATGCTCCGTTGGGTGTTCTGACGAACGCTCCCAGCTACGACTGGCACATCACCAATCTACGAAACTACGTCAATCTCTCGGTCACGGGACTTCCGTTGAAGAAAATCGAAAATCTAAATCTCAAACCCCTTGGCGGCGGAGCCGGCATGATCGGGTTGCCCGGGGATCATACGCCTGTTTCGCGTTTCATCCGCGCCGTGGCGTGGACGCAAACGGCCCGACCCCTGGCCGACGGCCCGGATGGAATCTACGAGGTTTTCCGTATTCTTGACAACTTCAACGTGCCGCTTGGTGCTTCCGAAGGGCACGGCAAGCTCCAGACGGCTGGGATGCGGAGCTCGACACTCTGGACGGTGGCCTACGATACGAAAAACCTCGTTGTCTACTACCACACGCAACACAATCGCCGCGTCCGCAAGATTGAGCTGGCCAGGATCGATTTCACCAAGCCAAACGGACTTTTCCGGATGCCACTGGACAAGGAACGGAAGCAAGATATCGAGGATGTTACGCCGACAATTCTGCAACCCTCCGGCCGATAAACCAAAGCACGGATGCTTTGCTGAGGGAACAGCTTCTCCGAGGCCCTAAGCACCAAGCCAACACCTTTTAGCGCCTCGGGAGACGCTTCTGCTCTGCGTATCGGCTCTCCCCGGACTCCGGTCCGAGGAGAGCCGATGGCAAAGCTGCTTGCGCTCCGAGGACGACCGCTCTACAATACGCACAGGACACCGAAGGAAAGTTTCGTTTGCAGCTCGATTGCCTCCCGGCCACGGAGGGGAGCGAATGCCCGAATCGGTCAACCGCATCTATCAGGGCGACTGCATCTCGGTGCTGCGCCAACTGGCTCGCCGAGGGTTCCAGGCCCAGTTGGTGTTTGCCGATCCGCCGTACAACATCGGCTACCAGTACGACGTGTATGACGACCACCGGGACAAGCAGGAGTACCTGCAGTGGACGCGGGCTTGGGTGGAGGCGGTGCTGGGAGTGCTTTCCCCCCAGGGCACCTTCTGGCTTGCCATGGGCGATGAGCATGTGGCCGAAGTGAAACAGATTTGCGAAGCGGCCGGGCTGCATCTGCGCAACTGGGTGGTGTGGTACTACACCTTCGGCGTGCATTGCACGAAGAAGTTCAGCCGTTCCCATACGCATTTGTTGTATTTCGTTCGGGACCCGAAACGGTTCACGTTCAACGACCGGGAGATTCGCGTCCCTTCGGCCCGGCAGTTGGTCTATGCCGACGCCCGGGCCAGCCAGGAAGGACGGGTGCCGGACAACACCTGGATTCTCCGCCCGCCGGACGGCCCGGAGGGCACTTTCGCCCCGGAGCAGGACGTGTGGTACTTTGCCCGGGTGGCCGGGACGTTCAAGGAGCGGGCCGGGTTCCATTCCTGCCAGATGCCCGAGCGGCTGCTGGAGCGAATCATTCTGGCTTGTTCCCATCCGAAGGACGTGGTGCTGGACCCGTTTGCCGGTTCGGGCAGCACGCTGGTGGTGGCCAAGAAGTTGGGCCGCCGATACGTAGGCTGTGAGCTTTCGCCGCAGTACGTGGAGCAGATTCAGGCCCGGCTGAAGCAGACCCGCTGCGGCGACCCCGTGGAAGGCCCGCAAGACCCGCTGGCCACCACGCCGCCGTCGTTTGTGTACTACCGGAAGCGGCTGCAACTGGACCGGGACGAGTTGCGGCAGGCCTTCCGGGAGGTACACGAGGGGTATTCGCTGGACCGGGTGTTGGCCGATCCGGTGCTGACGGCCCGGCTTTCCGAGGAGTGCAGCCGGCGAGGATTGCCGGGCACGCTTTCGGACTGGCTGCGCGAGCTACTGACCATGCGAAAGAACAAGCAGCTTGGAGTGCCGACGGAGAAAACGTTCCGCCTTCCTGCCCAGCAGCTCGACCCGGTGCTCGACGCAGCCGAAGTGGCCATGGCCCGGCTGCGGGCCCGAGGATGGACAGGGCTGGACGCCGTGTTGTGCGATCCGTTGGGCTGCTGGTGGTTTGACCGCATTGCCCGGAGCCTGGCTCCCGGTGGCACTTCGCTAGAGTACCGTTGGGCGGCAATCCAGTTGCGCAAACGGGCTCGTCGTCGTCGGGAACGGTTCAAGAAGGCAAGCCTCCCTCGACTCAACCTGAAGGCCTTTCCCCTGGAGCCGGAGAGTCTCAAGCAGGTCCCTTGCCGCCCGGCGGTGTACGCTCTGCAGGACGGCTCGGGGAAGCACACCTTCTATGTAGGCGAGACGGTCAACGGACACGCTCGCTTGGAGCGGGTTCTTCGCACGCTGGATGCCTGGCGAGCGTTTGTGCCTTCGGCCAAACGGTGGCGCGTGGAGCTGGCCGAAGTGGAAAAAGGGAAAACCGACGTGGTCCAGCTCCAGTGGGTGCTGCGGCGAAAACCGCCGTTGAACTTTTATGGCGAGGATGTGCTGCCAGGATGAAGACTACGCAAAGGGGAGCGAGCACAGCGTCCAAGAGGCGGAAAAAGGACGTCGCACGGGCAGTAAACAACCTCCGCCGGGTTCGGATGGTGAGAACTGCCTGTGTGGAGTTCGTGGCGCAGCCGGGGACCGGGAACGGCCACGGGACTGAGTTGCCTCTTGCTCAGGCTTGCCCAGGCTCCGCCGGGCAGGAAAAGAGGGGGCCTGCCAGACTTTCAGGATGGTTTGTATCCCCATGGGGTGTGAGTACAATGGGAGTAACCAATCATATCTGTTGATGGTTCGCTCTGGTCCCATCGCCGCGAACCGGAATTCGGCACGATTGGCTCCATGGCGAGGAACGCCGACATTGCGCCGGGTGTTGTGGGTATTGGTAGGCTTGGCAGGTCTGATGCTCTACGGGCCGGGAGGCTTGTGGGCGCAGTCGGATCGTGGCCTTGAGGAAGCTCCACCGGAGAATCCCGGCGCCGAGCCGCCGCTTGTCCAGCAGCGGGTGCCCATCCATCTTCGAGACCACCAAGGCAAGCTGGTCCCGGTGCCGGGGTTGACCCTGGAAGAACTGGACCGCCTGCGGCGCCAGGAAGTTCCGGCTCCCAGCTACGTAATCGACCGGCTGGAGATTCGGGGAACGGCCGACGGGCCGGACCGGGTTCAGTTGCGTATTGCGTTGCAGGTGACCGTGGCCCGGGACCGTTGGGTGCGGATCCCCTTGCGGTTGAAAGAGTGCGTGCTGACCAAGCCACCGCAGTACCAAGGCAGCGGCACCCAACTGCTCAGCGTCCAGCCGAACCAGCAGGGGTTCGTCTGGCTGCTTCAGGACAAGCAAGCCCAGCCGGATCGCCCGGGGGTGCATCGCCTGGTGCTGGAAGGGACCGTGCCGGTTCCGTCTCAAGGGTCGGGCCGACGGCTGGACCTGAGTGTGCCGCTGAGCACGGTTTCCCGACTGGAACTGGAACTTGCCCAAACTGGCCTGGAAGTCCAAGCCATCGGCGGCAAGGACTTCCAACAGCGGGAGGAAAACGGCCACACCCTGCTGAGCCTACAAGGACTGGAAGGACTGGTCAGCCTGCGCTGGGCGGCCGGAGAAACCGCACCCCGGATGAACCAGCCCCCTCGGCTGGAAGTGCAGTCGCTCATCGTGGCCCGGGTGGGCGGACCCTACGTGCGAGCCCAAGCCACGCTGAACGTGCGCTCTTTCGGCGGGCCGTTTGATAGGGTTCGGGTGCGGGTCCCCAAGGGGGCCGAGCTGATTGACACCACCCCTTCGGAGCCTGCCGTGCGCATCGAGCCGGTCCAGGACGCGCCCGGGGTGGTGGAAATCCATCTGCGCCGGGCGACCCAAGGTCCGGTGAATCTGCGCCTGGCCGCCCGTTGGCGGCTGGACGCTTCGGCGGCCGAAAGCACCGTGCTGCTGGACGGGTTCGAGGTGGTGGGAGCGTTGCGCCACTGGGGGCATCTGGCCCTGCAAACCGGCGGGGGGTGGGAAGTGTACTGGGAAGTGGCCGCTCCGCACGTCCGACAGGTGGCTCGGCTGCCGGAAGAATACGAACAAACTCCGTTCGTGGCCGCCTTCGAGTTCTGGAAGCTGCCGCTATCATTGAAGCTGCTGATTCGCCGCCCCCGCAGCCACGTTTACGTGGAGCCGGAATACGTGGTGTTCGTCCAGGAAAACCGGCTGGAGCTGCAAGCCACGTTCCGCACCACGGTTCGCGGGGCGCAACTGGCCCAGCTCTCCTTGCCGCTAGGGAACTGGGTGCTGGACCGCCTGGAGCCGGAAGCGGTTCGGGATTCCATCGTCAATCCCGGCTCGCTGGTAAGTCAGGAAAACGGCACCGCGGTACTCCAACTGGCGTTGAAAAACGTGGTGGGCACACTCCAGTGGACTATCGTGGCCCATCAGATGCTCGATCCCCAGCAGGAGCGAATCCAGTTCTCCCTGCCCGTACCTCAGGCGGACAAAGTGGCCCTGGGAATGTGCTGGATTCAGCCGGCCAACCACATTCGGCTGCGGGCGGACGAGGATTCGCTGCACGGCCTGCAACGGCAGCAACAGGTGCGCAGGCGGTTCGCCAATTACGAGCAACCGGCCGTGGCTTACCGTGTGGAACCGGAAGAGAACTTCTACCAGGGCACCCGCCAGATTCTTCCGCCCCAGGTGGTGGCCGCCCGGGACACTCGCATCCACGTACAGCCGGACCGCGTGGAAGTCGAAGAACGGCTGCAGTTGCGCGTTTATTACCAGGAGCTGGACTCGCTGCAGTTGGACGTTTCCGAGGCGATTGCCCCGGCGGCCCACCTGCAGATTACCGACGCGGAAGGCAAGCCGGTGGCGTTCCAGCCGGTGGCCGGAGCGGAGGACGTTCCCGCGGGGTTCCAGCGGTTCCGGCTGCTGTTGCCCCAGGGGATACAGCGGCAGTTGCAACTGCGCATCCGCTACGAGCTACCGGTTCCTTCGCTGGCGGCGGATCGTTTCACGGCGGTGGCGATTCCTCTGTCGCGTCCGGTCGGCGTGGCGCAAATGACCGACCGAGTGGAGCTGACCGCTGCCGGAGAGCTGCTGGTGGACGTGGAACCGCGTAAAGGCTGGAGCGCCCAGTTGGTACAGGGTTCGTGGCCGCAGGGTCAGCAATTCCAGTTGCAGTCGCAGGGGGAAGCCCGTCCCATTCCGTTGTTGCTCCGGCTGCCTCCGCAGCAGGCGGCGCGGATGATCCTGCCCCGGGTGTGGATTCAAAGCTGGCTGACGCCGCAAGGGCGGATTGACCGGGCGGTGTTTGTGCTTCGCGGAGCCGAGGGAACGCTGGTGTTCCGGCTGCCCCAAGGAAGCACGGGAGGGTATCGCGTACTGGTGGACGGCCAGGTGGTTCCTGCCCGGCCGGCCGGAACCCATCGGTTGCAAATTTCGTTGCCTCCGGCCAAGTCGCCGCGGTCCACGCGGTGCGTGGAGATTCATTACCAGATTCCCTCGGCCGCTTTTGCTCTTCGTGCGCGGCTGGAAATGCCCCAGGTGGAAGGGAACGTCTGGGTAGACCGCACCTACTGGCAGTTAATTCTTCCGCCGGGGAAACACGTCTTGGCCCCGGGCGAGGGCTGGCTTCCGTTGCACCGCTGGCGATGGCATTGGGGCGTGGTGCTTGTGCGGCAGCCGCAGCTTTCGGCCGCGGAGCTGGAAAACCTTTGCGGAGCTACACGGCTCAGCGAAGCGAACCCGGCAGGCAACGTGTACCTGTTTTCGCATCCCGGCCCCCCGACGGCCTTGGCCTTCTGGGTGCTTCCCATCGGGTGGCTGCTGTTTTTCGGCAGCGTGTTGGGCTTGGTGGCCGCGGTGGCCGTTTTCCATTGGAAACGGTTGCGGCACCCTCTGGTGTTGTTGGCGCTGGCCACGGCGGCTGTGCTGGCGGTTGCCGTTTGGGGAGAGATGGCTCTGTTGGGCTTGCAAGCGATGGGGCTCGGAGTGGTGGTCGGGCTGCTGGCCGCGTTGTGGGAATGCCGTGGCACTTTCTGGGACAGCGAACCCACCTCCCTGACCCCGGCCGAGCTAATTTGGGAAGGCGGCTCCACCCGCCGCGAACAGCCTCTCCCCTCCGGCGGCACCCCCACCGAGACGATGCCTCGGCTGGTTCCCATCTCCTCCTCCAAGCAAACTTAGCGAAGAGCAATGCTGCGGAGCGGTTTCCGGGGAAGCTGGCTGTTGCTGCTGGCGGTTTGTTCGGCGGGCGCACTGTACGCCCAACCGCCGAGCGACCCGCCGCTGGCGTTTCGCCGGGTGCTGGTTCCCCCGGAGCAGAGCGAGCAGTTGCTCCAACGGGAAAAGGAAACGCTGCACCCGGTTCCTCCCCAGCAGTTTGAAAAACTCCTCTCCGTGGTGCAGAACGCGCCGGTGCTTGCCCGGGAAGCGGTTTCCACTCGCCTGGTCCGCAGCGAACACACGCTGCGCTATCTGCCCGAGGGAACCTTGCAGGGAACAAGCCGCTTGTGGATCGAACACCAGGCGGCCCACCCGGTGCTGCTCCCGCTTGCGCCGCTGAACGTGGCCCTGCAGGAGGCCCGCTGGGTCGGCCAGAACCAGATTCCTCGGCCCGCGGTCTTAGGGATAGGACCTCGTGGGCGCGTGCTGCTGCTGGTGGAACGTGGCGGCCAGCTCGAGCTGCTGTGGCAGTTGCGGGCAAACCGCCGTCTGCCCCAAGGGAGCCGCTTCGTTCTGCAATTGCCTGCCGTTCCCAGACAGACGCTACGCGTACAGGCCCCGCGAGAAACGCAACTACGCATCGACCCGCCGGCCCTGATTCAACGGGAACCGTCCCCTTCGGCCCAACCAGGTTCCGCTCCGCCGTCGGCCCCGCCGTGGCAGTGGCGGGTGCAGCCCCCGGCCGTTTCGACCTTGGTGCTAGAGCTGCAAAAGCGCACCCGGCCATCTGACGTCGTACCTTCCTATCGCCAGGTCAACCAGGTGCAACTGGCCCCCCAAGGGCTTCAATTGATAACCACCGTGCGGTTCCAGGGAACCGTGCCGGAGCCCCCTTTGCAGTTCCGGTTGCCCGAGAACCTGGAAGTCATGCAGGTGGAACTGGCCGATCAAAAAGTGGCGTTTCGCCGCTTGGGCACGGGGATTCTCCAACTGGACTCTTCCCCCGGACTTTTGCCGGGCCAGGCGGTCCGCATTCGAGCCGCGGCACCCTGGGAGCTGGACCGTCCGGCCTCGTTGCCCCGGATTATCCCCTTGCAGGCCCGCTGGCAATCGGAGCAGACGCACCTGCAACTGCTTGCTCCCCTGGTGCTGAAGCACTGGCGACTGACCCACTGCCGCCAGACGGCCCCCTGGACCGGACAAACCACCACCGTGGAGCACTTCGGCCCCCAGGGGAGCATCGAGCTAGTCGTCGGGCAGCCGGAAACTCGCCAGCGTATCCGCCAGGCGGTGCACATCGAAATGGTGCCCGGCACGCTCCAGGCCGAAGTGGTTCTGGAGGTGCTTCCGCAACAGGGGGAACTGTTCCACCTGGAGGCGGTGCTGGAACCAGGCTGGACTTTGGATCGGGTGGAAACGGAACCGGCCCAACTGCTACGCCACTGGCATCTGGAGGAAGGCCGGCAAGGGCGCCGCCGGTTGCATTTGGAACTGGAGCGTCCTTTGTCGCCGGAAAGTCCCGGGCGGTTTCGCCTGGAGCTGCACCAGCGGCTTATTCAGCGTCGCGGGGCGCTGCCGCTGAAGTGGTTGTGGCCGCTGACATTTTCGGACCAGCAATATCCCGAGGCCCGGTGGCTGGCGATCCGGTCCGGGCAGGGGGGGCCGTTGCGCGTGCGCAGCCCTTTGCTTCACCGCCCGTTGCAGGACGACGAACGCAACCAGGTGAGCCGTCTGTTGCCGGAACTTTCCGGTCAGGACCTGGTGTGGCGGCTCCCTCCCGGCGAGCTGGTGGGCGAGGCGTTCCTGGTCCCCGCCAGGACGGAGTTTCTGCTCTCCGTGGAGCAACAGCTCCGGCTCCGCGGGAGGCAATGGACTCTGCTGGCCGAGCTGCGCCTGGAGCCCCAGAGCGGGGAAGTCGAGCACCTGGAGCTGTTGGTCACCCCCCAGGCTTCGCTGCCGGAACTGCTAGGCTCGGGCAGCGAGCCGCCGCGGCTGGTCCCGTTGCCTGCCGATCCGGACCGGCCCGACGGAACGGTCGGGCGGTTTCGCCTGGTGTTCCCGCAACCAGTCCGCACCCCCACCACGCTTCAGCTCCGCTGGCACGGCAGGTGGAACAAGCACTCCCCTTTGCAAGTGCCGTTGCTGGGCGTAGCCAACGGGCAGGCTGGCCAGGCGAGCATCCGGCTGCTTGCCCGAGGCTGGCTGCCCCTTTCCTGGAAGACCAGCGCGCTGATTGCCTCCACCGGCGAAGTTTCCGCCGGCCGGACCAACCCCTGGCGGCAGTTGGCCGCCTGGAGCTACGATCCCCGCCGCCTGGCCGAACAACCGGAACTGTTCTCCCTGATCCTGCAGCGCGAAGACGAACTCTCCTGGCAACGTCCAGTCGTCTGGCATCTGCAGGTGGATACACTTTGGGACGCCCCGGCCCAGCATCTGGAACACCGCTGCCGCTTGTTGCTGGACTATCCGGCATCGGGCCGACTGGAGTTCTCGCTCCCGCCGGGGGTGGAAGTAACCGCTTTGAGCGTCGATGGCCGCCCCCAGCAGTGGCACTTGGAACAGCGACGGCTTCACGTTCAAGTGCCCCCCGGCAAGGCTTTCGGCAAAGTGATGCAGTTGGAGTTCTGGCTTCAGAGCCGCTGGAGCGCCGGGGGATTTTGGGAAGAGCTTGGCCCACCTGGGCTGAAGTGCGACTACCCGATCCTCGCCGCCCGGTGGACGCTCTGGGGGGACGACCAGTTGCAACTGCCCGGGCCCACCCAGGCTTCGCTCTGGCAGCGGTGGTTTGGCCCTTTGGCCGGCGACGCGTTCGGACCGGAGACTGCCGGAACCGGCCGGTCCGCTCTGCCTAAGCCTGCCACCACCCCGGGGGCTTCTCATTTGGGCCGGGTACGCCATGTGCTTCACTCGCAGCTTGGTTCGGCGGCGGGCCCCCCGGCCGATTGGGGAAGCTGGCTGCTCCGGGCCGGACAAACTCTCGGCCAACAAGACATCTCCTTACTGATCGACCGGGAAGCCCTGGCCCGATCCGGCCTGGGACCGCGGACCGCATTAGCTGCCGGCAGCCAGCAGCGGGAGCTTACCCTGGCACAATTGGAACAGCAGTACGGGCTGAAGCTCGTACCCGTGGGGGGGTACGTGTTGCTGACTACGACCCGGGCGGAGATTCCCCCGCGGTGGCTTTCGTCTCAGCTCCCGAAAGACCAGAAGCCGGGGGTGCTTCCCGCCCACTGGGTTTCCCCCGCCCTGTGGCTTTGGTTTTCCCACACTTCGGCAAAACAACCGTGGTCCTGGGCGGTCGGCTCTCCGCAAGCGGCCTTCCCGTTTCGCCGCATCGCCCAGATGGATTACGCCCCCGGGAAGGAGCTGCCTCGGCTGGCATTGGCTTGGGCTCCCTGGTGGCGGCTGAGCGGCTGGGTGCTGGGGCTGGCCCTGGGGCTGGGGCTGCTGTGGGCCGGCAGGCGCTACCCACGCGCCACCGCTGCAGCTTGCGTGCTGTGGCTTTGGGCGGCCACCGTGGCGCCGAGTCCCTGGTTGTTCGTTACCCAACGTGCCAGTTGGGGCGTGTGGGCGGCGATTGCCGCTTTGTGGATTGTGGTCCATCGCCAGCGTCAATTGCCCGCCCAGCAAAACGCGGCGGCTCCGGCCCCGAGTGCGGCCATGCTGCTGCTGGCACTAGGGTCCCTTGCCGCCTGGCACACGCTGGCTCAAGCGCAACCGGCCGGCAACGACGGCAAAGGGAAGGTCTATTCGGTTTACATTCCCGATGAAAAGCAGCCCGAGTATTACTTCGTGCCCGAAGAGTTCTACCGCTACCTGGTGGAACAAGCGGATCGGCTGAGCCGGAAACCGCGAGCCTGGTTGTTGCAACGAGCCAGCTATCGGGTCATGTTGCCTGCCGGAACGGAAGACCCGGCCGAGGTACTGGCCTTTTACTATCTGCGCGTGTTCGGGGTGCAGGAATCGCCGGTGCTGGATTTCTCCAAGCTGCCGGAAGCGCTGCGTCCGGAGCGGGTTAGCCTCAGCGGCATGGACGTCCAGGCCCAATGGAACGACCAAGGCCAGTTGGTCGTCCCGGTGCCAGAACCTGGCACGTACGAGCTGGAGCTGAGTTTCCGTCCGCCGGTGTTCCGCAAGGACGGCGTGGCACAATTGCAACTGCCGATTCCTCCGGCCCTTTCGGCCCGGCTGGAAGTGCTGGCCGGCGAAGAGCCTGTGGCCCTGGAAGTCGCCCCTTCGCTGGGCCAGGTGCTCCCGCAGGCCCGGGGGGAGTTGTGGCGCGGGGAACTGGGTCCCGTGGGCCAGTTGGCCATCCGCTGGCAAGCCGCCGGACGGCAGCGCCCCGCGCGTCTGGAAGCGGATCAACTGCTGTGGCTTCGGGTGCATCCCGGCTCGGTGGTACTGGAAACGCAGTTGCACTGTCGGCCGCTGGATACTCCGTTGCAGCAGGTGGAAATCTGGGTGGACCCGTGGTTGCAGCTCATCCCGCCAGAATCCCCCCTGGTGGAGCGGTTTGAATGGGTCCCCTTCGACGCAGAAGAACCGCCCGCCGATGCCCCGCTGCCGGGCGTGAAACTGCTCCGGCTCCAGTTCCGGGAACCGGTGGCCGGTCCGGTCGAAGTCCCGCTGGCGTTCGTGCTCAAGGACGCCTCGGGTGTGGGCCGCTGGGGTTTCCCTCTGGTGCAACTGCGGCGCACCGAGTCGCTTCAGTACTGGATCGCCGTCTCGGTGGACCGCACGCTGGATTACAAGGAGTCGGGTCGGCAAGGGCTCCAACCGCTGGAGGCCGAAACATTCACCGCATTGTGGAACCAGGTGGGCGACCTGCCCGCGGTCAGCTACGATTGCGGCAACCGCTACCCGTTCGTTTATTCGCTGGTGACACGCCCCCGCTCGGCCTTGCCTCGGGTGGAATCTTCCCATTTCTGGAGTCTCTATCCGGGCTACGCCGAGCTGGTCTTTCAGGCCCACGTGGAATCGCCTCAGGCGGCCACGCTCTGCTACCGTCTTCACGTACCGTCCGAGCTCCAGCTTCAAAACGTCCAGTTCCGAACCCGGCAATCCTGGAAGACGGCGGCTTGGGGGCGTTGGGGGCCCGAAGTGGTCGTCTGGCTGCCGGAAGCCCAGCCTGCGGTGGATATTCGCCTGCGGGGGTGGATGCGCATACCCCCCCAGGGGCGGTGGCAAGTGCCTGCGGTGGACCTGGTGGACACCCCTTCGGCACTACGGCGGATTCGCATCGACCACCACGGCACCCTGCTGGTCAAGCCCCGCTCCGCTTCACACGAAAAACCAACCGCGGCCCGGTCCTCGGATGGCCCTCTGTTCCCGGCCGCCCAGTGGACGCTGGAACCGGACCAGCCCTGGCCCCAGGTGGAACTGCAACCGAACCGCCCGCAGGTCAGCGGCCAGCTCGACGGTGCGGTTGTGCCGAATCCGCCGGGGCAGCCGTGGCGGATCGACTACCGGTTCAACTTCCAAGTCCACCAGGGCGTGTTGCCTTCGATCCGATTCACCGCCCGCCACGTGACCCGGGAAGACGTGCAGCTCCTCTCGCCCGGACGGTTGGAGTTCTGGTCCCTTGCCGGGCAGGACGACGCGCTGGTTTACTACCCGGAAGAACCGTTGCGTGGTCGGGAGCAGGTTCACCTGGAGATTCGCTGGCAGCCCCTGCCGGAAAAGGACTCGCCCTTGCCGCAGCTCGTTCCGCAGCAAGTGCGCCCTTTGCAAACCTATCTGCTCATCCCTAAGCTGAACGCCGACTCCCCCTGGCGATGGCGGCTGCGCGGTCTGGCTCCGCTGGCCTTGCAAGGGCGGCCTCTGGCGCCGGTGCCTCGGCCCCGGGCGTTGCGAGCTCGGAACCCGCGGTGGCAATTGGTCCTTCAGCCCCGGCCCCTGTCCCGAACTCCTTTGCGGCTGCTGCTGGCCCACCATCGGCTTGCTTTGGACCGGACGGGCCAGATGGTCCAACACAGCCTGCTGTTGCTTTCGTCTCCGGCTGGAGGTACCTTCCTGCTGGAAGTCCCCGACCGGGCCGAAGTGCTTTCCGTGCGACTGGCAGACCAGCCGGCACTTTGGCAACAGAAAAACGACGGCACCGTGGCGGTTCGTGTTCCCGCCGGAGTGTTGCCTCAACTTGTGCAAGTGGTGGCTCGGCTCGGGCCGTTTCCACTTCCCGGGCCGGGCCGGTCCGCTTCCCGGGAAGTCCCCTTCGTGCGGCCACAAGACCTGCCTTGCGAATCGGTCGCCTGGAGTGTGGTGGTCCCCTGGGAACTGCGACCACGCATCCCGAGTCTTTCCGAAGCGTCGGAGCCTTCGCTGTACCGCGCGTGGTGCAATGTGCTGGCGGACCAACTGAGCAACGTCCCGGCCGGAAACCACCTGGGACTTCAGCGCTGGTGGGACGCACTGGCCGGGGCAATCCCCCTGGCGCCACTCCCCCGGGAACTGAAAGAACCTCAGGCCCTGCCCTTGCCGTGGCACGAGCCTTGGCTGGCCCAACAAACGTTGCAGCAGGCTCTCCAGGAACACAACCTCCGCTGGCCGAGCCTGGCGGCTTCGGTCTTTCCGCTTCGGGACGACAGGTCTCCCCTGGTGGCGGTAAACGCTTGGGGCGAAGGCCCCCTGACCCTGACCATTGAACACCCCGCTGAACGCCCCAGCCCGGGTGGCCCGTGGTGGCTGTGGCCCTTGGGCCTGTTGGGCCTGATGGCGGCCGTGGTGTTGCCTGGTCGGGTTCCGTTGTACGGACCGCGATGGCTGCCCTGGCTGCTGGCCTTGGCCGGGTTGGTCTGGTTGATGGGCCTGCAACCGTGGGTCCTCGGCGTGGCGCTGATCGTCGCCGCCGTGTTTCTGGCCTGGCAAGCTCCGCCGTAACGAGAGAGCGGCCTCCTGCTGCGTGTGCCTGCACGCTCCGCCCAGGGCGCTGAGGGCCGTGGCTGCTTTCAGTGCCACCCGTGCTGCAATCTGCCAAAAAACCAGGGTTTGCACGCAACGGTGCCTTTTGCTACTGTTTCGCCACCCCGAAGGGAATCCCCCCTCCGGAGGAAGCAAGGAAGCCCCCCTGGTGACGGACTCGGCAAGGAGAGCCCACGGTGAAAATCTATCCCCAACCCCAAGCGGAAACCGAAGTGCAATTCCGGTGGATGGTCCGCCGCGACCTGCCCGCCGTGCTGGAAATCGAACGCCAAAGCTTCGAATACGCCTGGACCGAGGAAGACTTCCTCCGCTGTCTGGAACAGCGCAACTGCGTGGGCACGGTCGTCCGCGTGGACGACCAGATTGTCGGTTACATGATTTACCAGATGCACAAAAACCGGATCCACCTGCTCAACTTCGCTGTGGCTCCCCAGTGGCGCCGCAAAGGAGTGGGCACCCAGATGATCCAGCGGCTCAAAAAACGCCTGGTCCAGCAGGGACGCCAGCGGATTACGCTAGAGGTACGGGAAACCAACCTGCCGGCCCAGTTGTTCTTCCGGCACTGCGGCTTTCGCGCCATTTGCGTGCTGCATGGATTCTACGAAAACACCACCGAAGACGCCTACCTGATGCAGTACCGCCATCGGCCCTCGCTCAAAGAACAACCCGCCCCCGAGAATCGTCGCCTGGCCGGGTAGAGTGTGGTTCGGGGCAAGTCTTTTTCGCCCCGCCACCCCTGGACAAGACAAAATTGGGCAAGAGGCGACTCGGCCCGGCGGTCTTTTCCGGGTTCCGACCGCATCTCGACCCCCGCGCGATTTCGGAAGGCTGGTACCCCAATCCCTGTTCCGCTCCTGCCGGATACGACAAGAGGCTACCGATCGCACACTGCCCTTCTCTATTTCTTGCCATTTCTTGTTTCGGCGGGGCACGCGATCCCGGGCCTATGGTCAAGCTGGGAGGCGTAGTTTAGACTGGGGTTCCTACTAGCCTACCGCAGACGGATTGCTGCCGACATGGAGCACAAAAAGCTCCCTTGCCAGTTTTGCGAAGCTAACGCAGAATACGTGTTTTCCACAGGGTGCATGGCGTTTACGGAGAGATTTCCCCCTCGGTTTCCACGGGCCTGGATTTCCTGCAACCGTTTGGCAACAGGAGTGGACCCTCGTGCTTGTAAATATCACGACTCGGCATGGTCAGTTGAGCAGCGAAGACAAGCAGTGGATAGAAGAAAAGGTCCAGCGGCTGTTGCGCTATTTTTCACGGATCATGGCTATCGAAGTTACCGTGGAATTGCCCACCCAGGAAAAGACCCGCGAAAAGCCCCAGGTAGAGCTGCTCGTTTCGGCCGAACATAAGCACGATTTTGTGGCTAAGGCCCGGGCCGAAACACTCTATACAGCTCTGGACGAGTGCTTGTCCAAGATGGAACAGCAGCTTCGCAAGTATAAATCCCGTATCCAGGACCACCGACCGCCGGAATCCTTGCGATCCGGCGGCGCATCCCGAGAAAACCCCGAAGAGGAGAAAGAAGGAACCGAGTAGGTTTCCGGAACATTTTTGGGGACAGCCCGCCGGCTGGAAGAGAATCCAACAGGAAATACGACGGTATCGGTTTGTCACCCCTTTTGGAGTGAAAGGAACGGTCGGATGAGGTTCGCCGACTTCGTCTGTCGCGAGGCGGTCATCCCGGAGTTGCAAGCCAGCGACAAGGAAGGGGTTATCCAGGAGATGCTCCAAGCGCTGCAACAGTGTGGCGCGATCAAAGCGGAGGAAATGCCAGGGATTTTCAAGGCCATTATGAAGCGGGAGGAGCTGGGCAGCACGGGGTTGGGCCGAGGGGTGGCTGTGCCCCATATCAAGCATCCCAGCGTCGAATCCCTAGTGGGTACCGTGGCCGTTAGCCACCAAGGGGTGGATTTCGCCGCGATGGACGGGGACCCGGTCTTCGTCTTCATTCTGCTGATTTCCCCACCGGACCGTTCGGCTGACCATCTTCGGGCGCTGGAGAATATCATCAAGCAGATGCGCAACGACACGTTTTTGCGGTTCCTCCGGCAAGCAAAAACCAAAGAAGACATTCTCCAGGTTCTGGACGAAGCCGACGCCGGGCAATTCGCCACCTAAGGCGTTTGTGCCGTATTGGAAGTCCGGCAAGAAGCCGGTTGGAAAACGCCGGCTTTGGAACGCGGGGGAAACCGTCTCTTCCTCCGCCGCAAGGGCATTGGGATTTGCTGATGAGCGATTTTCCCACAGTCACACGTACGGTCGTGGTTAACAACCCGCAAGGTTTCCACATGCGCCCGGCACATCTATTTGCCCAAAAAGCCCAGCAGTTCCAGTCGCAGATTTTTGTGATCAAAGGGGACCTGCGTTGCGACGGCCGCAGCATCATGGAGCTGCTGACCTTGGCTGCCCCGCAGGGGACCGAGCTGGTGATCGAAGCCCAGGGCCCCGATGCGCAACAAGCCGTGGAAGCTCTGGCTCCAATCGTGGAAAACCCCGAACCGGAAGAACTAGCCGGCGAAGAGGAATCCGCCGAGTGAGCCTCAGCGGGTTTCCTGGTGCCTCAGAATTGTAAAAAGCAGCGCGTATTCCTGCTTCAGAGCAAAAGCAGCCAGTGGCTGCGGCGGGAGCCGCCTCCGCCGACTGAGTCGGCAGCTCGCTGAATTGCCGAGTCTCGATCAGCGATAACGAGCTGCCGATTACGAATTCCGGGTACGAGCACGAGCACGAACACCTGTTTTTCCGCTGGAGCGGAAGCTCCTTGCGCAAGTTGCGCAAGGCGCACGGCGCAAGCCGATACTTCCCCAGCGTTTCACCCAAAGATCAGCGGAGTTGTCGTTTGATCTGCCGGGCCAGGCGGCGAATCCGGGGTGATTCGTCTCCCTGGGCGGCCCGGTACACGCGGCGAAGCTGCAACGGGTCCCCTCCGGCGGCCAAGAGCGAAAGGGCCGCCAGCCGCACCGGTTCGCTGGCATCTTCGGCCGCCCACCATAGCCAGGGATTGGCTCCTGGTCCCAACTGTTCGGCCAGACGTTCCAAGGCCCGGGCTTTTCGTCCCGGCGTGCCGGTGCCCAGCTCGTACAAGGATTGCCGTACCTGCGGCGGCACGCCGGCCGAGACAATCCGGTCCCACAGCGCTTGCTTTTCGGCCGGATTGGCCGCTTGCTGCCAGCGCCGCCAGAGAGGCCAAAGTGGCTCGGCTGCCCTGGCTCTGGCAGCCACCCGGTTCCGGAGTGCTGTTTCCCTCGGAGTCGGCAGCGTAGCCCTCTCCCCGGCCGGAAGGCGCGAGGGGAAAGGCGGGCCCTCTTGGTCGGGCGAGATGTTCCTATTGCCGTCGTTGCCGGAGGGCCTGGGCTCGCGGGACAGCTCCCGAGCCTGATTGGCCACGCCCCGGGCCAGCGGTTGGGGTGTGCCGACAGTGCCGCGTGGCGCTTCGTTGCCGGGAGCGAAGGCTTGGCCTCCAATTGGCACCTTTGCACCGGAAGCGGCCGGTGGTTCCGTTTTCTGGGATTGTGGAGTCGGGGAGCGGTTTCGGTTCCGCTTGCCCGACGAGCGGGCCGGGGGTGCGGAGCCTTGGGCCAAGGCCACCTGGGCCGCCGCGTCCTGAGGGGATTCTTGTGCAGCCAGCAGGCGCTTGCGGACCTGTTGCACTCGGGCCAGCAGTACCCAGCGGCTCCCGGGAGCCCCGGCGGCCAGGTGGTTGTAAAGCTGTTCGAGCAGTCCGACGAGTTCCTTTCGGGCCGAGGGGGCCAGCTCTAGCGAAGGCGAATCAAGCAGCTCCAGCAGCGCCGTCACTTCTTGCTGCAACCGCTCCGGTTCCAGCCGCCGCAGCCGCCGCCACTGTTGCTTGCGCCACTGCTGCCACACTTCGGCCTGGGGCGAAAGTGGCACATTCCAGCCGGAGGCCGGCTCGCTTTCGGCCGGGGCTTCGGTTCCTTCAGACTGGTCCGGTCCGGCCGACCAGGCTCCGTGGCGCAAAGCCCAGCGCAGCAGGGGCTCTCCGCCCCAGTACAACGCGCCACACACCAGCGCCGTCCAGGCGGCAAGCAACGCCGCGCCGGCTCGCTTCGGGGAAGGGATTCGCATTGGGGAACGGCCACAACCAAAAGCGCCTGGGAAACCGAAGGCCAAATCGCGGCGGGGATTCTACTCCCCTGGCCCACCCAGGCAAGAGCAAATCCACACCCAGAGGCCATCAGGGGCACTTGCACTGCAGCGGCTCGAAGTCCGCCACGCCCCCTCGAGCCGGCGGGTTCCGTCTGGCCGGTTGACAAACGATGACGGACAGGAGAGACTGATTTTTTGGTTGGCTAAAAAATGTTTTTCGCACAATCAAATATGCAGGCTTCCGTTGGAGTGGGAAAGCCCGGCGGGCGCGCTCCGGCCCCTCGGGCACAGCCCCTGTCGCGCAGGCGGCTTCTGAGGACCGTGGCTGCTGCCTCGCTGGGCACCTGGTGCGGCTGTATGCCGGGCTTGGGGGCCTCCAGTCTCCCGGGCAGCAACGGCGACCGCCCCTTGTGTGTGGCCACCACCGGAATCGTGACCGACCTGGTGGCCCAGGTGGCCGGGGGCGAGTGCCGGGTGCATGCGCTGATGGGCCCGGGCGTGGACCCGCATCTGTATCGTCCCAGCCCGGGCGACGTGGCCCACCTCAGCGCCGCGGCGGTGGTCTTTTACAACGGCCTGCACCTGGAAGGGAAAATGGCCCAACTGCTGCGGCGGCTCGGCCGGCATCGCCCGGTGGTGTCCCTGGGCGAGCACCTGCGGCGCCGCTGCCCGGAACGACTCATCCCGGTGGGAGAGGGGGAGTACGATCCGCACATCTGGTTCGATGTGGAGTTGTGGAGCCGCACCCTTCCGGCGGTGGAACGCGCCTTGGTAAAGTTGATCCCCGAACAGGCCCAGGCACTCCGGCGGCGGGCAAGCAGCACAAGCCGCCGTCTCCGGCAGCTTGATCGGTGGTGCCGCGAGCAGTTGGCCCGCATCCCCCCCCGGGGGCGCGTGCTGGTTACAGCCCACGACGCCTTCCGCTACTTCGGCCGCGCCTATGGCATCCAGGTGGTGGGCATCCAGGGCGTAAGCACCGAGTCCGAAGCCGGTATTGCCGACATCAATCGCCTGGTGCGGATGATTGTCGGCCGCAGGATTAAGGCGATTTTCGTCGAAAGTAGCGTTCCGGAACGCCACGTGCACGCCATTCTGGACGGCTGCCGGGCAGCCGGGCATCCGGTTCGCCTGGGCGGCCAGTTGTACTCCGACGCCCTGGGACCACCCGGTTCCGGAGCCGACACCTACGAGCAAATGGTCCGGCATAACGTGCGGACCATCGTACAAGCCCTGAGCTGAAACGATGCTCAAGCGTCCCGACTCCCCGCAAGCGGAAGCGGAACCCGGCCGGCAGCCCCCCGCCGGAACGGGCCCCGGCGCGCCGGTGCTGGACGTGCACGACGTGACCGTGGCTTACCATCGCCGCACCGTGTTGTGGAACGTGGACTTTACGCTGCAAAGCCCCTCGCTGGTGGCCGTGGTGGGACCCAACGGGGCGGGCAAGAGCACCCTGCTGAAAGCCGTGCTGGGGCTGGTGCCGCTGGCCTCGGGCAGTGTGCGGTTCTGGGGAGAACCCCTGGCCCGATGCCGCCGCCGTGTGGCCTATGTGCCGCAGCGGGAAAGCGTGGACTGGGATTTTCCCGTCACCGTGCGCGACGTGGTGCTGATGGGCACCTACGCCCGCCTGGGCTGGTTCCGGCGGCCCGGCCCGGACGAACACCGCCTGGCCCAGCAGTGCATGGAACAACTGGGCATTGCCCACGTGGCCGACCGGCAGATCGGGCAGCTTTCCGGCGGGCAGCAGCAGCGGACGTTCCTGGCCCGGGCCTTGGCCCAACGGGCCGACATGTACTTCATGGACGAACCGCTGGCCGGGGTGGACGCGGCCACCGAACGGGTGGTGTTCGACCTGTTCAAGCAACTGCATGCCCAGCACAAAACCGTGGTAGTGGTGCACCACGATCTGCGTTCGGTTCCGGAACACTTCGAGCACGTGTTGCTGCTCAACACCCGCGTGGTGGCCTTCGGTCCGGTGCAGGAGGTGTTCACGCCGCAGAATCTGCAACAGACCTACGGCGGGCGGCTCTCGGCCCTGGAACAAGTGGCCGAGGCGCTGCGCCGCACCGAAAAAACCCCGTGAACCATGTGGAGCTACAACACGCTGGTCGTGCTGGCCGGAGCGGCTTCGCTGGGGTTGCTCTGCGCGCTGGTGGGCACGTTCGCCGTGTTGCGCCGCCAGGCCCTGCTGGGCGATGCCCTGGCCCACGCCACGCTGCCGGGACTGTGCCTAGCGTTTCTGCTGCTGGGGGTCAAGCATCCCCTGGCCATGCCCGCCGGGGCGCTGGCCACCGGACTGCTGGGCGTGCTGGCCGTGGCCGCTTTGCAGCGCTGGGGGCGCCTGCGTCCCGACGCTGCCCTGGGCGTGGTGCTGAGCGTTTTCTACGGGGCCGGCGTGATGCTCAGCCGCGTGGTGCAAAACCACACCACCGCCGGCAGCAAGGCCGGACTGGAGCGATTCCTGCTGGGTAGCGCCGCCGGCATGGTCTGGCACGATGTTGCCTTAATCTCCCTGCTGGCCCTGGCCGTGGCCGCCGTGATCGTGCTGGGCTATCGTGTCTGGAAAGTGATGAGCTTCGATAGCCAGTTCGCCCTGGCCCTGGGCCTGCCCGTCTCCTGGCTCGACGGGCTGCTGATGGCTCTGGTGGCTTTGACCGTGGTGGCCGGGCTGCCGGCGGCCGGGGCCGTGATGGTGGCCGCGCTGCTGGTGCTGCCGGTCGTTTCGGCCCGATTGTGGGTTCACCGGCTGGAAACGCTCGTTGTGCTCTCTTGCATTCTAGGCGTGGCGATGGGGGCGGCCGGCGTGCTACTCAGTGCCAGCCGGGAGCGGCTTCCCACCGGGCCGACCATCGTGCTGGTGGGCGGAGCGTGCTTTGCCGTGTCGCTGGTCGCTTCGCCCCAACGAGGGCTGGTGGTGCGGTTGTGGCGGCTGGCTCAGTTCCGACGCCGTCTGGCCCTGTTCCAACTGCTGCAGACCGTGGGCGAGCTTCAGCAGGAGCAAGCCGGTCGGGCCGTAGCGCTTTCCCAAGCGGCAGCTCGGCTGGGATGGCCCCCATCGCGCACCGCCGCACTTGCGCTTCAGGCCCGATTGCAGCACTGGCTCGCCCAGCCGGAGGAAAAGCCGGAAGAAAAGCACCTGGAGTTGACTCCCGCGGGCCGGGAACAGTTGGAACGGCTCCAGCAACAACTGGCCCCCGAACCCGGCAGCCTGTCCGTTTCCGAAAATGCCCCCGACGGTCGAGGAAGTGCCCGATGAGCACCTGGCCTGTGGTGCCCGCAGAGCCGATTCCGCTGCAACCGACGCTGGCCCCGCGCAGCCTGGGCCGCCTGGGCCTGGCCGCGGCCGCGTTGCTGGCGTTGTTGCTCGGGGGGCCAAGCGCCTGGGCGCTGGGCTGGATTGGTTCCTGGCCGGGACCGCTGGCCGCCATCGCCTGGTCCACCGTGGGGCTGGCGCTGCTTTGCAACACGGCCTGTGCGCTGCTGGGCACGTTTCTCGTGCTGCGGCGGATGAGCCTGCTTAGCGACGCGATCAGTCATGCCGTGCTGCCCGGGCTGGTGGTGGCGTTTTTGATCACGGGCCGCCTGGACCCTTGGGCCATGCTGGCCGGGGCGGTCGTCGTGGGCATGCTCACGGCCACCGGGGTGCAAGCCGTGCGGCAACTGGCCCAACTGGCCGACGATGCCAGCATGGGCGTGGTGTATCCGGTGCTGTTTGCCCTGGGGGTGGTGCTGCTTTCCCGATACGCCCATCACGTCGACCTGGATACCGACTGCGTGTTGTTCGGCCTGCTGGAGCTGGCGGCGCTGGATACGATCCGCCTGGGCACCTGGGAGCTTCCCCGCAGCCTGCTTACGCTGGCTCCGGCGCTGCTGGGCGTGCTGGGATTTCTGCTGCTGGCCTGGAAAGAGCTGCTGGCCGCTTCGTTCGATCCGGCCATGGCCGCCGCGGCGGGACTTCGCCCCCGGTTGATGCACTACCTGCTCATGGCCCTGGTGGCCACGGTAGCCGTGGCCAGTTTCGAGGCCGTCGGCTCCATTCTGGTGGTGGCCATGATGATTGTGCCCGGGGTGTGCGGGCGGCTGCTCAGTGATCGGGTGACCGGCACGCTCTTTTGGGCCGTGCTGGTGGCCTGGGTGGCGGCCCTGTGGGGATACGCTCTGGCCGCGTGGTTCAACACCACGGTGGCTGGTTCCATGGCCGTGGCCGCCGGCGTGGTGCTGGTGCTGGTGGTGCTGCTCAGCCCCCGGCACGGCGTGCTGGTGGATGCGGCCCACCGGCTGGGCACGCGATTGACCATCGCCGGCGAAGACCTGCTCAAGTGGCTGTTGAAGCAGGAACCGGGCTACGAGCGGCTCGACTCCGCCCCGCAAGGTTCCGTCCCGCCGGCCGAGGCGGCTTGCGTGCCTCGAAAACACTGCCTGGAACACCTGGGTGGCCGCTGGCAGGCCCGGCTCGTGTTGTGGCTGCTTGGCCGCCGCGGATGGATCGAGCAGGCCTGGGACCGCGTGTGTCTCACTCCCGCCGGCCGGCGGCGAGCCTGGCACCTGGTTCGCGCCCACCGGCTCTGGGAAACCTTTCTGGAAGAACACCTGCAACTGGCCCCGGACCACGTGCACGAACCGGCCGAACAACTCGAACACTTCCTCGGCCCCGGCCTGCAACAGGAACTGGAACAACAGCTCCAGCGGGCCTACGATCCCCACGGCCGCAAAATCCCCAAGCAAGCCGAAGAACACTAGCCGCCTCTCTTGCACCGTGGGGGTCTAAGTCAGCGACTGGCTTACGTGCCCGACGTGCCGGGGCCTTTGTAGAGCCGCTGCCCCAGCACGTTCTTCTTGCCCGTGACTACGCTGTCGGAAGTGTCTTGTTCCAGGATGTCGTAATAGGTGGCCACGCGGGCGTCGATTTCGTCGGCGTGGTGCACCAGCAGCGCTTCGAGCGTCATTGGCGGCTTGGGCGAACCCCATTCCGGCAACCGCTGGTGCGAAATGATGATGTGTTCCAGTTGCAACAACAGCTCGGCATCCAGCGGCACCTGGGCGGCCGCTTCGCGCACCATGTCGCGGCCCTGGAGCACGTGCCCAATCAGATGGCCCGCCGGCGTGTATTCGGCTCCGGCTGGGTTGGCTTGCAGTTCGCGCAGTTTGCCGATGTCGTGCAGCACCGCTCCGGCCAGCACCAGGTCGCGGTTGATCCCCGGCTGCCGTCCGGCGTAGGCCCGGGCGTATTTGTCGGCCAGAAAAAGCGCGTTGTAAGCCACCGAAAGCACATGCTCCAGCCATCCGCCCAGGTAGGCATGATGGATACGGGAAGCCGCCGGCCAGAAGATGAGCTGCTCCCGATGCCGCTCCAGCAGCCAGAGCACCAGTTGTTTCAACTGCGGGTGGCTCATCTGTTGCTGGACCAGCGAAACCAGCTCTTGGTACATCTCCTGGCCGCTACGCGAGGCCACTTTGACCAGCCGCGCCGGGTTGAACCCGGCCTGCTCATCCTCGGGCACCACGGGGCGAATGTTGTGCAGGTCCAATTGCGGGCCGAACTCCGTTTCCCGATAGGTGGCCAGCAGCTTGTAGAATTGGCCCGGCTGCCACTGGTCGCGGCAAGGGGCGTACCACGGGGAATCGTTCCACACGGGAAAGCTCACCTCCCGGTGGCGATCCCGAAAACTGACCCGATAGTACGGCCGCCCGTCCCGAGTGGTCATGGCTTCCTTGCCGCTTAGCAGGGCGTAAAAGACGCCCTGCTGGCCGGGCTGAAGCTGGTTCAGTTCACAAGTGGCCGGTTGCGCGGTCATGACAGAAACTCGGCAAATGGCAGAGTGCGAAACTCCCCGGCGTGCTTGCCCCAAGACGCCCGCTGCGGCGAAGGCTCACCTGCCGCCAGGCACACATCGCCCCTGGAGTTCATTCTAGAAAAAAGCCACCGCGGGACCAAACCGGCGCGGCGGTGCTTGCTTGGCCATCAGTTTGGTTTGCTGCGGGAGCTGGTCGCCGGGAACGCCCCGTCCGGGACGCTTTCCCGACCACAGCGGCCACAAGGCCCGGGCACAGATGTCAGGCCACCGGCTTGCGGCGAGTGTCAGGGTTTTTCCGGAAACTGTTTTTCCAGCAGTTTCCACAGCATGGGGCCGCGAGCGGCCGTATGGACGACTTTGCCCTGCCGGTCCACCAGAATGGGAGCGGGAATGGCCCGGATGCCGTACTTGCGGGCCATGGGATGCATGCCTGCGGCTTCCTCGTCGAACAAAGTAGCCCAGGGGATGTTGTGCTTTTCCAGAAACTCTTCCAGCGCCTCGCGGTCCTGGTCCAGGCTGATTCCCACCACTTCGAAGCCGCGGTCGTGGTACTTTTCGTAGGCTTTGAGCACGTTGGGGATTTCCCGCACGCAGGGACCGCACCACGTGGCCCAAAAGTCCACCAGCACCACTTTGCCGCGGTACTGTTTCCAGTCGAAGGGTCGGCCATCCACCGTGGTCCCTTCCAGCTCCAGCGGTTTGCCGACCAGATGGGCCAGCGGGGAGTCGGACTGTTTGAGAATCTTGCGTTTGGCATACCGGGCCAGTTTCTTGTCCTTGCTTTGGGCAAAGAGTTTGCCGAACGTTTCGTAGAGCTCTTCGGCCGCGTCGCGGTCGCCCAGAGAATTGATCAAACCCACGATCTCCGAAGCCAGATAGAGATGCCGTCCGGTCAGTTCCGTTTCCTGGCAGTATTTGCGCAGATGCTCGAACAGCCGGGCGATTTCAGCGTCGTCGAGCCGTCCGGCCCGGGCGGCATGCACCTGTTGCTCCAACAGATGCAGGCGGGCACGTTGGGCCACCGCGGGCACGGAGGACTTGCGCAGTCGGGCGGCCCAGGTGTAAAGCTGCTGCTGGGCCTCGGCGTTGCCAGCGACGGCCTGATCGTGCAACACGTCCATCAGGGCAATCGCGGCGGTTTTTTCCTGGCTGGGATTCGGTTTGTTTTCCAGCACCCGAGTGCAAGCGTCGAGCACCGCGGCCGCGAAGCCGGGCCGGTTGCGGATGCTTTTGGGCTTGCGTTGCATCCGCTCCAGATAGCGCACCAGTTGGTCGTTATCCAGACCGGGCGGAGCCAGGTAGGGGTTGACCCGCTCGGGCTGCTGGGCCGGGGCCCCCTGGGGCGAAACCGTCCCCAAGAAACCCAGCGCCAGACCTGCTAGGCCCAACAGCAACGCGACCTGAAAAAGCACTCGGGAGCGCATTGTCGTTCCTCCTTGGCATGGGAACGAATGGCTGGCAACCAGGCGGCGGTTTTCTGCAATCGAAGTTATCCGATTCGGCCGGCGCAAGCCAAGCGAAAACCGGCGGCCGGAACTGTCCGACCGCCGGCAAACCTACGACGGCAAAAGCGCTACTCGTCTTTATTCTCGTCCTGGGAAGGCGAATCTTCGGTCTGTTCGGGAGACCCAAGCAGTTCTTCCAGTTTCTTGGCCAGGCGCTGGCCACGAACGGCCAGGGCCAGTACCTTGCCATCCTTGCCGATGAGGATCGTGTGCGGAATGCCGGTGACGCCCAACTGTTCGGCCAACGGATGGTTCCAGCCGCGGTTGTCTTCGGCGTGGTTGAACAGGTTCGGCCAGGGGATTTCGTTTTCTTCGATGAACTTTTCCAGGGCCTCCTTGTCGGTATCGAGGCTCACGCCCACCACCTCGAATCCCTTGTTGTGGTATTGCTTGTAGAGCTTGAGCACATTGGGCAGCTCGCGGCGGCAGGGACCGCACCAGGTGGCCCAGAAGTCCACCAGTACCACCTTGTTCTTGTACTGGTTCCAGTCCAGCTTGGTGCCATCGACCAGGGTGCCTTCCAGCACCAGCGGTTTGCCCAGGATGCCCAGCCGTTTCTTGGCCGCTTCGTGCATGTTTTTGGCCAGGGTGGCCAGGCGTTTGTCCGGGTGGTTGGCAAAGGTGGCTTCCAGCTTTTTGTACACCTCAAGCGCCCGGACGTGATCGCCGCGGATTTCGGAGATTTGGGCCACCAGCATCCCCACCCGCAACTCCCGCAGGCTCAGGTTCGGCTGCTTGAACAGTTCGTCCAGAGCGTCGTTCATGGCCTGGGCCGCCTTGGCATCGCCCTGGAAAGCCTTTTGCAAGTTCTGGAACACCTTGCGGGCAAGCGCGGCTTTCTTCAGCGCTGCGGCCTTTTGGGCGTCTTCCTTTTCCTCTTTGTCCTTTTCTTTGGCCTGAGCCGGAGAAGGCTGCTTCGGTTCTTCCTGCTGGGCTGGGAGCGTACCGGGCAGCAGCATGCAGCAGGCCAGCAACAAGGCCAACAATCGCAATGGTACAGGCAGATTCATGGCTTTCTCCTGAAGGTGAAGGGGCGAGGACCCGTCCCGCCCCGGGAACGCCACCGTTCCGTAGCCGGGCCAGGCTGCCCGAAGTACAAAACCACATTTCACAAACTGCGGCCCCAAACCGTCGAGAGACTGTTCGACAATTCGCCTACCTCGCCACAGGGAAACGGAAACGCTTGCCGGTTTCCCTCGGGTCCAGGGCTCGTTTTTCGACAGCTCTCGAAACAGTTCCATCGTAGTACAACGCCGCCGGGCAGGCCAGCGATTCTGAGGTTTGCCCTTCGTGATACGTTTTTCCGGCCGCGGTGGTTCGGTCAAGTTAAGCCTTCGCGGGCAGACCCAGCAGTTGCCGCACGGCCTGGGCCGGGTCGTCTTGGCGCATCAGATGCTCGCCCACCAGCACGGCCCGGGCGCCCGCAGCCCGCAGCCGCCGAACGTCTTCCGCCGTGCGAATCCCGCTTTCGCTCACCACCACGCGGTCTTGCGGAATCTGGGGCAGCAGTTCTAGCGTGTGCTCCAGCCGGGTCTGAAACGTGTGCAGGTTGCGATTGTTGATGCCGATGAGCCGCACGCCCAGCTCGACGACCCGCTGCAGGTTCTCCGGCTGGTAGATTTCCACCAGGGGGGTCATGCCCAACTGGCAGGCCAGCTCGTAAAGCCGCCGGAGCTGGTCCTGCTCCAGACACTCGGCGATGAGCAGCACCGCGTCGGCTCCCGCAGCTCGGGCCTGGTAGATCTGGTACGGGTCGATGAGAAAATCCTTGCGCAGTACCGGCAGCTCGACCCGGCTGCGGATTGCCTTCAGGTAGTCCAGCGAACCTTGGAAGAACTCCGCGTCGGTCAGTACGCTCAGGCAGTCGGCTCCTCCCTGCCGGTAGGCCAGGGCGATCTGCACAGGATCGAAGTCGGGGCGGATCAGCCCGGCCGAAGGGCTGGCCCGTTTCACCTCCGCAATCAGGCCCACGCGGTCCGGATGCAGCAGCGGTTCCACAAAGGGCCGGGGCGGCGGGGCGTCGGCCAGTTGCGCCTCGAGCTCCCGCTGCGGCACGGCTGCCTTGGCCGATTCCACCTCGCGGCGTTTGACTTCCAGAATGCGTTCTAAAACCGTGCTCATCGGGTGGCAGGAGACTTGGGGCAAAGAGCGAAGGACCGCCCGACCTCCGGGCCGGGCGGGCGTCTTATCAACGGCCGGGCCGCATCTTGCTCAACGCTTCTCCCATACGGTACCAGATGGAGTCGGGGCGAAAATAGGCCAGCAGTCCCGTGGCCGCCCCCAACACCACCAGCACCACGGGGACCAGAGCCACGGTTGCGGGACTAAACGGCGGGTCGGGCTGGGCACTCAGTGGTATGAACACGAACGCCAACAAAAACGCCGGCCCGCCGCAAAGAACCAGCCCAGCCAGCAGACTGGGCCAGGCTCGCGGCCACTTGCGCAGCAACAGGTAGCCCCAGACAGCCAGCATGATGCAGTTGAACGGCAACAAGAAGAGCAACAGCACGAAATTGTCGGGGCGAAGCTTGTTGTCCAGCACAGCTTGCTGCGGGTTTTGAGGGTCGTAGTACACGGTGACCCGGTCGCCCGGCTTCAGGCGGTCGAGCAACTGCTCGTGGGAACCCGTGCTGAACGCAAACGCCGGACGCACCTGGGAGCCTTCGTAGCTTTTGCCCTGCACCTGGTAGCGATACAGCACCTGCTCGCCCGGCTTGAGCTGCGAAGGAGGAGAGGGGGAGTTGCTCTTGCGCCGCTTCCTGCGCAGGGCCAGCTCGTGCTTTCTGGTGGTTTCCACGCGGCCTTCGGTGGCAGCGTAGTGCTGCACCCGGGAAAGTTCGACCAGGCTGTGAACGGCAATCCCGTCGAAAGCGAGCGTGGCCAGGGTCCACACCGCCCCCCAGAAAAGCAACACGACCATGCGCACGGCCTGGACCGCCCCTCGTACTCCGATTCCGCTCATCCCGGGACCTCTTTTTTGTGTGGCAAGCCTGTTGCGTGGTGAGCCTTGGGGACGGTTGTTCCCGTGGGGCTCCTACCGAAAGTGTACGACACGCCGGGGGCCAAGGGGTACTTCGCCGAACGAGGGAGATTCTTCGGGAAAAAGCTTGGCAAAGTGTCACAAAATCCGCCGGGGCGGCTCCGACCTCTTTTCTCCAACGGCTAAAGCTGGCGGCTCGCCGAGTGCAAGAACTAGCGTTTGTTCTTGCGTCGGAGCGGAAGC
>WFOE01000253.1 GCA_015488215.1 Planctomycetales bacterium
GACAGGCGATGGCCATTTCGATGGCCCGGCACTTCGGCGTCAAGCGGGTGGCCATTCCCACGGCGGGCAACGCCGGGGGGGCGATGGCCGCTTACGCCGCCCGAGCCGGCATGGAAGCCTGGGTGTTCATGCCTGAAGACACGCCCCAGGTGAACGTGGCCGAAGCGGTACTGGCCGGGGCCCGGGTGTTTCTGGTGCGGGGGGTGATTACCGACTGTGGCCGCCTGGTGCGGCAGGGGATGGAGGCGATGGGGTGGTTCGACGTCTCCACGCTCAAGGAGCCGTATCGCTTGGAGGGGAAAAAGACGATGGGCCTGGAACTGGCCGAACAGTTCCAGTGGGAGTTGCCTGATGTGATCCTTTATCCAACCGGCGGAGGGACGGGGCTAATCGGCATGTGGAAAGCGTTCCAGGAACTGCGTGAGCTGGGGTTTCTTCGCTCCGAACAGATGCCGCGGATGGTGGCCGTGCAGTCGGCTGGGTGTGCCCCCATCGTGCGGGCTTTTGAGCGGGGCGAGCGATTCGCGGAACCGTTTCCCAACCCGCACACGGTAGCCAGCGGGATTCGGGTACCGGCCGCGGTGGGCGACTTTATGATGCTGGACGTGCTGCGGGAAAGCGACGGCCGGGCGGTGGCCGTACCGGACGAGGAAATCCTGCCCTGGACCGCCCGGGCCACGGCTGCCGAGGGGATCTCCTTCTGTCCTGAGGCCGGTGCCTGCGTGGCGGCGCTACGCCGTCTGGTGGACGAAGGCTGGGTAGAACCGCAGCAACGCGTGGTGGTGTTCAACACGGCCGGATCGCAGAAGTATGCCCACTTGGTCCCGTTGGACGGCCTGCCGCGTCTGGAGCCGGACCAGCAGGTGGATTGGGACCGCCTGGCCGCCGCCGCACCGCAAACGCCAAAACCGTGAAGCCCGCGGGCTTGCAAGCCCGGAGCCGCGCCGCACCGGGCCGTGGGTGTTTGAAAGCACGGGGGAACCCTCGATGAGTAAAAGGAAGCCCAAACGCACCGCCCCGGCTCCGCGCTGGTACCAGCGTCCCTGGCCCCGGCGGTTGCTGAGTCTGTGGCTGGCCTTTCATCTGCTGGCGGTGGTGTTGCCTCCGTTGAGCGTGGACCCGGGCGGCAACAGCCCGCTTGTAGGTCCGGCCATGCAGGCGGTGGCCTGGTACGTAGGCCCGCTGAACCTGAACCACGGCTACCGGTTCTTTGGTCCGGATCCGCCGTTGGTGAGTTATCTGATTTACTTCGAGGCGGAGCTACCCGACGGCACGGTCGTTTCGGAAACGCTGCCGGACCACCGCAAGATTTGGCCGCGACTTTTTTATCACCGGCACTTGATGCTCACTTCCCGACTGCAAGCGGCGGATCTGCCACCGGAACACCCGTTGCAGCAGATGCTGGCTCGCCCCTATGCGGCCAGCTATGCCCGGCATCTGGCCTGGCGCTACCAGGCACGCGTGGTGCGGCTGTACCTGGTGCAGCATCGGGCCCCGGGCGTAGAAGAAGTACGCCGCGGCATGAGCCTGACCGACCCGAGCCTCTATCGCCGCCGGCTGATCTACACGCTGGAACTGACCCCGACGGAAAAACCATGAACGCCCCGCTTGCCGCCGTTCGTCGCTGGCTGGAGCAGGCCGCCGAGGGGTGGAACCGCTTCTGGTTCCGGCCGGCCCGGGTCGAAACGCTTTGCGCCATCCGCGTGCTGTGCGGGTGGATGCTGTTTTATACGCATCTGGTCTGGTCGCTGGGGCTGGAAGATTTTTTCGGTCCCCACGCCTGGCTCACCGCCGAGGCGCTGGCCCAAAGCCCCGAATCCCATCCGCTGGCCTGGAGCTGGTTCTGGTGGATCGATTCGCCGGGGCTGCTTTGGGCGGTCCACCTTGCCGCCCTGGTGGTGTTCTTTCTGTTTTTCCTGGGGTTGTGGAGCCGGGTGACCTCGGTGCTGGCGTTTCTGACCACGGTGGCCTACATCCACCGTGTGCCTGCGGCCACGTTCGGCCTGGACCAGATTAACACCATCCTGAGCATGTATCTGATGCTGGGTCCCTGCGGCGCCTGCTATTCGCTGGACGCCTGGCTGGCCCGACGCCGCGCAGTCCGGCAGGGCAAACCCTCCTCGGCACAAGAGGTGCCGCCGCGGGAATCGGTGGGGGCCAACGTGGCGCTACGGCTCATTCAGCTTCACATGTGCGTGATGTACTTCTTCGCCGGCATCGGCAAGCTGCAAGGGGCCACGTGGTGGGACGGTTCGGCCATGTGGTGGGCGGCGGCCAGCTACGAGTACCAGTCGCTGGACCTGACCTGGATGGCCAACTGGCCTGTGCTGGTGGCTCTGCTGACCCATCTGACTGTCTGGTGGGAAGTGACCTATCCGGCCCTGGTCTGGTTCCGCTGGTGGCGGCCGCTGGTGCTGGGCATGGCCGTGGCGGTGCACTTGGGGATTGCCGCCTGTTTGGGCATGATTACCTTCGGCACGGCCATGCTGTTCGGCAATCTGGCGTTCATCTCCGGGGGCACGGTCGCCGCGGTGGTGGAACGGCTAGCCGGCCTGCTGCGGCGGAAAAAGTAGCCCTGTGGCCAGCAGCACGCGCGCCTGCACCAAGAGGCGGCCAGCGTAGCAGGGCGGAAGCAGGTTGCCTCCGGCCGGTTCCGAGCCGCCCAAAGGCTTATACCTGCTGTAACGCCTGGTCCAGGTCGGCGATCAGGTCTTCGGGGGCTTCCAGCCCGATGCTCAGGCGGATTAGCTCGTCGCGGATGCCGTGGGCCAGGCGGTCTTTGCGGTCGTAGCTGGCATGGGACATGGCGGCCGGCTGCTCGATGAGCGATTCCACGGCTCCCAGGCTCACCGCCAGGCGGAAAAGCCGGGTGGCGCCGACCACCCGCTTGGCCGCGTCGAACCCACCGGAGACCTCGAAGCTGACCATGGCCCCGAATCCCCCCTGCATCTGCCGCCGAGCCAGGGCGTGTCCGGGATGCTCCGGCAGTCCGGGATAATAGACGCGTTCCACTTTGGGATGGGCAGCCAGGAACTGGGCCACTTGCATCGCCGTATGGCATTGTTCCCGCACGCGAAGCTCCAGCGTCTTGATGGCCCGGGAACACAAGAAACTTTCCCACGGCCCTAGCACCGCGCCGGTGGCGTTTTGCACGAAGTAAAGCTCTTCGCCCAGGGGGGCCTTGCCCACCACGAGCACTCCGCCCAACAGGTCGCTGTGGCCACCCAGGTACTTGGTGGCCGAGTGCATGACGATGTCGGCCCCGAGTTCCAAGGGGCGCGTCAGCACCGGCGTGGCCAGCGTGTTGTCCACAGCCAGCCAGGCACCGTGCCGGTGGGCCACCTGGGCGCAGGCGGCGATGTCGGTGATGGAAAGCAGGGGGTTGCCGGGGCTTTCGATCCACAGCAGCCGCGTGTTGGGACGGAACGCTTCGGCCACGCGCTGCGGCTGGGTGGTATCGACCAGCGAGACTTCGATCCCGGCCCGATTGACAATCTTGTGCAGCAACCGATAGGTGCCGCCGTAGATGTCGGTTCCGGCCAGGATATGGTCGCCGGACCGGAGCAGCATGGTCACCGCGTGGACGGCGGCCATGCCGGTGGAAAACGCCAGGGCGCGGCAGCCCCCTTCCAGCGAAGCAAGCGTGGCTTCCAGCGCCGCTCGGGTGGGATTGCCGCTGCGGGAGTAGTCGTACCGGCCCCACTGGCCTGGGCCCGGCTGCACGAACGTGCTGGCCACGTGAATCGGCGGCACCACCGCTCCGGTGTTCGGGTCCGGCTCCTGGCCCACGTGAATGGCACGGGTGCGGAACTGCATCGTCTGGGCTCCCGCTGGGGTGCTCTTACGTCGCCGGGGACTGAAAACGTACAATTTATTCCAGAATGAGCGGGCAAGCCACTGCCACCGCCTGGGAATCGTACGTTGCCGCTTTGAAGCGACATCTGGCCCGCCTGCAGCCGTTCCAGCAAGGCGTCGCGGGACTGCGGGCAGGGAGGACGGTCAGCTTCGAAGGGGTCAGCGGCTCAAGCTGCGCGCTGGTGGCCGCTGCCCTGGCCGAAGCGGCTCCCGAACCGCTGCTGGTGGTCGTCCCCAACCCCCAGGAGGCCGAGCGGTTCTGCGAAGACCTGGAAGCGTTCGGCTTGGCCGGGCAACTGTTCCCGCTGCTGGAAGCCGACCAGGACGAAGAGGAGCCGGCCTCCACAGTCGAATGGGGGGAGCGGCTGCGCGTGCTCAAGGGCCTTCACCGCGGGGAGCCGCCGGGGGTAATCGTGGCCCCCGCGGCCGCGCTATTGCAGCCCGTGCCCGCCTCGGACCAGCTCCAGCGGCACACGCGGGTTTTGCGCACCGGACAGATAGTGGATGCGGACGAGCTGGCCCAATGGCTCGTCGAACACGGCTTTCAGCCGCAATCGGCCGTCGAGTTGCCCGGGGAGTTCTCCCGCCGCGGGGGGATTTTCGACCTGTTTGCTCCCGAGTGGGACTATCCCGTGCGGCTGGAGTTTTTCGACGACGAGCTGGAGTCGATCCGCCGCTTCGATCCCTATTCGCAGCGGAGCATCGAACGGCTCACCCAGGTGGACCTGACTCTGGTGGGCCGCACTGGCGGAGCCGAAAACTCCGCGGGCAAACAAGCCGAGGCAGCCCCGGCGTACTTCGTGCCGGAATATCTTCCCCGGCAAGCCTGGGTGCTGCTGTGGGAAGCCGAAGCGGCGCTTGGCGAAGCGGGGGCGTTCGTCGAGCGGGCCGCCGAGCCGCAGCGGCTGGAAAGCCCCCAGAAGCTTCTGCAACAGTTGCAGCGCCACCCGCTGGCCACGGCCGAGGAGCTGGCGGCTGGTTTTTCCGGCGAGGAGCTGCTCCGGCTTCCCTTCGGTTCGGCCGAGCCAATCTGCGGCAGCTTGGAGTTCGTGCAACAGCAGGTGGCCTCGCTGGAGGAGGAAGAACGCCTGGTGGTGCTCTGCGACACCGAGGCGGAAGCCCACCGCATGGAGCAACTGTTGCGCCCCCATTACCGCGGACCGGAAGAACATCTCCAGTGCGTACCGGGCCGCCTGCACCGCGGGTTCCGCTACGCTCCGCTGCGCACCACGGTGGTCGGCGCAGTGGAGCTTCTCCAGCGGGTGGAGCTGCCACGACGGCGGGTACGTTACCGCGGGCAGCCAGTCGACTCGTTCCACCACCTGGAAGTGGGCGATCTGGTGGTCCACGTGGCCCACGGCATCGCCCGGTTCCGCGGGGTGGAAAAAGTGCGCGGCCAGGAACAGGTGGAAGAACACCTGGTGCTGGAGTTCGCCGAAGGGGTGCAACTGCGGGTGCCGGTTTCCCGAATCCACCTGGTGCAGAAATACGTCGGCTCGGGCAACCGCCACGTGCGGCTTTCGCGTTACGGGGGTAAGAGCTGGCACCGCCAGCGCCAGGCGGCCCAGCAAGCCGCAATGGACCTGGCCCAGGACTTGCTCCAGCGCCAGGCCCGCCGCCAGGTGCAGTCGGGCGTGGCCTTCGATATGGAAAGCCCCTGGCTGCGGGAGTTCGAAGCGGCCTTCCCTTACGTGGAAACCCCGGACCAGCAGGAAGCCATCGCCCAGGTGCACCAGGACATGCGCCGCAGCAGGCCGATGGACCGGCTCATCTGCGGGGACGTGGGTTTCGGCAAAACCGAAATCGCCATGCGGGCGGCGTTCCGGGCCGTGGACCACGGCTACCAGGTGGCCGTGCTGGTGCCCACCACGTTGCTGTGCGAGCAACACTATCGCACGTTCACCAGCCGCATGGCCGAGTACCCCATCCGCATCGCCCGGCTGAGCCGCTTCTGCTCGGCCAAGGAGCAGAAACAGATTCTCGAAGAACTCCGCCAGGGGCGGCTGGACATCCTCATCGGCACCCACCGGCTGATTCAGCCGGACGTGCAGTTCGCCCGGCTGGGGCTGGTCGTCATCGACGAAGAACAGCGGTTCGGCGTCGAAATGAAGGAGCGGCTGAAGCGGGCCTGCGAGACGGTGGACGTGCTTACGCTTTCCGCCACGCCCATCCCCCGCACGTTGCACATGGCCCTGGTGGGACTGCGGGACATCTCCAACCTGGAAACCCCGCCGGAAGACCGGCACGCCGTGCAGACGCGCCTGGCCCGATTCGAGCCCGAGCTGGTCCGGCACGCCATTCTGCGGGAGCTGAACCGGGGCGGGCAGGTGTTTTTTGTGCACAACCGCGTGGCCGAAATCTACGCCGTGCGGGAACAGCTCCGGCAGATCGTGCCCGAAGCCCGCATCGAAGTAGGCCACGCCCAGATGCCCGAACACGAGTTGGAAGAGGTAATGCTTCGCTTCCTCCGCGGCCAGGTGGACGTGCTGGTTTGCACCACGATTGTAGAAAGCGGGCTGGATTTCCCTCGGGCCAACACCATCTTCATCAACCAGGCCCAGCGGTTCGGACTGGCCGACCTGCACCAGCTTCGCGGCCGGGTGGGACGCTATCACCACCAGGCCTACTGCTACCTGCTGGTGGACCCCCAGGTGGCCATCACTCCCCAGGGACGCAAGCGGCTCCAGGCCATTGCGCACTTCAGCCAGTTGGGGGCCGGGTTCCACATCGCCATGCGCGACCTGGAAATCCGCGGAGCCGGGAACCTGCTGGGCAAGGAGCAAAGCGGGCACATTTCGGCCGTGGGCTACCACCTCTACTGCCAACTGTTGGAAGACGCCGTGCGGGCGCTGCGGCGCGAGCCGCCCCGGCAAGTGCTCGAAGTGAGCGTGCAACTGCCCGGCGAAGCTTATCTGCCGGACGATTACGTGGCCGATCGCAGCCAGCGGCTCGACCTGTACCGGCGGCTCTGCCAGGTGCCGGACGAGCAGGCATTGCAATCGCTGGCGGCAGAACTGGAAGACCGCTACGGGCCCTTGCCTCCGCAGGCCCGACGTTTCTTACGGCTAATCCGCTTGCGGCTGCTGGCGCGGAATTGGCAAATTACCCAACTTCGACTGGAGCAGCCCTATCTGGTGGCCGACTTTGTCGATGCACTGGCTTGCCAGCGGTTTTGCCGGCACTGGGACTGCGACCGCTGCCGGGCCGTGGACCAGCAGACCGTGTACTGGCGAATGGACGCGGCCCCCGAGGGCGATCCGGACCCGGTGCTCACGGCCGCCGAAGCGATGTTGCGGCCCTGAGCCGGGCGTCCCTATAATCCGCCGCCTTGTCGAACGTACGGCCGCCGAAGCGTGGCCGCTTCCGGGCTTTGTGCCCGGGCCGGCCCGCTCGTCGAAGCGGCATCCGGTCCCGCAATCGTTCCTTTGGCTCCTTGCAGAAAAATACCCACGCCGTGCGCATTGTCCCTGCTTGGCTGGCTGCGTTGCTTGTCGGAGCCTGGCTCTCCGCCGGAGCAGTTGCGCACGGACAAATCGGCTGGGTAAAGAAAGCCGACTCCGCACCACAGCAAAAGCAGAAATCTTCGTGGTGGTCGTGGCTTCGTTGGCCGTGGGGGGCCAGGCGAACCGAACCGCCGCGGGACCCGTTCCAGCTTCGCGAAAATAAACCACCGGCCGGATGGTCCGCGGCCGTAGCCAGCGACCAGCCGAGCGGAGTAATCCCGGCCGGGGGGAGTTTTCCGGCCCCGGCTTCTGGGCCCGCTCCGGTGCCTCAAGCGCCCGGTGCCGGCGTGTCCGGTCCGCCGTCGGGCAGCATGCAGTCTCCGGCTGCCGGGCCGGTTCCGCGGCCAGGAGCCCCCCCAGCCACACCTCCTCCGGCGCCGCAGCCGGGGGTGTACCCGGGCACTCCGCGGCCGGTGTTTGCCGCCCCGGGACCGCCGGTGGGCCGTGCGGTTCGCCCCAGTCCGGCCCCCCTTCAGCCAGTGCTGCCCCAACCGACAGCTCCTCAACCGGGAGTCTCCCAACCAGGAGTTCCCCAACCGGCCTCTCCTCCGCCAGCGAAGGTTCCGGTTGCGGCAACGCCATCCCAGCCGGTTCCTCCCCCGGGAGCCGTGCCGGTTCCAGGCGGTACCACCGGACCGCAAAGCCAAGCGGCAGGACCGGTATTTCGCGACCGCTATCTGGCCACCGTCGGCCCGCACGTGGTGCTGCTAAGCGACGTGCTGCCGGAGCTGGAGCAGCTTCTCTCCAAGCTTCCGCCCGATGTGCCCGAGGAAGTACGCCAGCAGTACCGTCGCCGCATCCTGGAACAGCTTGTCAAGCGGGAAGTCCAAACCAAGCTCATCCTGTTGGACATCCAGCGCAATCTGCCCAAGGAAGCCCAGGACCACATCCAGCAGCAGTTGGACGAACGCTTCGAGGAGGTGGAAATCAACCGGTTGATGAAAGAGCACGGGGCCAAGACCCGGGCCGAGCTGGTCGAAAAACTGCGCAGCCGCGGCTCTTCGCTCCAGCAGGCCAAGCGGCGTTTTTCCGAAAAGGTGATGGTCGGCCAGTGGATTCAGCGCCAGTTAGGGCAGGAGGAAATCACACTGGACGAAATGCTCCACTACTACCAGACCCACGCCAAGCAGTACGAATACCCGGCCAAGGTCCGCTGGCAGGAGATCGTCATCCCCTACGGCGAAAAACGTACCCGCGAGGAAGCCTGGCGGCTGCTGGCCTGGATTGGCAACCAGTTGCTGCGCGGGGCATCGTTCGAGCAGATGGCCAAGAAATACTCCGAAGGGATTACCGCCGATCAAGGGGGCGTGCGGGACTGGATTAGCCAGGGGGCGCTGGCTTCCGAACAGCTGGACCGACTGCTCTTTACGCTTCCCCCGGGACAGTTGAGCCCGATTGTCGAACTGGACAAGGAACTGCGCATCGTCCGGGTGCTGGAGCGCAAACCGGCCGGGCGAACCCCGTTCCTGGAAGCCCAGGCCGAAATCCGAAAAAAGCTCCAGGAAGAAAAACGCCGCAAGAAACTGGAAGAGTACCTGGATAAAATCCGCCGCGGCGTGCCGGTGTGGACCATCTTCGACGAGCCGAAGTAGCTCCGTGCTCGTATTCCGGCACCCTGTCCGGCGAAAGAGGGTTCCCCGCGGTCTCGTCTCCCAAGGGGTTTGGACTGCGGACTATCCAATGCGGCCCCCTGCGGGACTGAGCTTCCGGCTTGCCCGAGCAAGGGCGGAAAAAGTTCCCCTTTTGCGCAACAGTGCTGCTGTGTTGTCTGGCCTCGGGCGGCTCAAGATTGCGGGCGCTCTTCGACGGCCAAGGAGCGGTCGGCCAACTGTTCGTACACTCGGGCCACGGCGGCAAAGTCCAGAGAGCCCAACCCTTGAGCCAATGCGGCGGTGTACTGTTCCAGGGCCGAAGCGGCCACCGGCTGAGGCATCTGGTACTGAGCGGCCAGTTGCCGGGCAAGCTGCATGTCCTTGTGCATCAGGGCGGCGGAAAACTTCGCTTCGTAGTTGCCCGCCAGCATGAACTTCCGCGCCCTGGCCTGAAACACGGCCGAATTGCCGCTGGAAGCCCCAATCACCTGCACGGCCTGCTCCAGGTCCACTCCGGCGGCCCGGGCCAGCAACAGCCCTTCGGCCACCAAGGCCATCGTTCCGCCGGCGATGAGCTGGTTAACTAGCTTGACCGTCTGCCCGGCTCCCAACGGACCGACGTGGAACACCTTTTCGCCCAGCACTTCCAGCAGCGGCAAGGCCCGCTGGAAGGCATCCTCTGGGCCGCCGACCATGATGGTTAGCGTGCCGGCTTGCGCTCCCCAGGGGCCGCCCGAGACGGGCGCATCCAGCACGGCCATGCCGCGTTGGCCCAGTTGCTCGCCCAGCTTCCGAGCGGTCCAAGGGCCGGTGGTGCTCATCTCCAGCAGGGTTTTGCCGGGACCGGCACCGTGGATAAGCCCTTGAGGACCCAGGGCCACTTCTTCCACTTGGGGATCGGCCGTGACAATCGTAATGACAAACTGGCTTTCGGCCGCCACTTCGGCCGGGGAGGCCAAGGGTCTGGCCCCCTGCGAGCTGAAGCGGCGAATCACTTCCTCCCGCCGGGCGTAAAAGACCAGCGGATAACCGGCACGCAGAAGGTTTTCGGCCATCGGGGCGCCCATCGTGCCCAGGCCGATGAATCCGACAGTGCTCATTCCAGGTTTCCTTTGCAAGCTAGTGGTTACGACAGCCGCTATGGATAAACGCCGGCTGCCCGCTTCGCAAGCCGCACGCTTTGCACGTAGGCTCCCGGTTTTGTTCTCTGGCCGCAAAGCAAGACGCCGACTCCCTCGGGAGCTGAGCGTTCGGTACTTCGGGAGGACCTTTGCCCACTTCGGGAGCCTTTTAGGCCGGGATGGAAGATCGGCCAGGTCCTGCCCGAAAAACGGCGTGGAGCCTGCCTGACGGCTCTTCGGCCAACGGCTACCATTCTTACTGGGAAGAAGCTCCGGGGCGGGCGTAGATGAGCGCGTTTCGCCACTGGGCGTTGGGGGCAGCCAGCAACACTTCGCGGAACGCTTCCGGAGAAAGCTCGCTGGCCAGATAGCCCAGGTCTTCGGCAATCCAGCGCCCTACGTCGCTTTCGGTGCTGAGCGGCCCCAAGGGCTGGACGAGCTTAATCAGGGAGGCCGAATCGGTTCCCCAGAGACAATCCAACCGCATCTGCAGGAACTGGCCCAGGGCGCGCAGTTGTTCGTCGTCCGCACCGGCTGGGAGCAAAGGTCGCTGTTTTTCCGGATGAGCCAGCAGGGCCAGGCGTTGCAGCAGCAAGCGCTCCAATCGGGGATCCGTCGTTTGCGCCAGCCGCATCGCCACGCAGTAATGAACGCCGGCTTCTACGCGATAGCCGAGCATTTCGCAGAACAGTCCCATCAGCTTGAGCAGCTCCAGGTGGATACGACTTCCGGCGCTGCGCTGGACCGTCAACAACAACTGCTGCAGTAAGTTCCGGGCGGCCACATAATCGTTCTGCGACACCAACGTCTTCAGGTTGGCCAGATGAGGCTCCAAGGCAGAACGAAGTGCGTTGCCAATCCGGGAAGGGCGGGACATACAGGCTGATTCCCAAAACCGAACTGCGAAACAGGGCCAACGGAACGCCACACCCTTATCACTCAACCCACTCGGGCTGCCTCCTTGGCGCATGAAAAAAAACGTGTTTCCTGAGGGGAAACGACCAGCCCATGCAGCCAAGGATGTGCCCCACTGCCAGGCTTTGTGGAACCGGCCCGCTATGGTGGGCCCGAGTTGCCCGCTTCCGTTGCGCCCTGGCAGTCCGCAGTTTGGTTTTTCGCTGAAACCGGGCCGGCTCTTCCGGTGCCGACCGCGGTTCAGGGTCTCGGGGCATCCTCCGCGCAGAACGGGGTGCCGAAAGCCGGAAGATGCACAGCTTCCTTGGTACTCTTTGAGTGTATGGAAATCAATCGGGGAAAGCCACCAAAACCGCCGCCGACTGCCCCGAGGACGTCAGATTGCAGATTAACACCGGCCCCGATTCCGACCAAGGACGCCGTTGGGCGACCACGGGGACCGGGCACTGAGGGTCCGCTTGCTGGAAAAACAACGTTGCCGGAAGGAACCCTTCGGCGTGGCTGACCAAGGCACCGATTAGTTGCAGCACGCCTGCAGCCGAGGAGCAGTTGCCCACGTAGCCCTGCAGCCCAATCACCGGAACCCCCGGTACGCTTGCGGCCAGAGCTTGGGCTTCGGCCACGTCGAGACGAGTCCCTTGCCCTTGTGCGAAAACGCACACCACATCCTCCGGCGAAATCCCGGCCATCTTTAGCGCCGCGCCGATGGCTCGCTGCAAACTGGCCTGGCGGGCCTGGTCCGACTCAGCCCGCCCGGGCCCACTGCTTCCAAAGCCCAGCAGTCGGGCCAGCACGGGTGCGTTTCTCTGTTGGGCCGAACGCAGGCTTTCCAGCACGACGGCTCCCGCTCCTTCGCCGCGAACCTGCCCGTTGCGGGTTTTGTCGAACGGTCGTGGAGCCGGTTGTTCGGGACCGTTGGGCGAGAGTTCTTCCAGGCGGGAGCGGACCACCCACTCGAACGGATCCTGCATCCAACAACTGCCTCCGCTGAGCATCGCGTCGGCCCAACCCCGTTGGATTACCCGGGCCGCTTCGGCCAGTGCCAGCAGGCTGGAAACTTCGCTCAGGTGGATGGTGTTGTTCGGCCCTCGGGCATCCAGCGGGATCGACACATGGCAGGAAACCATGTTGGGCAGCGTTTTGAGCATCGTCAGCGGCGGCCAGACTTCGGCCATCCGCCTTCCCCAAGTGGAAAGGGAAAACTCGCCATTTTCCAAGCATTGAGGATAGGCTCGGGCACACTCTTCCAACGGAGTGCACATGACGTCCGCCCCGAAAACCACCCCGATCCGATGCGGTTCCAGCGGTTTCCGATCCAGTCCGGCGCTTTCCCAGGCTTCCCACGCGGCAGCCACGGCGAAGGCCATATCGCGAGACATGATTTTCAAGCTCTTGCGGGGGCGCACGTACCGCTTGGGCTCGAAGTCCCGCACCCGGGCACAGAGCCGCACAGGCAGTTGGCTGGCATCGAAGTGGTCAATCGGCGCAATGCCGCTTTGCTGCTGGTCCAGAGCTTGGGCGAATGCGGTCCGGCCGACGCCAATCGGGCTGACCACTCCCAGCCCGGTTATCACCACCGGTGTTGTTTCTTGCTGCTGCACGACCCCCAGCTTGCCTCCGCAAAGTCGTCCGATGCTGGCGCGCGTCCCTCCTTTCCGTTCAGAGTACTCGCTTTGGCCAGGCTGTCCAACCGGCAAGAGCGTCGCCGAGGTGGCCCCCTGGAAGCCGCGTTTTCGACTTGTGGTCCTCGCCGTGCCGAGGCTCGGGAGCTGCTGTAAAGAGTCGGCGTCCCCCCCCACTGGAAGCAAGTGCTCTTTTGCGCCGCCCTGGTCTTTGGGACCTTCTGTTGCCCCAGTGGCCCAGGACTTTGGCCCTTGCCTTGCTCCTTTTGGCCGAAGCCGTAGGAAAGGGGATGCCTTATTGGGCCGAGTCAGGTTTGACCGGCTCAATCAGCCGCACTCGTCCCGGGCCGGCAAGTTCCACCAGTTCCGGCAAGTCGTAATGCCGCAGTACCCCGTGGACCGCGTTGATCAGTTGGTTTTTCGGCACGGGCGTGGCAACCACTTCGGCCCAGGAGCGAATCCCTCGCACCAGCTCTGCCCGGGCGAAAAGTTGCGGCTCCAGGGCCACCGCGTGCAGGGCAGGCACGGTCAGTTCGTGGTGGGCCACTAGCAGCACGCCGGAACGGTCCTTAGTCCCGGCCGGCGACTGGGAAACAAGCCACTTTACGGCTGCCAGCAAGTACTCGGCCCGAAGCCCGACCATCGACTCCCCCAGCAAGTACAGGAGCATGGTTTCGTGGTACAGGGGGCCGAAGTAGTCCACGGCCCAGTAGCGCCCCCGGGGCCGGGTTTCCCCGCAGCCGGGTAGGTCCAGCGCAAGGACCGCCCGATGCTGGTTCAGGTATCGCTTCAATTCCTCGGGGCGTTGGGCCAGTTGGAATTTCCCCTGCGGGTGCAGCCACACCACCGGCGGCGCTTTCAACTGCTGGGGCAGCACCAGCACGGCAGTCATCGGCACCCCGTGTTGCGGAGTGAGCGTCCATTTCTGCACCGCAAAGCCCTGCCAGGTGGTCTGGCCCAGCTTGGAAGCTTTCAGCTTGGAGAGTTGCCCCAGCGGGCGCACGCCGGCCACCTGCCGCACCCGTTGCCGTCGTTTTTCCGGAGAGAGGCGTTCCCAGCGGCGCTGGCGGTCGGTCCGGAGCCGCTCTTCCCACTCCCGGTTCAGGTCGATCACCGAACGGGCTCCCGGCAGCAGCATCACCTGGCCCTGGGGCGTGCAGCGGATTTGTTCTTCTTCAAAGGGGGTGATGGGTTCCTCGAACACCTCCTTGGGCTCTTCGCGCAGGTGGCGGAGCATCCACCGCGCAGCCCCTTCGCGCAGCAGCCGCGTGAAGCCGTGGGGAGCGCGGGCTTCGACCAAATCAACCCGCCCCGGATAGCCCAGCAGCCCGTAAAACCGCTTCGCCTGCCGAAACGTGGCCCAGGTCCCCCGGATGTCGAACCCGTCGAACGTGGCCGCCAGGATGCGCGTGGGCTTGGGCGCCCGCATGAGCACGTAGTCGGCATGGTCCAGCCCGAAGGCCACCTGGCCGAAGATGTTCTGCTCGGCGTCCTGGGGGCCCCGTTGCGGGAGCAGATGTTCAAAGTCGGTCAGATAGCAGGCCGGCGCGGCCGCCCAGATGCGCTGGTCCAGAGCCATCAGGTAGCTGGTGAGTGTCCCGCCGCCGGAGTTGCCCGTGCAGCCGATGCGTTTGGGGTCCACCTCAGGCCGGGATTGCAGGTAGTCCAGCGCCCGTATGCCGTCCCAGATGCGATACCTTGCTGTGTTCGAACCCACCAGGATGGCCCCAATCCCCACCAGCGTGTGCTCGGTGGTGGAAAGGAATCGGGCCTTGGGATGATATTCCACGGCGCGTTGCTGGGCCGGCTGGCGCTCGTTTTGCCGCAGAATCTGGTAGCGTTCGCCCTGGCCGATGGGGTCGTAGCACAACACGGCGATGCCGTGCCGGGCCATGAGCATGGCCGCTTGCTGGTAGGCGCCGGCTCCCTTGCCGTTGATGCTGTGCCCGCAGGGTTCCAGCACGCCGGGAAAAGGCCCCTTGCGGCCCGTGGGCAGGTAAAGCAAAGCGGTAACGTAGTGGCCGGGCTGGCTCTCGAAGAGGACTTTCTCCACGCGGAAGCCTTCGCCCTGCAAGGTCCCCACCACCTTGGCCCGAAGCGGCGTGCGTGGCGGGAATCCGCCCAGTTGCTTGCGGAAAAACTCCTGCCGCTCCCGCGCCCAGCGAAGGCAAGCCTGGGGCCGGTCCAGCTTTTCGAACTCGGCCGCTCGCCGCCGCAGCGCCCGCTCGCACCGGTCCAGGGCCCACTGTTTGAGCAACGCCTGAGGTGGCGGGCCGTGGTACGGTGGGGTGAGCACCAGCCAGGGGTCCTCTACCGCGTTTGCCTGGGGCCAGGCCGAACCTGGCAACAGCAATACCAAAGAGAACAACACCGGGCAGCACGAAAGCAAACGCATGGCAGAACGCTCCGGGCAGGGGCACATATCAGGAGGGAAAACGCGATGCGCTTCCCATTGTGACCACCTCGCAAAGCCGTGCAAGAAAAAACGCGGAGGACGCAGGGTTGCTCGCGCGTTCCCAGCGCGGAGCGTGAGCAACAACCGGCAAAGAGCCATCCCCTTGGCGGAAACAACCGGAAAGTTCTGCACACCTTGGCCGCCGCAACGCCAGGGATACGCCGCGTCAGGAAAGCCGCTCTGTCAATGGTCCCTGGGCCAAACGGCCGGGAAGGAGTCGGAGGGCGGCCGGCTTGGGCACAAACCGCCCGGCGGACCCTTGAACGCCCCGGGGGTGGCTTGTTACTCTCTTGCGGAAGCAGCCGCCTCGCGATTGCCCTAGGGAGTGCCATGCCAACGCCCCCATAACTCCGCCGCCGATAGTACGTTCCAGCCGCGCCGCACCGGCGCGGCGAAACCTCGTCGCGTGTTGTTTCTGCCAACCCCCCAAGCCATCGTCCAGGAGGATGCTGCGCCGTGCCGAAGCGCGAGGACATCAAGCGGATCCTGATTATCGGTTCCGGCCCTATCGTCATCGGCCAGGCCTGCGAGTTCGACTACTCGGGCACTCAGGCCTGCAAGGCCCTGCGCGAAGAGGGCTACGAGGTCATCCTGGTCAACTCCAACCCGGCCACCATCATGACCGATCCCGGGATGGCCGATCGCACCTACATCGAACCACTTCAGTGGGAAGTGGTGGCCAAGATCATCGAGCAGGAGCGGCCCGACGCCGTGCTGCCCACCCTGGGCGGCCAGACCGGCTTGAACCTGGCCATGGACCTGCACCGCCACGGGGTGCTGGAACAGTTCGATGTGGAGATGATCGGCGCCCGGCCCGAGGTAATCGAAAAAGCCGAAAGCCGCGAGCGGTTCCAGGAGGCGATGCGGCGGATTGGGCTGGAAGTGTGCCGCGGCGAGGTGGTCGATTCGCTGGAACAGGCCAGGCGGGTGCTAGACGAAGTGGGCCTGCCGGCCATCGTCCGCCCCAGCTACACCCTGGGCGGCAGCGGCTCGGCCGTGGCGTACAACCGGGCGGAGTTCGACGAGCTGGTCCGCCGCGGGCTGGAACAGTCTCCGGTGCATCGCGTGCTGATCGAGGAGTCGATCCTGGGCTGGAAAGAGTTCGAGATGGAGGTGATGCGCGACCGAGCCGACAACGTGGTCATCATCTGCTCCATCGAAAACTTCGACCCGATGGGAGTCCACACCGGCGATTCCATCACGGTGGCCCCGGCCCAAACACTGACCGACAAAGAGTACCAGCGGATGCGGGACGCTTCGATTGCCGTGATCCGCGAAATCGGGGTGGAAACCGGCGGCTCCAACATCCAGTTTGCCATCGATCCCAAGACGGGCCGGATGATTGTCATCGAGATGAACCCACGGGTGAGCCGCTCCAGTGCCCTGGCTTCCAAGGCCACCGGATTCCCGATCGCCAAGATTGCGGCCAAGCTGGCCGTGGGCTACCGCCTGGACGAGCTGCCCAACGACATCACCCGCAAGACCGTGGCCTGCTTCGAGCCGACGATTGACTACGTGGTGGTGAAAATCCCGCGGTTTGCGTTCGAAAAGTTCCCCGAAGCCGACGCCACGCTCACCACCCAGATGAAAAGCGTGGGCGAGACGATGGCCATCGGCCGCACGTTCAAGGAGGCGTTGCAAAAGGCCCTGCGCGGACTGGAAGTGGGGGCCTTCGGCCTGGGCTGCGACAAGACGGACCTGTGGGGCACCCCGCAGCAGCCTTCGGAAGACGAAATCCGGGCCCACCTGGCCACGCCCAACGACAAGCGCATCTGGTACATCCGCTACGCGCTGAAAAGCGGCATGAGCGTCGAGCAGATCAACGAGCTGACCGGCATCGACCCCTGGTTCCTGGACCACATCGCCCAGATCGTCGAGCTGGAAGAACAACTGCGGCAGACCAACTTGCAGCAGATTTCCGACGAGCTGCTCCGCAAGGCCAAACGCTTCGGGTTTTCTGACCGGCAACTGGCCCACCTGTGGGACACTTCGGAGTTCGACGTGCGGACGGAGCGGAAGCGGCGGGGCATCGTGGCCACGTTCAAGGCGGTGGACACCTGCGCCGCGGAGTTCGAAGCCTACACGCCTTACTACTACTCCACCTACGAAGAAGAGGACGAAGTGCCGGAAAAGCCGCCGGGAGGGCGGCGCGTGATGATCCTGGGCGGGGGACCCAACCGCATCGGCCAGGGCATCGAGTTCGACTATTGCTGCTGCCACGCCAGCTTTGCGTTGCGGGAACTGGGCATCCAGTCCGTGATGGTCAACTCCAACCCGGAAACCGTCTCCACCGACTACGACACCAGCGACCTGCTGTTCTTCGAGCCGCTGACGACCGAGGATGTGCTAAACATCTTCGACCGGGTCCAGCCGGACGGAGTAATCGTGCAGTTCGGGGGCCAGACGCCGCTGAACCTGGCCCGGGCCCTAGCCACCAACGGCGTGCCCATCGTGGGCACCAGCGTCGATACGATTGAAGACGCCGAGGACCGGGAAAAGTTCCAGCGGCTGCTCGCCTCGCTGGGGCTGCGGCAGCCGCCAAGTGGGATTGCCCGCACGGTGGAGCAGGCTCGGGCCGTAGCCCAGCAGATCGGCTACCCGGTGCTGGTGCGGCCCAGCTTTGTGCTAGGGGGCCGGGCCATGGAAATCTGCTACGACCAGGGCCAGTTGATGCAGTTCGTGCAGGAAGCGTTCGCCGCCGCCCAGGGCCAGCCGGTACTGATCGACCGCTTTCTGGAAGACGCCACCGAAGTGGACGTGGACGCAGTCAGCGACGGGCAGCACACGCTCATTGCCGGGATTATGGAACACATCGAGGAAGCCGGGGTCCACTCGGGCGATTCGGCCTGTGCCATCCCCCCCTACAGTCTGCCCCAGCCAGTAATCGAGGAAATCCGCCAGGCCACCCGGCGGCTAGCCCAGGCGATGAACGTGCGCGGGCTGATGAACATCCAGTTTGCCATCAAGCGGGAAAACGGGATGCCCACCGTCTATGTGCTGGAAGTCAACCCGCGAGCCAGCCGCACCGTGCCCTTTGTGGCCAAAGCCACCGGGGTGCCTGCAGCCAAACTGGCTACCAAAGTGATGTTGGGACACACGCTGGAAGAACTGGGAGCCACCGAGGAGGTCATCCCGGCCCATGTTTCCATCAAGGAAAGCGTGTTCCCCTTTATCAAGTTCGCCGGGGTGGACATCGTGCTGGGGCCGGAGATGCGTTCCACCGGCGAAGTGATGGGCATGAGCGAGCGGTTTTCCATCGCGTTTCTCAAGGCCCAACTGGCCGCCGGGGTGGTGTTGCCGCGGGAGGGGAATATCTTCGTCTCGGTGGCCGACCGCACGAAACCCTACGTGGTGGAGATTGCCCGACCGCTGGTGGAAATGGGTTACCACCTCTACTGCACGCGGGGCACGGCCCGGGTACTCCGCGAGGCGGGCATCCCCTGCACCGAAATCAAAAAGCTCCAGGAAGGGCACCCGAACCTGCTCGACCTGCTCATCGACGGCAAGATTAACCTGGTCATCAACACTCCCAGCGGCAAGGGGGCCCGGACCGACGAAGGACGCATCCGCGCTGCGGCCGTGGCCCACGGCGTGCCTTGCATCACCACCATCCCCGCGGCTCAGGCCGCCGTTCGGGCCATGCAGGCCCTGCGCGAAGAAGAGCTGACCGTGATGGCCCTCCAGGACCGCTACGCCCGCATCTGAACCAGCTTTCCGGTCGGCTTGCGCCGTGCGCCTTGCGCAGGGAGCTTCCGCTCCAGCGGAAAAGCAAGCGTTCATAGTCCTCGTGCTCGTACTCCTACTCGCGCTCGTAATCGGCAGCTCGTTAGCGGCAACCGGCAATCGGCTTGCGACTAGCGATCTGCGGCTTGCGCCAGGAGCTTCCGCTCCGATGCAAAAACGAACGCCAATCCTTACCAAAATACACGACGAACTGCGAACAACCACCGGCAATCTTCCCGCGGCGCCAAACGACCAATTGGCGTGTCTTCCTGCCCACTCAAGACCCAAGACCCAAGACCTTTTGTCCGCAGCTCACTTGTAGCGGGGGCTTCGGCGTGGGATTACCATAGGAACACGCCAAACTCTTCCCGCCTGTGTTGCCACTCCCGCCCGTTGCGCAAGGAGTCTGTGATGAGCGCCAGGTTCTCGCTTGGGTGCGCTTGGTTGATTGGCCTGGGGACGCTGCTTCCCGGAATCGCTTCGGCCCAGCAGGTGCTTCCCGGCACCGAACGCCTGACCGACCAGGGGGATTTTGCCCGGAAGATGGTCGATGGGATCAACCAGTTTCTGCTGGAGCAGCTCCGGCAAAGCGTCGCCCAGCGGAAAAAACACTGGCACCGGGACTTTTCTTCCCCGGCGGCTTATGCCCGCAGCGTGGAGCCGAACCGGCGCCGCTTGGCCTACCTGATCGGGGTGAACGACAAACGCCTGCCCCCGGCTGACCCTTTCTTGGTGGCCACCACCGCCCGCGATGCCCTGGTGGCCCGGGACGACCAGGTGCGCGTGCGGCTGATTCGCTGGTCCGTTCTCCCCGGGGTGGACGGTGTGGGGCTGTTGCTCGAACCGGCAACCGGCTCGGCCCGGGCCAACGTGGTACTGCTTGGCGACTGCGACCAGTTGCCCGAACAACTGGCCGGACTGACCGACTCGGCGGGGCCCACCTCGCCGGCCGGACTGCTTGCGGCCCGAGCCGGGCTGCGGGTGGTGGTCCCGCTTTTGATCGACCGGTCCGACCGGTTTTCGGCCCTGCGCATTGGCCGCAAGCTGGACATTCCGCACCGGGAGTTCGTCTATCGGGCCGGATACCAGGTGGGGCGGCACCCCATCGGCTACGAGGTGCAGAAGGTACTGGCCTTGGTCGATTGGTTTCGCCTGCGGTGGCCCAAGCTTCCCGTGGGCGTGGCCGGTTACGGCGAAGGCGGACTGGTGGCCTTCTACTCTGCGGCGTTGGACGTGCGAATCGACGCGGCCCTGGTCAGCGGCTACTTTCAGTCCCGGCAACGCCTGTGGCGGGAGCCCATCTATCGCAACGTCTATGCCCTGCTGGAACAGTTCGGCGATGCCGAGATTGCTTCGCTCGTTGCGCCGCGGGCGCTGGTGATCGAAGCGGCCGCGTTCCCCAAGATCAAAAACGTGCCACCCATTCGCGAAAAGGTCCAGGGACGAGCCGCCCCGGGGGAGCTGATTACCCCCCCGGTGGCCGAAATCCAGGCGGAACTGGACCGGGCCAAGACGCTGCTTGGCCCTCTGGCCGAGGAACATGCCCCGGTGCTGGTGGTTTCCGGCGGCGGCCGCGGGCCGGGGCTGACCTGGAGTGCCCTGCGGCAGTGGATGCGGGGGCTGGGCCTCTCGGCACCCGAGGCGCCTCCTTCCGGCCGGCTCCGCCCCCTCCGGCGGCCGTTTGCCGACGGCACTCTGCTGCGGGAACAGCTCTGGCAACTGATCGACCATACACAGCGGGTGCTTCACGATTCGGACCGCGTGCGGCAACAGTACTTTGCCAAGCTGGACCTTGGCTCGCTGGAAGCCTATGAGAAAAGCTGCCGGGCGTACCGGGAACGCTTCCGCACCGAGGTGATTGGGGACTTCGAGCTGCCGCTGCTCCCGCCTCGGCCCCGCACGCGATTGCTCTACCGCCAGCCGAACTACACCGCTTACGAAGTGGTGCTGAACGTTTATCCGCGGGTAATCGCCTACGGCTGGCTGCTGGTACCCAAGGGGCTTGCTGCCGGAGAGCGGCGCCCCGTGGTGGTGTGCCAGCACGGCCTGGAAGGACGCCCCCGCGATCTGGCCCACCCGGAAATCGACCATCCGGCCTATCATCGTTTCGCTTGCCGTCTGGCCGAGCGGGGATTCGTCGTCTTCGCCCCGCAGAACCCCTACATCGGCATGGACCGCTTTCGCACTATCCAGCGCAAGGCCTATCTGCTGAAGAAGACCCTCTTTGCCGTCATCACCGCCCAACACCGGCAGATTACCGACTGGCTGGCTTCGCTGCCGTTTGTCGATCCGCGGCGGATCGCCTTCTACGGACTCTCTTACGGCGGCAAAACGGCCATGCGGGTACCGGTGTTGGTGTCGCGATACTGCCTGTCTATCTGCTCGGCGGATTTCGACCGCTGGAACTACAAGAACGCTTCGGTGGACAACCAGTACACCTACGTGGGCACAATTGAGTACGAAATGTTCGAGTACGACATGGCCCATTGGTTCGACCATGCCGAAATGGCCTGGCTCATCGCCCCGCGGCCGTTCATGGTGGAACGGGGCCACTTTGACGGCGTAGCCCCGGACGAGTGGGTTGGTTACGAGTTTGCTCGCGTGCGGCGGGTGTACGATCTACTGGGAATCGGCTCTCGATGCGAGATCGAATGGTTCGTCGGCCCGCATACAATCAACGGCAAGGGAACCTTCCGCTTTCTGCACCGCCATCTGAACTGGCCCGAACCGAAAGCAGCCCCCTGAAGCCGAAACTCAGACTGGAGAAATCCCGGTAACTTTGCGGGCGGAAGCAGTTGTGCCGGTTGTGTCGAACCGACGCACGATGCGGGTCGTAGCGTGCCGACTCTTTTACAGGGCTTGTGCTTTTCCACCCCATGTGAGGGAGCCTCGGTCATGTGGCTGCTGCTGTGTGTGGTGCTAGGGGGAACGCCCCAGGGCGATGCCCATTCGCTCTACTGTCCTGCTTGCCATGAGGATATCCCGCACTGGCTACGCGCTCCGGTGCGGCATTGGTATCGCTATCGGATGGGCTGCTCCTCGGCGTGCCGTCACTGCCAGAGCGTGCACCGGGACTGGCTTGCCCCGGAACTGGATTACCACAACCGGCACGATTATCCCTGGTTCTCCTTGCGCCGCACGGTAGCCGACGGGCCGGAAGTCCTTTGGCCTCTGGAAGTGCCCGTGGTGGTGCCGGGCAAGACCGGCCAGCGGCCGAAGCCGAAACGTTCGCCCGTGTTGGGGCCTTCTCCCTGGGGGCCCTGGGCGCCGCCTTTCTTCTACGACCCGCAGGTTCAAGTGCGGTACTGAAGCAGCCTTAAGCGGTCGAGCAGCGGCACGTGCGCCTTCAGCTTCGCCGGGACTTGGTGGAACGGCGTTTTTTGCCCAGATGGGGTTTCATGGCCGGGGTACTTTCCGCTGCCGGAGGCTCGGCCGGCTGCTGGCGGTACTGGCGGAGAAGGTTTTCAGCCCGCTTGAGCACCATCTGCCGCAGTTCGGGCGGGTGGAGCACTTCCACCTGATCGCCGTAGCCCATCACCCACCAGGAGATTTCCCACAGTCCCGAAACCTGGACCCAGAACTCCAGCGAACCGTCTTCGTTGAAGTGGCAGCGCTGGGTGGGATGCCAGCGCACTTCGGCCACGTTGCGGGCCACCAGGGGCTTGAACCGCAGATGCACTTGGGCATCGGGGCCCGGCTCCGGAATCATGTGCCAGGCGTTGCGGAAGTAACGCCGCAGGCTGAAGCCGCTGGGGATCCGGTACCGGTCTTCCAGCAGCTCCAGGCGGCGAATCCGCCCCAGGTTGAAGGTGCGCACGGCCCGGTGCAGCGAACTGCGGCCTACGCAGTACCAACTGCGGCGGCTGAAAAAGACCCGATAAGGATGCAGCCGGGTGGAGATTACCCGGTGGTCGGCCACGCTGTCGTATTGGATGCGCACCGCGCGGCGCTTGCTCAGGGCAGTGAGCAGTTGCTGGAACACATCTTGCTGCTGGGGCAGGGGGTTGGTCGCATCCAAGCGGATATGAACCGCCTGGGCCATGTTGGCCACTTCGCGGCGGAGCCGTTCCGGCAGCGAGCTTTCCAGCTTCAGTGCGGCGGTCTGGGCTGCATGCATTAGCGGCAGGCCGTGCTGATCGCCCAGTTCGTAGCACAGGGCCAGCAGAGCCAGCACCTCTTGCAGCGAAAAGTTGGTCGGCGGCAGCAGTTGGGCATCCGGAAGCCGGTAACAGCCCTGTTCCGGATCGTAGAGGACCTCGAAGCCCGATTCCCGCAGCAGCTCCAGGTCCCGAAAGATTGTCCGCCGCGAAACGCCGCAGGCTTTGGCCAGTCGGGCGGTGTTGTACGCTTTACCGGACTGGAGCAAATTGACCAGTCGCAGGACGCGTTGCAGACGCGGGGACTTCATGCCCACCCTCGGGTGCCAGGGATGCGGAACTCTTGGCCTTCCATTGTAGTTGGCCGGGGCGGTCCGTGTGAGGGTGCGGCACCGGAGCGGCCGAGTGCAACAGCCGCGGGCCGGTTTCGGTTTCCCGGGCCTGGCGTTGTCGGGCCGGGGAGGCCGGCCGAGTGGGCTGCGGCACTGGAGGAGCGTCCGTCTTGGGAGCGGGCTGTTGTGGGGCCGGTTGGGGCGGTTCCGGCTGGGTCTTGGGCTGAGGCTGCTGTTCCCCGGGAGCGGGTACCGGCTCCGGCTGCACGGCTTCCCGGCCGCCGGCCCCGGGGTCGTCGTGCCACTGTTGGTTCACAGGTCCGGCGCTGAAGGGCCGCGGGCGGCTGAGCACGTAGTCAATCGGCGTGGCCGCGGCACGTCGGGCCGCCTCGCGGGCAGCGTCGGCGTAGGCCTTGTGCGGCCAGGGGCCTTCGGCCAGGTAGATGCCGTTGTATTCCAGCAGCGAGCCTTTGTGATAGTGCACCGCGGCAATCGCCTTGTTGTAGCTGACCAGCGCCCGGTAGTAGTTGATTTCGGCGTCGTTGTAGCGGGCCTGGGCGGCCAGCACGTCGTTGTAAATCACGCCGCGCACGCCCTGGTTCCAGCGTTCGGTCACGGCTTCCACTTCATCCTTGGCCGCAATCCAGTTGTTGAACCGCGTTTCGGTCAACAGGTAGGCGTACTCCAGATCGCGGAGGGCGTCGGTCAGCAGGTGGGAGACTTCCAGCTCCTGCTCCTGCAAGCGGGCCCGCTCCCGAGCCAGTAGCAGTTGGGCGTTACGGACCGCAGCCAGCTCGCGGCGAAAGCCCAGGGGCATGGAGAAGTTGAACCCCAATTGCCATTCGGTGTAGTTGCCGTCGGTCAGCGTCGCGTAGGCGTTGCTGCCTGCGTAGGGGGGCACGCCGCGTCCGTTGGGATTAATCAGCGTATCCCCGGCTCCCAGCACGCGGTACAGTGCCACGGCATCCAGCCGCGGAAGCAGGAAGTTGCGCGAAGCGATCAATTCCAGTTCCCGCTGCTTGACTCGCCACCGCTGCTTGCGGAGCTCGGGCGACCGGACCAGGGCTTCCTGGTGGACTTCGTACCAGTCGAAGGTCACTTTGGCCGTAGTGGGTTCGTCACTGGGACGCAGGAGCCGACCGTCGGTGGGCGAAAGCCCCATCAGGTACCGCAGCCGGTTTTCGGCTTTGAGCAAGTTGCGCAGGGCGTCTTCCAGTTGGGCGCGGAAGCGATAGTACTGGTTGCGGGCCTGGGCCTCGGTAGCCCGGTCTCCCTGGGCTGCTCCCTGCTGGGCTCGCACTTTCACCTTACGCCAGCCTTCCAGTTGGTCGTCGCGGGCCCGTTTGGCCGCGTCGAAGGCCCGATAGGCCATGTAGAGTTCCCAGTAGGCGTTTTCCACGTCGCTGACCATGTTGCGTACGGCCGCTTCGAAATCGGCCAGGCTCTGGTCCTGCTGCACGCGGGCAATGAGCACGCCGTTGTAGATGCCCGGGGCGCCCGAAGGTCCGGCAATGCGGTTGAACAGCGTGCCGGCCCCTTGCAGCAACGGCTGGTTCACGCCCAGTTCCACGTTGACTTGATAGTCGCTGGGCACGCCCCGGGTGGGGTTGTTGTTCCATTCGTAGTTGACGTTGTGTCGGGCGAAGAACTGGCTGCCGGTGGCCCCAATCTTAGAGAGCTGCACCTGGAAGTCGCCCAGGTCCTGCTGGAAGTCGCGAGCGAAGATGAAGTTACCGAACCCGCCCACGTTGACCGGCCGTTCGTTGCGGCTCCAGGTCATGCTGGCACTAAGCTGGGCGTCGAAAGCGGCCAGGGCAGCTTCCACGCCCAGCCCCGGTCCGGCCACGCCGGTCTCGCGAATGGCCGGGTCGTAGATGGTGGGAACCGCGTCCGGTTGCCGCAGCACGCCGTCCGGGGGCGGCAGCACCAGGGGGCCTCCGGCCGTGGGAAATCCGGCCGCCCGGGAGTTCAACTGCCGCACGATCTTGGCGTTGGTCAGCGCGATGCGGATCGCCTCCTGCAGCGAGATGTCCCAGAACTCCGCCTGTTCGACCTGTTCCAGCGTCAGCGGCGGAAGCGTTTCGGTTACTTCGGCCAGCGGGTGGTGTTCGATCAGCGGGGCTTCCAGGTCCGTGGCCATGTCCACGTAGTGTTCCAGCTCGTCGGGCGACTGGAACACGAAACTCCGCCGCCGCCAGCAGCCGGGAGCCACCATCAGCAGGCAGAGGGTCCAAACCACCACCGTCCGGAATGGGTGCTTGTTCATCGCCACGGTCGCTTGTGTTAGGGGGGTGACTCGTTCCGGTTCGGCCGGTGCGGTCCCGCCACGACCGCGCCGCTCTTCCGCCACGAAGGAACCGGCTGAGCATCCCTGATATCGGCCGCATAACCGGCAAACTTCAGCCAATCCAAAAAAAGGCCTCAGGCCAACTGACCGGAAAACCCCAAATAACCCCCCCATCCCACGCCAGCTTTCCATACTGCCGCGGCAGGTTCCGCTCTCTGCTTTGCTCTGCTTCCGGCCAGGGGGGCCTGCCGCCCAGAGGTTCCTAGGGAGTGGCACCATTCCCCTGGCAGCTTGCCCATGGCCACCCTGTAGCCCTCGGGAACGATTTTCCCTTGTAGCAGTCAGGGATACCCCGAGGATCAACTGCCCTTTACTCCAAGGAGGCGGATGTCTTAGGCTGAAACTTCTGGGCCGGGAAGCTCCCGGAGGAACGGATTCCCGTGCAAGGAGCCATCCCAGCATGTGGGACACACTCGTCTGTCCATTTGATCACCACTCCTTGGCCATCTCTCAGTGGCGGTGGCTTGCCTGCACGCACTGCGGCCGGGGCTATCCGGTGCTGGACGGGATTCCGAGGATCGTGCCGCCGGAGAACCGCGCCGGCTGGGTCCGTCGGATCAACGCTTGGGCAAAGCGGGCGGCTCGAAACCCCTTTGCCGCCGGAGTGCGGTTCAACGACCAGCAACGCAACCGCCTGCGACAGCGGGCCCGACGGTGGGAAAGCGTACTACGGGACGTGTTTTCCTGGGATTACGACAGCCAGGTGCTCCAGATTTCCGTTTCCGGCGAGCTGCTGGTGCACCATTTCCAGTGGGGGAACCGCTTCGCCGTGAACCCCCTGGCCGGATTTCTGGCCGACCAGGGGCTCCTGCGCTGGGGGCGGGTGCGCTGGGTGCACGCCCAGGGAGAATGGCTTCCGTTTGCTTCCGGCTCGTTCGACCTGGTGCTGTTGGACGGGGCGTTGCAATGGTGCGAATCGCCCCGGCGACTGCTGAAGCAAGTGGCCCGTTGTCTAAAACCCCAAGGGGTGCTGGGAGTTCTGTGGGCTTCCGGCCCGGAGGAAAACCCGGACTCGGAGCTTGCAAACCCGGCGAGTCTGCTACCCGGTCCGCTGCAACTGCGTAACGTCTCTTCCGGACAGGCTTCCCGATGGCTGGAAGAATCGGGCCTGCACCTGCTGTGGCAGGCGGCCTCGGAACCGCAGAACTCCTTGCCGCCATCTTCTCCTAGCCCCCTTTGGCTTTGCGGTAGCAATCGCGCAGGGCAGGTGGTGTCTGCTGGTGGGTTCGGGGCACTTCGGGGCGCGTTTTGAAGAATCGAAAAGGGGCAATTTCACCAGCCCGTCCCGCGGCAGAAGTCGCGGCGGATTTTTGCTTGCCAAAAGTGGGGACCGCAATTAGCTTGGAGTGTGTTATTCCAGTTCATACACTTCATCCGGGCCAGTGAAAGAGGCACGTTTGTGGGAGAACACGTCATGATCACCCGGACCCCTTGGATCCAGTGGCTTGGCCAGAAACTCCAGCGGAAGCCGCGGCGACACACAGCCCGTGTTATGGTCCTCGACACGCTGGAAGAGCGTTTTCTGCTGGATGCGGCGCTGCCTCAGGCTGCCCATTATCCCGACGAAACCGAACAGGAAGAGGTCGCCAAAATCGTTGTAGCTGACGCGCCCAACCTGCACTTGGCCCAGGACGACCAGTTCACCGGAGTGGCCAGCCTGCTGATCCAGTTTCCGGGCAACAACAACTTCGCCACCTGCACCGGCACGCTGCTGGATGACCGCAAACACATCCTCACGGCAGCCCACTGCCTTACCGATAACTTGACCGGTGAGATTACGGCCATCAGCGTGGAAGTAACCTTTACTTTTCCTTCTGGAACGCTGACCGTCACCCAGAATGACCCGTTGCGGTTTGCCGTACATCCAGACTGGATCGGCGTGGATGGCGGAGTGCCCGATTCGGGGTTGGGACTGGAAAACGGGGCGGATATCGCCATTATTGCTTTGCCCCAAAAAATCACCGAGGAGCTGATCGAAGCCTATCCCATTTACCGCAATACCGACGAAGTAGGAAGGGAGGCAATTTTTGTCGGTTACGGCCAAACGGGGGTTGGCAGCAATGCTCAGCGGATATCCGACAATCGGAAGCGCTATGGCCGCAACATTTACGACGTCGAGGCTGAGGCACTAAACTCCGTTTCTAATTTGCAATTAAACATCCGCCCCGGTACTCAGCTTGTATATGACTTTGACAACGGATTGGCCGCCAATGACGCCTTGGGAAGAATCCTCAACATCGTCCAACAAGGCGTCAGTCCCCTTACCGACGAGGTAATAACAGCTCCCGGCGATTCCGGCGGTCCTGCGTTTTTCAACGTAGGCGGTACACTCTATGTAGGGGGGGTTACCTCCTGGGGGTTGTCACCAGGCACTGACTACGGAGATATTGACGGCACAACCAACTTCACCTTTGGCGAGCTGGCGTTCGATACCCGGGTCAGCACTTACGCCGACTGGATCGATCAAATGCGCGGCATCTCGCCTGGCGGAGGTGGTGGCGACGGGGGCGGTGGAGACGGGGGCTGTCTCTTATACACATCTGA